>CAZOSW010000005.1:0-47210 GCA_964582765.1 uncultured Planctomycetales bacterium | reverse complement strand
TAGAACAATAGCCTTCCAAGCTATGAATGGGGGTTCGATTCCCCTCTCCCGCTTAGATAAAAAATGGGTATAGATATAAAAGAGAAACTCTCTAATTTAATTGAGAATACTGCGGTAGCGGTGCTTTACTTAGATTGTAATGGAAATATTCTATTTTGTAATAAGAAAACTGAGGCGTTGGTTGGGCTTAATCGCATTGATATCATAAGTAAAAATTGGCTTGAAGTTTTGTTTAAAGGTACAAGCAATATAATGACAAAAGAGATGTTTAAGGCGGTAATGGAAGACTCTAAGAATTATAAAAGAGCCAAAGATTTTCAATGTCATATTTTAAGTACAAATGGCCTTGAAAGGCTTATTTCTTGGAGTATCACTCCTATCTTTAACAAAAATAATCAAACAACCGAAGAAAGCGCGCTTTTCGGCCATGATATTACTGAAATTGAAGAAAGGGAAACTTCAGTAAAAAATATTGATGACTCCTTAAAGAATATTTTCTCTAGTATTAAAGAATATGCTTTATATGTAATTAACCTGGATGGTAACATCACGTATTTTGGTATGGGTAGCGAAACAATGCTTGGCTGGAGTAAGCGTGATATCATCTTTAAACATATCAGCACCATACATAATATTGATGGTAACGTTTTTAATTTATCCTTTATTCTGGAGCAAGTCCGCTTATTCGGTAAATATGAAACAGAAACAGAGATTATCAATAAAAATAAAGAAGTCATCCCGGTTATGTTAACGGTTAATCAGTTTTTGGATTCAACAGGAAAGCTTATAGGCTACATATTTATCGCCAAGGATATGACTGAGAGAAAAAAATTAGAATACCAGATTTTTCAGGCTGAAAAGTTAGCAGCTCTTGGCCAGCTTTCCGCGGGTATGGCGCATGAAATCAATAATCCGCTTTTTGTTATTTCCGGAAGAATAGAGATGCTTAAAGCAGAGAAACTTAGCCAAAAGGTTAAGGATAATCTTGCATTAATTAATTCACAGACTGACCGCATTCGCAAACTTGTTGACAGGATTCTAAAATTTTCTCGCAAATCAACTCCTGTTCTGGAGGCAATTGACGTAAACGATGTAATCGAGCTAGTTTTACCGTTGATCCATTACAACAAATTACCCGCTTCTAAGATTGAAATAGAGAAAACTTTCGAAAAAAATATGCCTCTGATAAAAGGCGATTTACATCAATTGCAAGAGGTATTTTTAAATATTCTTATTAACGCCTATCAATCTATGCCTAGCGGAGGATTAATCAAAATTATTACGAGTAATTTTAAAAATCTTTACGCGCAAATTCAAATTATTGATACAGGCAAGGGTATTCCTGCTCATAATCTCAAAGATATTTTTATGCCTTTTTTCTCAACAAAAAGCGACGGCACGGGATTAGGATTATCAATTTGTCATAATATTATTGAGAACCATAATGGGTCAATTGAGTTAGAGAGTCAGGTTAACAAGGGTTCAACCTTTACTATTAAGTTACCTTTTATTTAGGAAGGAGATAACCATGCTCTATAAAATTCTGATTGTTGACGATGAGCCTCCAGTAAGGGATTTGTTTGGGGATTTGTTTAAAAGGGAAGATTGCCATTCGGTTGCTTGCGCATCCGGAGAAGAAGCATTGGAGTACCTCAAGAATGATGTTTTTGATGTCGTCTTATTGGATATTAAGCTTCCAGGAATGAGCGGCTTAGAGGTACTTAAGAATATAAGGGATACACATAAAAATCTTCCTGTTATTATGATTACCGGTTTTGGGTTCGACGAGGATTTAATTGCTAAAAGCAAACAGTTTGGCTGCTCCGGTTATATCGGTAAAAATATGCCCGTTGCTCAAATTATAGCCACTTTCAAACAGTTTGTAAAAAATGCGAAAGAAAAAGGCCCCCTATAAATGACTGAAGAATTTTTAAAACCAGTTTTCATAGATGCTTTTGACTTGGATGACGCCTGGTTTCAGTGCTTATCAACGATATTAGATAAAGGCCATGTTTATACAATTACACGCGGCAGCTATGAAGGGCAGAAGAGGCTGGAATTTGATTTTGTTAGCATAAGGGTACGTAAACCGGCACATCAGATTATCCCAATAATTCCTGAGGGGATGAGCATACCTGCGCCAACAGATATGGATTATATTCAGGGGTATTTAAGTTATTTGCTCACCGGAGCAAAAACTGAAACCGAAGATTATACTTATGGCGAAAGATTAGTTGATCCCAAGGTAAGGATTAAACAGAGTCTAAACGGAAAAGAGTTAATCAGCGAAATGCCCTTAAACGTCAATCAGATTGAAGAAGTAATAAAAATCTATAAAGAGAAGGGGGCGGGGACAAATCAGGCTGTTATGGAAATTGGAATGCCTTCGGATATAAAATTAATTGACCCTCCTTGTTTAAGGCTGATCGATACGCGTATACGTTACGGTAAGCTGCATTTTATACTTTATTTTCGTTCCTGGGATCTTTGGGGAGGTTTTCCGTCAAATCTCGGTGGATTACAATTGGTAAAACAATATATTGCCCAGGAGATAGGTGTCGAAGATGGCGAAATTATCGCTGTAAGTAAAGGCCTTCATCTTTATGATTATGCCTGGGACCTGGCAATGTTAAGAACAAATAAAAAGAGGGATTTTAAGCTTTAGTCATGGATAAAATGCGTATTGCGGTGATTGGGGATGGCGGCTGGGGGACAACATTAGCTATTTTACTCTCTAATAAGGGTTATCCGGTTACACTTTGGGGTGCTTTTGATAACTACGTCAAAGAAATAGGCAGGTTACACCTTAATCCTAAATTTTTACCGGGCATAAAAATACCGAAAGAGATTAAAATAACGACTGACATAAAGATCGCAGTTGCTGAAAAAGATATCGTAGTCCTTGCTGTTCCTTCGCAATATAGCAGGTCGGTACTAAAAAAAATTAGAGGCTGCTTTTTAAAAAAAACTATCTTTTTAAGTGTTACAAAAGGAATTGAGGTTAAATCTTCTAACAGGATATCGGAAATAATGCACAAGGAGCTTGGTTCGGTTAAATTTGCTGTGCTATCCGGACCAACTATTGCTCAAGAGGTAGCCAGGTTGATTCCGACTACTGCTGTAGTAGCCTCGGCTAATAAAAAAATACGCAAGGTTATTCAAAAAGTATTTAGTACGCAAAACTTTCGCGTTTATACAAATGCCGATGTTGTTGGCGTAGAATTAGGCGGTAGTTTAAAAAATGTAATTGCTATTGCCTGCGGCGTATCTGATGGTTTAGGTTTTGGCACCAATACAAAGGCGGCAATTCTTACTCGGGGGCTTGCAGAAATTTCAAGGTTAGGTAAGGCTATGGGCGCAAAATTAGAAACCTTTAGCGGGATAAGCGGCTTGGGGGATTTAGTTACAACCTGCATAAGTAAACAAAGCCGTAATCGTATGGTAGGAGAATTGATTGGCAAAGGGAAGAAATTAAAAGAAATTTGCCGGCATATGCAGATGGTTGCCGAGGGAGTACCAACGGCAAGATCAGCTTATGCTTTAAGCTTAAAATATAAAGTAGATATGCCTATAATTAAAGAGGTATATCAGTTGCTCTATATGAATAAATCCCCGCGTCAGGCAGTAAAGGATTTAATGACAAGAAAAAGCAAGGAAGAATAAGCTTAGTATTGTTTTACTTGGTAGAATTGAGGGCAAAACGGGGCGTGGCTCAGCTTGGTAGAGCGCTTGAATGGGGTTCAAGAGGTCACAGGTTCAAGTCCTGTCGCCCCGAATTTAATCCACGACAGCAACGCGAGCAAGGATTAAGGGAGGAAACTATTACTATGGATGAAAAACGAAAGGCTTCTCGGATTGAAAAAGTCCTAGTGGCTCAATACTCTGAAGATGAGCCAGAAGTTACTCACTGGGATTCAACATCAATTAAAAATATTAGCACTGAAGGGATTCTGTTATGCACAAATAAGAATTTTACAAAAGACCAGGTACTTGTATTGCGTTTTAAAATACCCTTTGATCCTTCGCACTGGTTGAATGCAAAAGGAAAAGTAATCGAATCTTTTCAGTGTAAAACACGTTTGCGGTTTATCGAACTTAATGAGGAACAAAAAAAAATAATTCGCGATTATGTCGATTGGTTTGTTAAAAACAATCCAACTGGTTAAAAGTTAAAAGGAGGCTATATGACTAAAGCATACGAGGGAGAAGAAAGAAGGAAATTTCCCCGCGCAAAAGGCAGGTTCATTGTTTCTTATAGGGTGATTCCAAGTAGCTCCGGTTCTGACATCTCGCAAAGTAAAAATTTATGTTTAGGAGGGATGTTGTTAACTACTAACTGTCAGTTTCCAGTGGGGACAAATTTAGCGCTTGAAATTCGCTTGCCCTTTGATCCCAATCCGATCATGATTTTTGCAAAGGTTTTGGAATCAAAGGAAATTACTAAGAATATAATTTATGATACACGGCTTGTTTTTTTAGCAATAGATGAAAAACACCGCGGAATAATACAGGAAACGGTGAATTATTATCTTAAGAAATGGTAATTTAACTGTTTTGCCACTAGTAGAAGGCGCGGATTAAAATTAAGAAAGGAATTAAACTTTGAGAAAAATTAATATTGGCCTAATCGGTTTTGGTAATATTGGATGCGGGGTAATAAAAATTCTCCAGCTTCGAAAATCTCTGTTATCTCAAAAAATAGGTATTGAAATTGTAATAAAGAAAATATGTGATAAAGACATCATAAAGAAAAGAGGCCTTTCTATAGATAAAAATTTACTTACCACTGATGCCAACGAGATTATCAATGACCCTCAGATTGATATAGTTGTCGAGTTGATAGGCGGCCTTAGTCCGGCAAAAGAATTTATTCTTAGTGCCCTAAAGAAAGGCAAGCATGTAGTTACCGCTAATAAAGCATTACTTGCTAAGTGTGGCAATGAACTATTCAGTGAAGCAGCTGAGCGTGGAAAAAATATTTATTTTGAGGCTTCTGTAGGTGCGGGCATCCCTATTATAAAATCAATAAAAGAAGGCCTAGTGGCTAATAAATTTAGTTCTATTTTTGGTATTGTAAACGGTACTTCAAATTATGTACTTACGCAGATGTCTAAAGAAAATTGTTCTTTCGAGAATGCAATTGCTTCGGCTAAGGCTAAAGGCTTCGCAGAGAAAGACCCAACTATGGATATCCAAGGTATTGATTCAGCGCATAAGCTTGTATTGCTTACTTATTTAGCTTTTGGAAAAATTGTAGCAATAAAGGATATTTTTATCGAAGGAATTTCACAAGTTTCTGCCTTAGATATTGCTTATGCCAAAGAATTAGGATATGAGATAAAATTATTGGCTATCGCAAAAAAAGAACTTGATGAACTTGAGGTGCGCGTGCATCCCACTTTTCTCCCCTCTGAACATTTACTTTCTTCTGTGGATGGCGTCTTTAATGCAATCTATGTTTCAAGCGATTTGGCAGGAGATATCATGTTTTATGGCCCCGGGGCAGGGCAATTGCCTGCAGCAAGCGCGGTAGTTTCAGACATCGTTGACCTTACTCAGGATATTAAAGCCGGATTATTCAGGCCTACTTTAAATTCAATTGAAGATAATTCGATTAAAGGCCTGCGTAAAATCGATGAATTTGAAAATAAATACTATATTCGTATTATGGCTGTGGATAAACCTGGTGTTTTGGCCAAAATAGCAGGAATCCTGTCAAAATTCGGCATTAGCATTGCCTCGGTGACGCAAAAAGAGAGATTAAAGTCTCAAGTAGTCCCGGTAGTTATGGTTACGCATGAGGTAAAAGAAAAAAATCTACGCGGAGCTTTAAAGATGATTGATAAATTGGCGGATATTAAAGAAAAATCAGTTGCCATAAGAATTGAGGGTCTATAGTGATTCAGAAAATCAATAGAGGAATAATCCAAAGGTATAAAAAATTCCTACCGGTAAGCGATAAAACGCCGATAATTACTCTGAATGAGGGAGATACTCCTTTAATTTACGCAGGATTCTTAAGTAAGCTGGCCGGGGATAGCATAGAGGTCTATTTAAAATATGAAGGGCTTAATCCTACGGGTTCATTTAAAGACCGGGGAATGACGATGGCTATATCTAAAGCTTGCCAGAAAAATGCAACTGCAGTTATGTGCGCTTCCACAGGAAATACATCTGCTTCTGCTGCTGCTTATGCAGCGAAAGCCGGGATAAAATGTATTGTACTTATTCCCAGCGGAGCAATTGCCCTAGGTAAGCTTAGTCAAGCCTTAATCCACGGTGCTAAGGTTTTAGCAATCAAAGGGAATTTTGATGTTGCATTAGACCTTGTAAAAGAAATTACAAACAAATATCCTATTGTATTGGTAAATTCACTGAATCCATACCGTATTGAAGGACAGAAAACCGCAAGTTTTGAAATTTGCGACTATCTTGGTGATGCTCCAGATTTTCAAATTATGCCGGTAGGAAATGCTGGTAATATTACTGCTTATTGGAAAGGTTACAAAGAATATAAAAAGGAGGGATTAAGTAAAAAACTTCCTGTGATGTTAGGTTTTCAGGCAGAAGGAGCTGCGCCAATCGTAAGGAATAAACCAATTAAAGAACCGCAAACTTTGGCCACAGCCATTCGTATCGGAAATCCTGCCAGTTGGAAGAGTGCAGTTTTGGCTCGTGATGAATCCGGCGGGTTAATTGATCTTGTCTCAGATAAAGAAATTATCTCTGCGTATAGATTACTTGCCGAAAAAGAAGGCCTATTTGCTGAGCCTGCCTCAGCGGCCTCCATTGCCGGCTTATTAAAATTGATTAAAAAGGGTTATTTTAAGAAATTTTTATCGGCAATCAGCCATAGCCCATCGACCAAGTTTAGAATAGTGTGCATACTGACCGGCCATGGGCTAAAAGACCCTGAGCGAGCAATAAAGACGATCAAACCGCCTAAGGAGCTACGGCCGGATTTAAAATCAATAATTAAAGAAATTGATTACTAAAAAGAAAGTTTTGATTACCGCTGGGCCTACATGGGTTGCCATAGATAAAGCAAGGGTAATCAGTAATATTGCTTCCGGAAAAACGGGTTTTATTCTAGCAGATAAATTTAAAAGTTTAGGAATAGATGTTACGTTGTTACTTGGTCCGGGTTATTTTTTAGGCAGCATAGAAGGGATAAAAATAATTCGTTTTAAATACTTTTCGCAGCTCGAAACCCTTTTAAAAAAGGAATTAAAGAAAAAAATATATAGCGCCGTTATTCATGCCGCGGCAGTGTCTGATTATAAACCTAATAAAATAATAAAAAGCAAAGTTGATTCAGATCGCATCAGCTGGAGAATTAATTTAATCCCGACAAAAAAACTGATAAATAGTTTAGGGGTTTACAGGAATAATTTATTTAAAGTTGGTTTTAAATTTGAACCGGATGGAAATAATAATAAGCTGATAAATGAGGGTAAGGCACTGCTTAAACGTACTGATTTAGATTTAGTAGTTGCCAATTCAAATAGAGAAGGAAATTATTGTGCATATATATTGGAGAATACTATCCATCACGGGCCATTCTTTTCGAAAGTAAAAATGGCAAGCGGCTTAGTTAAATTAATGAGGAATAAAATAACATGACAAAGTATATCGTTCTTGTTGGAGATGGGATGGCGGATTATCCGATTGAGGAATTGGGTATGCGTACGCCTTTAGAGGCGGCGCGCACTCCTAATATGGATTTTATCGCTAAAAATGGTTCTCTTGGTTTGGCGAGAACTATTCCTGCTAAAATGACTCCTGCTTCTGACGTAGCCAATCTTTCTATACTCGGTTATGATCCGAAAAGGTATTATTCGGGAAGAGGGCCTTTGGAGGCGGCAAATTTAGGTATTGACTTGGAAGATGATGATGTCGCTTTCCGATGTAATTTAATTACTGTTTCCGGCGATACCCTTCTTGATTACAGCGCAGGACATATTAAGTCAACAGAAGCTGAAAAATTAATCAAGTTTCTTGATCAAAAATTAGGTACTAATAAAATACGTTTTTTTCCGGGAATAAGTTACCGGCATCTACTTTTAGTAAAACGCGGCTCTGAATTAAAGCTGCAAAATTTAAAATGCCTGCCTCCGCATGATATTTCAGGCCAAAGTATCAGTACAAATTTACCTAAGGGAGATAATGCGGATTTGATTATTAAGCTTATGCAGGATTCCCGGGAGATTCTTGATTGTCATGAAATTAACCATGTGCGTCTGGATTTAAAGGAAAATCCGGCAAATATGATTTGGTTATGGGGGCAGGGTAAGAAACCGGATATGCCTAAATTCATTGATAAATTTGCTTTAACAGGAAGCGTAATCTCAGCGGTGGATTTAATCAAAGGTCTGGGTCGTATCTTGGGCCTCCAAGTAATTAACGTCCCAGGAGCAACCGGTTATTACGATACTGACTATCTTGCTAAGGCCCAAGCAGCTGTTAAATCCCTGAATAAGAAGGATTTTGTTTTTGTGCACGTAGAGGCGCCTGATGAAGCCGGGCATAACGGCGACCTGCGCGAAAAACTCACGGCAATAGAAAGATTTGATCAATTGATAGTTGGCACTATTCTGGAATACTGTAAAAACAGGGACGATTTTCGTATTATGGTTTTACCGGATCATGCCACCCCGATTTCTCTAAAAACTCATACTTCGGACGAAATCCCTTTTGCTCTTTACGGTAAGGATATACCTAGAAAGAATTTTCTTAACTACAGCGAAAGGGAAGCACAAAAATCTGATTTGTATTTCCAAAACGGTTTCGAGCTTATGGAATACTTTATTCGAGGAGTAAAAAAATAATGCATAAAGGCTTGGTAGTGCAAAAATATGGCGGCTCATCTGTAGCTAATGTTGAGCGTATTCAAAAGGTAGCAGAAAGAGTGGTTAGCCGCAGTAAGAAAGGATTCCAGTTGGTTGTAGTTGTTTCTGCCTTAGGAGACACTACTGACGAATTAGTTGAATTAGCAAATAAAATAAATCTAAATCCGCCAGTGCGAGAGATGGATATGTTATTGTCAACCGGAGAACAGATCTCCGTAGCTCTTTTGGCTATGGCAATTCATAAATTAGGGTCTCCGGCGATTTCATTCACCGGCTTTCAGGTCGGCATAATTACTGACACCAGCCATACCCGCGCTCGGATTATTAAAATTAATGTAGATAAAATTAAGGATGAACTGAAAAGAAAAAATATTGTTATTGTTGCAGGTTTCCAAGGCGTAACCTTAAATCATGATATTACTACCTTAGGCCGCGGAGGCTCAGATCTTACTGCCGTAGCCCTTGCTAAAGAACTTAAGGCAGATTCTTGTGAAATTTATACCGATGTAGAAGGAATTTATACTACTGATCCGCGAATTGAACCAAAAGCTCAAAAGATCAAAGAGATTACCTATGATGAGATGCTTGAGATGGCCTCTTTAGGCGCACAAGTAATGCAGGCACGCTCTATTGAAGTGGCCAAAAAATTTGACGTACCTTTGCATGTGCGTTCGTCATTTAGTAATAATATCGGGACAATGATTATTAAGGAGGTAAAAAAAATGGAGGATGTGGTTGTAAGCGGAATAACTTTAAATAAAAATGAGGCCAAAATCACTCTTTGCAGTGTCCTTGATAAACCGGGTGCCGCAGCAAAATTATTTAAGGAATTGGCTTTAGCTGGCCTTAGCGTTGATATGATTGTGCAAAATGTGAGCCATACCCGCTCAACAGATATATCTTTTACAACTACCAAGACAGATTCAGCCAAGGCAAGCAGGATTACTAAAAAAGTAGCAAAAAAAATAGGTGCCGGTGATGTATTAATAGATGAAGATATTGCACGTGTTTCAATTGTAGGAGTGGGCATGAAATCACATCATGGCGTTGCCGCAAAAATGTTTGGGGTATTAGCCGATAATTATATTAATATCGAGATGATTTCTACATCCGAGATCAGTATTTCTTGTATTATTAAGAAAAAAAACGCAGAGACTGCGGTCAAACAATTACATGAAGAATTTGGATTGAGTAAGCCCCGTTAAAGAATTTTAAGTTTTCTAACAGGGTAAATAGATAAGGGGTAACTATGGGTAATGTAAAATTATACGATACGACATTAAGGGACGGTTCGCAGGCAGAAGGAATATCTTATTCAGTAATGGATAAGGTCCGTATTGCAGAAGAGCTGGATAAATTCGGTATTCATTATATTGAAGGCGGCTGGCCCGGTTCTAACCCTAAAGACAGAGAATTTTTTGAGAAGATAAGCAAGATTCAGCTTAAAAATTCTAAGATAGCAGCTTTTAGCATGACTCGCAGGCCAAAAATTTCTGCAAGCCATGATAGCAACATTGCAGCTCTCCTAAAATCAAAAGCGCAGGTTATTACTATTGTCGGTAAAACTTGGGATTTTCATGTTACTGAGGTCCTAAAAACAACGCTGAACGAAAATTTGGCAATGATTTCTGATACGGTAAGTTTTTTGGTTAAAAAAGGATTTATTGTTTTTTATGACGCCGAACATTTTTTTGAGGCCTACGAGGCAAATAAGGATTATGCTTTAAAGACCCTTAGCTCTGCGCATACAGCAGGAGCAAAATCCATTTGCCTTTGCGATACTAATGGAGGGACTCTTACTGCTAAGACGGTCAGAATAATCAGAGAAATTAAAAGTAAAATTAAGATTGATTTAGGTATTCATTGCCATAATGACGCAGGCGTTGCGATAGCTAATTCCTTAGCAGCTGTAGAAGCCGGGATAAACATTATTCAGGGGACTATTAATGGATACGGAGAACGCTGCGGAAACGCAGATTTGATTCCTATTATTGCAAATCTAAAGATTAAAATGGGAATTAATTGTGTTTCCGATGTACAGTTAAAAAGACTCTCACATCTTTCGCATTTTGTCAGCGAGATCAGCAATATGCGCGTCAAAAATGAACAACCTTTTGTAGGGGATTCTGCGTTTGCGCATAAGGGGGGCATGCATATTAATGCTATAATGAAGAATCCTCTAACCTATGAGCATATTGATCCAAGTTTAGTAGGAAACCATCGAAGGATTTTAGTTTCGGAATTAGGGGGGAAAACCGGGATTCTGCTAAGGGCCAAAGCTTTAAATTATAATTTAAGTAAAGGTGACCCGCAAACAAAAAAGATCCTGGATTTAGTGCAATCTTTAGAACATAAAGGATTCCAATTTGAGGCTGCTGAGGCGTCATTCCAAATACTAATGCAGAGAGCACTAAAAAAATTTAAAAAGTTTTTTGAGCTGGAAGGTTTTAAGGTAGTTATTGAAAAAACAGAGGATAAAAAAATCATTTCTGAAGCAATTATAAAATTAAGGGTAAATGGAATAAGAGAACATACCGCTGCTGAAGGCGACGGCCCGATAAACGCCTTAGATAATGCCTTACGTAAAGCGCTGAAAGATTTTTATCCTACTTTAGCCAAGATGCATCTATCTGATTTTAAGGTTAGGGTCTTAGATGAGAAAGCGGGCACTGCGGCACGCGTGCGCGTATTGATTCAGTCTCAGGATGCAGAAGATGTCTGGAACACAATCGGTGTTCATGAAAATATAATTGAAGCCAGTTGGCAAGCCTTGGTTGATAGCGTTGAATATAAACTACTGAAAGATCAAATTAGCTCATAGTTTTTAGCTCGCAGGAAACTTACAATGAGACCTATGAGATATGAGCCAAGAGCTAACAACCAATGGTTTTATTAACCATAGGCCATCGACTATCGACCAATTTTAAAATTCCCTAGCCTACTGCATTAATAATATAAAAATGCCTGAAGAACTTTCTAAACAATATAACCCAAAAGAAACTGAAAGTAAGTGGTACGCAATCTGGGAGAAAAATAAACTTTTTTCCGCCGGAATTTCCCCTGATAAAAAACCATATACTATAGTTATCCCGCCCCCTAATGTTACAGGCATCCTGCATATGGGCCATGCGCTTAATAACAGCATTCAGGATATCTTAATCCGTTATAAAAAAATGAAGGGCTTCCAAACTCTCTGGATGCCCGGGACTGATCATGCCGGTATCGCCACGCAAAATGTTGTAGAAAAAGCTTTGGCTAAAGAGGGGATAAAACGGCAAGATTTAGGCCGCGATAAATTTATTTCTAGGGTCTGGGAATGGAAAGAACAATACGGCTCGACCATAATTAATCAACTTAAAAAACTTGGTTGCGCCTGCGATTGGGCTCGCGAGCGTTTTACTATGGATGAAGCCTATTCTAAGTCCGTAAGAACTGCTTTTGTTTTGCTTTGGGAAAAAGGGCTTATCTATCAGGGGGACAAAGTTATCAATTGGTGCCCACGTTGTCAAACTGCGCTTTCTGACGAAGAAGCTCTGCATCAAGAAAATCAAGGTAAGCTTTACTTTTTAAAATATCCTTTTAAGAAAAATACAAAAGAATCTATTATTGTCGCTACTACTCGTCCGGAAACCATGCTTGGCGACACAGCGGTTGCCGTCAATCCAAAAGACAAACGTTATAAAAAATTTATTGATGCAACGGTCATTCTGCCTCTTTTGAACCGAGAGATTAAAATAATTTCTGATGCCTCGGTAGATATGGAATTTGGAACCGGAGCGGTCAAAATTACACCAGCACATGATTTCAATGATTACTTAACTGGAAAAAAACACAAACTCGGGTTTATTAATGTTATGCACCCTGATGGCACAATGAACGAAAATGCCGGTAACTATTCAGGAATGGATAGGTTCGTAGCCCGGAGCCGCATTTTACAAGATCTATCAGATAAAGGATATTTAGTCAAAGAAGAACTGCATAAAATTTCAGCCGGCCATTGTTATCGCTGCCATACTATTATTGAACCATATTTGTCCCGTCAATGGTTTGTTAAAATGGCACCCTTAGCGAAACCGGCTATTGAAGCTGTAAAAAAAGGAAAAATAAAATTTTATCCTAGCCGCTGGACAAAGGTTTATCTAAATTGGATGGAAAATATTCAGGACTGGTGTATTTCTCGCCAGATATGGTGGGGGCATCAAATCCCCATTTGGTACTGTAATGATTGCAAGCAAGAATCTATTGCTTGCATTAATCCGCCTACAGAATGCAGGGTTTGTCATTCTAAATCCCTTTATCAAGATAAAGACGTTTTAGACACCTGGTTTTCCAGCTGGCTTTGGCCTTTTGCCACGTTCTATTGGCCTAATGAAAACGCCGATATAAAATATTTTTATCCTACTTCAACTTTAGTTACTGCTCCTGAGATCATCTTTTTTTGGGTAGCGCGTATGATTATGGCCGGTTTTGAATTTAAGAAGCAGTTTCCTTTTAAAGATGTTTATATTCACGGCACCGTGCGGGATATTGAAGGCAAAAAGATGTCCAAATCCTTAGGTAACGTTATTGACCCTTTAGAGATTATCGCTGAATACGGCACAGATGCTTTACGTTTTAGCCTTGTATCTATAACTTCGCAGGGCCAGGATGTGTTTCTCTCTAAGGAAAGGTTTGAACAAGGCAGGAATTTTTCCAATAAAATATGGAATGCTTCAAGATTCATCCTGATAAACCTTAAACCCGAGGAAGTAAAAGTTGATCTGTGTGTTTTCTCTCAATCCCAGGATCTTGATATTGCCAACCGCTGGATATTAAGCCGTTTCTATTCGACTTTGAGTAAAGTTGAAAAAGAATTAGAGAGTTATAAATTCAATGAAGCAGCTAATAGTTTATACTCGTTTTTTTGGCATGAATTCTGCGATTGGTATTTGGAATTAATCAAACCGCAAATAAACCAGAAGCAAACACAGGTAGTTATGTATAAAGTGCTGGAGAAAACTCTAAGGCTTCTGCATCCTTTTATGCCTTTTATAACCGAGGAGATTTGGCAGCGGCTGCCGGGTGCTAAAAATTCAATTATGCAACAGAGCTGGCCGCATCTGCAGCCTGAATTAATTAGCCATAAAGTTGAAAAACAGATTCAGGCGGCTTTTAATATTATTAATACAATCAGGAATATGCGCGCTGAGCTTGAAGTTAATCCCGCTAGTTTTATTGATATTAAATTAGTGTTACCTGATACGCTGGCGGAAAAATCCATACAGCCATTATTTAACTATATAAAAAATTTAGCAAGGATTAATAATTTGAGCGTGATTGAAAAATATGTTCCGCATGAGAACCAGTATGCTGTGGTATTCAAAAATATGCATATTATAATGCCGCTATCTGGATTAATTGATGTAGCAGGGCAACTTAAGAAAACTCAAGATAAAATTGATAGGCTGCAATCAGATATCCGGAATAAAAAATTAATGCTAAAAAATAAGAATTTTACTGCCCGTGCGCCCAAAGAAATTGTAGATGCGGAAAAAACTAAATTAACGGATATGCAGGCGCAGATTTCTAAGTTAGAAACAATTAAAAATGGCTTACGATAAATATTTTTTAACTGATAATAAACCTCAAATCAATCAAAAGGATCTGATGTTAGTGATTAAACAGGCGTTGGCTGAAGATATCGGAAGAGGTGATATCACTACTCAGTTAACAATCCCTAAGCATAAACAAATAAGGGTTAAAATAATCTCACAAGAGAATTTCCTGCTTTGCGGCCTTAGTGTAGCAGAAAAAGTATTTAAAACCATAGATCCCGGAATCAGGTTTGAGAAAAAGTCCAAAGATGGTAAAAGTGTTAGGAATAGAAAAACCATTGCTGTAATATCAGGCAGCGCCAATAGTATTCTAAAGGCAGAAAGAGTTGCCTTGAATTTACTATCTTTAATGTCAGGAATTGCCACAAAAACACGCAAATTTGTTAAAAGAATAAGGCCGTTCAAAACAAAAATTACCGATACCCGTAAAACTTTCCCCGGCCTAAGGGGGCTGCAGAAATACGCGGTTAGGATAGGCGGAGGCTATAATCATAGAATCCGGCTTGATGAGATGCTTTTGATTAAAGATAACCATTTAAAAATTCTTGGCGGTTACTTTAGTTTACCTTGCGTGCCCAAAGGTTATAAAACTGAAATAGAGACGCAGAATTTGGAAGAATTTAAGCATGCCTTGCGTTTTAATCCGGATGTTATCATGCTCGATAATATGAAAATTAAAGATATTAAGGCAGCGGTGAAAATTAGGGGCGCCGGAAAAGTTAAGTTAGAGGCCAGTGGAGGCATAAATTTGAGTAACATAAAGAAATATGCAGCCACCGGAATTGATATAATTTCGGTAGGCGAGCTAACTGATTCGGTAAAATCCGTAGATATCAATCTAGAGGTTACCTAAGTGGTTATGGGTAAATTTAAGCTTGTTTCAAGTTTACAACCGTGCGGTGACCAACCTAAAGCAATACGGGATCTTTCTAAAATTCTCCTGGCTAAGGAGCGCTACAATACACTTTTAGGCACAACCGGCAGCGGTAAAACTTTTACCCTTGCCAATGTAATAGCAAAAGTAAATAAACCAACGCTTGTAATCTCTCATAATAAAACATTAGCTGCACAGCTTTATTCAGAATTTAAGGGATTTTTTCCGCATAATGCGGTTGAATATTTTGTAAGCTATTACGATTACTACCAGCCGGAAGCATATATCCCTTCAACAGATACTTATATAGAAAAGGATTCTTCTGTAAATGAACACTTAGACCGTCTTAGGCTCTCGGCAACTACCTCGCTTATGAGCCGTAAAGATGTAATTGTTGTTTCATCGGTTTCCTGTATTTATAATCTAGGTTCTCCGCAGGATTATAGGGAGTCGCTATTAATTTTAAATAAAAACCAACCTATTCAACGTGAAGAATTAATTTCTAAACTTATCCAGATTCAATACGAACGCAATGACTATGAGTTTAAGCGCTCAAAATTAAGGGTACGCGGTGATGTGGTTGAAGTATTTCCGTCGTACAGCCAACAGGCATTACGCATAGAATTAACCAATGAAAAAATAGCTAAAATTTCCATAATTGACCCGGTTTCAGCTAAAGCGCTGAATCAGGTTGACAGAATAGGGATTTATCCGGCAAAACATTTTATCGTTCCCGTAGATAGCATAGATGAGGCGATAAAATCCATAAAAGAGGAACTTGCTGAACAGTTAAAAATTCTAAAAGAAAAGAATAAACTGTTAGAGGCTCAACGCCTGGATTCGCGTACAAATTATGATTTAGAAATGCTCAAAGAAGTCGGCTATTGCCACGGAATAGAAAATTATTCTCGGCACCTAAGCGGCCGGCCGGCCGGCTCGCGGCCTTATTCAATGATTGATTATTTTACAGGAGAAGATTTTCTGACTATTGTAGATGAATCCCATGCAACTATACCCCAAATAAGGGGTATGTATGCCGGAGACAGGGCAAGGAAAGAGACTTTGGTAAACTATGGTTTCAGGCTTCCCTCATGCTTAGATAACCGCCCGTTAAAATTCGATGAATTCAATCGCTTGACAAAACAATTTGTTTTTGTTTCAGCTACGCCTGATGAATATGAGCTGAAATTAAGCCGCAATAAGGTAGTTGAGCAGATTATTCGTCCTACCGGATTGATTGACCCAGAAATTATTGTTAAGCCATCAGACGGACAGATAGAAGATTTGATCCGCCAGATAAAAGAACGCGCTAAAAATAATCAAAGAGTCCTGGTGACTACGCTTACAAAAAGAAGTTCTGAGGATCTAGCTAATTATCTCAGAGAAAATGGGATAAAAGTAAAATACCTGCATTCTGAGATACAAACTATCCAGCGTTCTGTGATATTAAAGGAATTACGCGAAAAAAAATTTGATTGTTTAGTAGGGATTAATCTGTTGCGCGAAGGCCTAGATTTACCAGAAGTTTCGCTGGTAGCTATTTTGGATGCGGATAAAGAAGGATTCTTGCGTTCTGCTACAAGCCTTATCCAAGTCGGTGGACGGGCGGCACGCAATCTAAACGGAACAGTAATTATGTACGCTGATACGATTACCCGCTCAATGAAAAAGGCAATCAGTGAAAGTAGCCGTAGAAGGGCTATTCAACAGGAATATAACCGGAAGAATAAAATTACCCCCCGATCTATCGAAAGGTCGATTAAAGAGGGAATCCAGGGCCTAGGGCAGGCGGATGATTTTGTCCAAGAGCTAACTGGAGAGCCAAAAGAGCAATACCAGTTGCATAAATATATAAGTGAGTTAGAATATGAAATGGAGCTGGCCGCGCGTAATTTACAATTTGAAAAAGCAATCGAACTAAGAGACAAGGTTAAAGAAATCACCAGTTCTACTAACTTCAAGTAATTTCCGCAGTATTACCAGTTTAGATAAGGAGTTACGCAGTGCTATTGGCAATTAATATCGGAAATACGAATATATCCGTAGCAATCTTTTCCACTACAAATAAGATTTTAAGAAATTTTAATATACCGACAGAGGCGTATTCTAAAACAAAACTTGAAAAAAAATTAAAAAATACTTTTAATTTATGCGATACTGTCATATGCAGCGTCGTACCGAAGTTAACTAAAGTCTTGCAGCGTGATTTAAAGCTTCTTACCGGAAAACAGCCATATATAATAGGTAAAAAAGCAGTAGTTCCTATAAAAAATCTTTATCAGCGGGGCCAATTGGGCCAGGACCGCCTTGTAAATGCTTATTCAGCCTGCGCTTTTTACTCCGCGCCTTTAATTATTATAGACTCAGGCACTGCCATTACCTTTGATGTAGTTTCTAAAAATCAGATCTACTTAGGAGGGTTAATTGTTCCCGGGATGGAAATCTCTCTTAAGGCCCTAGGAGAAAAAACCGCCCTCCTGCCGTTTGTTAAATTGCGCCCTCCAAGCAGGATTATTGCCCGAGATACTAAAAACAGTATTTTAAGCGGAATTGTTTTTGGCTTCTCAGCTTTATGCAAAGAATTGGTGATAAGGATTAGAAGACATCTCGGTAAAAACGTTCTAGTTTTAGGAACCGGGGGCAATATTGACTTGATTAAAAGATACTCAGGGATAAAAATAAAAATTGATAAAAATTTAACCTTAAAAGGAATAAATTATATCTATATCAATGAGATTAAAAAACGCGTTTAAGATCGTAACTATCCTAATAATAGCCTGCTTTAGCGTGGTATCTTTTGCAGAAGAAACAAATAAACCTAAAGATAATACTGATCCAGCTGCAATTTTTGAGAAGGTATTAAGGGATCACGAAATGAAAAAACAGCAGGAAGAAGCTACCTTGACAGCAAAACTTAATGATTCCTTATATCAAGCGATTAATGCCTGGATAAAATCTGCTAAGGAAGATAAAGATATTAAAATAGGCACTTTTCTCCAACAAAATTGGGAAAAACTGTCTTTAACTTTTAAGGTTTCACTGAGCCATTATGAATATTACCTAAGAGGATATAAATATACTGTTATTAAAAGTGATGTGATGCGGACTGGCTCTCTTACAACTGCCTATAAAGCAGAGGCAGTTATAAAAGAGGAACTTTTTGTTGAAAAATATCATCCCCCTAATGTCAGCGACCCTAATCTATTTTTTTATACGGTTAGCACAGATTATCATTTGAATTTTGAATACAAGCAGGATAAATTTGTATTGGTAAGCAGCGATAGTAAAATCGTGGGCTTTATAAATGATTGCCCTATTGAAATTAGAAAATCAGATCACCGGATTTAAAAAATCTCTTGACAAGAAATTTTTTTTATCTATAATTAGCACTCTAGGAAAAAGAGTGCTAAATTTAAATTAATAAACCGCTATTTTAAGGAGGTGACAGAATGGAAATTAAACCATTAGGTGATCGCATCGTAGTTAAGCCCTTAGAGGCTGAGAATAAAAGTAAAGGCGGCATTGTCCTGCCTGATACTGCTAAAGAAAAACCACAAGAGGCGAAAGTTATGGCAGTAGGAAAAGGCAAGATGTTAGATAATGGCACTATTCAGGCCCCTGAGGTAAAGGTAGGGGACAAAGTATTGTTCGGGAAATATTCCGGCAATGAGATTACGACCAAGGAAGGTGAAGAATTACTTATTCTGCGCGAAGAAGATATTTTAGCAATCATTAAGTAAATGAGGCCATAACTTATGGAGCGCGAAAGCGCGATATAAGTTATTGGACGAATTTATCCCACATTCTGCATACTTGCAGAATGCAAGAATACGGCGGAACCAGCATACTTAAAAAGGAGGAATTTATGGCAAAGCAACTATTGTATAGCGATAATGCCCGGCGCAAGATTTTAGCAGGCGTTGAACAGCTTGCCGCTGCGGTAAAAGTAACATTAGGCCCTAAAGGGCGCAACGTAGTAATCGATAAAAAATTCGGTTCACCGACTATAACCAAAGACGGTGTAACCGTAGCAAAAGAGATAGACCTAGAAGATGCTTTTGAAAATATGGGCGCTCAGATGGTTAAAGAGGTTGCCGAAAAGACCTCTGATATCGCCGGTGACGGAACCACTACCGCAACTGTCCTAGCCGAATCAATTTACCGCGAAGGATTAAAAAATGTTACTGCGGGATCAAATCCTATGGAATTAAAACGCGGGATTGAAAAAGCAGTAGCAAAAATAGTCGAAGAGTTAGGGAAACTTTCTACTCCTATTAAAGACAAAAAGGAAATTGCGCAAGTTGCCAGTATCGCTGCTAACTCAGATACGAATATCGGTGAACTAATTGCTGAGGCAATGGATAAGGTAGGAAAAGACGGTGTAATTACGGTTGAAGAAGCAAAATCAACTGCTACTACGTTAGATGTTGTGGAAGGCATGCAGTTTGATCAGGGGTATTTATCTCCCTACTTCGTAACTGATGCCGAAAGAATGGAAGTGCTCTTAGAGGATGCCTACATCCTTATTTATGAGAAAAAAATATCCTCAATTAAGGATATCCTTCCTTTATTGGAGAAGATCGCCCGCGCAAGTAAACCGCTATTAATCATTGCCGAAGAAGTTGACGGAGAAGCTTTGGCGACATTAGTAGTTAATAAAATCCGCGGTACTTTTGTTGCATGCGCAGTAAAAGCTCCGGGTTATGGGGATAGGCGCAAAGCAATGCTTGAAGATATTGCTGTTTTAACCGGCGGAAAAGCCCTTACCGAAGATTTAGGTATTAAGCTTGAAAATGTTGATATCGAGGATCTTGGGCGCGCTAAAAAAGTAAAAATTGACAAAGAAAATTCTACGATTGTCGAGGGTGCTGGAAAAAATCAGGCAATTAACGCCAGAATCAGCCAGATTAAAAAACAGATCGAAGATACTGATTCAGATTATGATAAAGAAAAATTACAGGAGCGCCTAGCTAAATTATCCGGCGGTGTTGCGGTAATTAACGTTGGTGCAGCTACCGAGACAGAGATGAAAGAGAAGAAGGCCCGCGTAGAAGATGCTCTGCATGCAACCCGTGCTGCTACTCAGGAAGGTATTGTTCCTGGCGGCGGGATTGCACTTATCCGTACAATTGGCGCTTTAGACAAATTAAAGCTAGAGGGTGACGAAAAGATCGGAGCAAACATTGTAAGACGTGCCATTGAAGAACCTTTAAGGCAGATTGCGCAAAACGCAGGACTTGAAGGTTCAGTAGTTGTACAAAGAATTAAGCAGGAAAAAACTAATATAGGTTATGATGTTAGCCAGGATGCCTATGTTGATATGATTGAAGCTGGCGTAATTGATCCTACAAAAGTAACTCGTTCAGCTCTGCAGAATGCTTCTAGCATTGCCGCATTACTGCTTACTACTGAAGCTCTAATCGCCGATAAACCGGAAAAGGATGAAAAGATGCCTCCGATGCCTCCTGGAGGTATGGGTGGTATGGGCGGTATGGGTGGAGGAATGTATTAAGTTTTAGAAAAAACATTAATCAGTATCCAATACGACCCTGTTTCCCGATTATTATGGAAACAGGGTCGTATTCTATCCGTTTAAAATATCTATTGACAAAAGACGCCAAATAGTATAAAATTTGTAATCCTTTCGGTATTTTCTCCAAAGTGAGGCGAAATATTCGTAACTTATTACAAAACAACAAGTTATACAATAATTAAGGAGAATTTAAAATGGCAGAGTGGATAGGTATAAACAGGAGGGCAAGGAGATGCTATGGGTTTGACGAGATTGCCTTAGTTCCCGGCTCAAAAACCGTAAATCCTAATGAAGTTGATATCAGTTTTAAATTTAACGGGAAAAATTTTAAAATACCTATACTCGCTGCAGCCATGGATGGAGTAGTAGATGTAAAGTTTGCAATTGAAATGTCCCGTTTAGGCGGAATTGCAGTTTTAAACCTTGATGGGATTCAAACCCGCTATGAAAATCCTGATGAAGTATTGGAAGAAATTGCTAAGGCTACACCTGCCAAGGCCACAGAGCTAATCCAGGAAGTTTATACTACCCCCATAAAAGAGAAATTAATCACAAAGAGAGTTGCCCAAATTAAAAAAGCGAAAGCTATGGCGGTAGTAAGTTGTATTCCGGCTAATGCAGAAAAATTTTCAAAATTGGCCGTTAGGGCCGGATGTGATATTTTTGTCCTACAGTCTACAGTTGCTAGCATTAAACACCTCTCTACTCAGTATAAAACACTTAATCTTGAAAAATTTTGTAAATCCTTAAAAATTCCGGTTATTCTTGGAAATTGCGTAACTTATGAAATGACTTTAGAATTGATGGCTACAGGTGCCAGCGCTCTGCTTATAGGCGTAGGGCCTGGGGCAGCATGCACTACCCGGGGCGTCTTAGGAATCGGGGTACCCCAGGTTACTGCTACGGTTGATGCTGCTAGCGCCAGGGATTTTTATTTTAAACGCACAGGAAGGTATGTTTCTATTATTACTGACGGGGGGATGAATCGCGGCGGAGATATCTGTAAGGCTTTTGCCTGCGGTGCCGATGCGGTGATGATCGGCTCAAGTTTTGCACGCGCCAAAGAGGCACCGGGAAGGGGATTTCACTGGGGCATGGCTACTTCGCATGTTAACCTTCCCCGCGGAACCCGTATTCAGGTAGGCTCAACAGGAGCCTTAAAAGAAATCCTGCTTGGCCCGGCAAAAGTAGATGACGGATCTCAAAACCTGCTCGGGGCATTAAAGACATCTATGGGCTCTCTCGGAGCTTCAAGTTTAAAAGAAATGCATGATGTGGAAATTATTATTGCTCCTTCTATTCAGACTGAAGGAAAAATATTTCAGGTAGGCCAAAGAGTAGGGATGGGAAAATGACAAGACAAACAATATTAATATTGGATTTTGGTTCACAATATACACAGTTAATTGCCCGCAGAGTAAGGGAGAACAAGGTTTTTTCAATAATCATTCCTTACAACACTCCGGCAAAAGAGATTGCTGCTTTAAATCCCAAGGGAATAATTCTTTCCGGCGGGCCGGCTTCAGTAGTTAACAAGAAATCACCCTATCCTGATAAGAATATTTTTAAATTAGGGATACCTGTGTTAGGTATTTGCTATGGAATGCAGGTAATTTGTGAACTCTTGGGAGGCAAGGTTAAGCATACCCGTGAGCGCGAGTATGGAAAGGTAGAGTTATTTATCGATGATAACCGGGATCTTTTCAACCATCTGCCGGGTAATTTTACTTGTTGGGCAAGCCATGGAGATTATGTAACTAAAATGCCGCCGGGATTTCATACTATTGCTCATACTACTAATACCCCGATTGCCGCAATCTCTAACAATAAGAAAAAGATATTTGCCGTTCAGTTTCACCCGGAAGTAACCCACACGGAAAAAGGCAGTCAGATCTTGGGTAACTTTTTATTCAAGGCATGCGGCGCTTCAGGCAGATGGACCATGCAGTCATTTATCAAGGAATCGATTGAAAATATCAAAAAAACAGTCGGCCGCGATAAGGTTATTTTAGGCTTAAGCGGCGGCGTGGATTCTTCTGTCGCCGCCTTATTAATTCATAAAGCTATCGGCAGGAATTTACGCTGCATATTTATTGATAACGGCTTGTTAAGAAAAGGCGAGGCAGAGCAGGTTAGGAGTGTATTTAAAGATATATACCATCTTAACCTAAGCTATGTTGATAGAAGTAAAAGATTCCTCCTGCGGTTAAAAGGAATAACCGATCCTGAAGAAAAAAGGAAAATAATCGGTGATGAGTTTGTTAAGGTCTTTGAAGAAGAGGCAAAAAAAACTAAAGGCGCAAAATTCTTAGGCCAGGGAACATTATATCCGGATGTAATTGAATCCGTCTCGCCAACAGGCGGCCCAAGTAGAAAGATTAAAAGCCATCATAATGTCGGCGGGCTACCCGCACAAATGAAGCTTAAACTTATTGAGCCATTAAAGGAAATATTTAAGGATGAAACACGTCAAATTGGCAGGCAGATGGGGTTACCTGAAAATATTGTACAGCGCCAGCCATTTCCTGGGCCGGGACTGGCAGTCAGGATTATTGGTGACTTGAATCAAGAACGCCTTGATCTTTTACGTGAAGCAGATAAGCGCGTTATCGAGGAAATTTCAAAAGCCGGTTTATATGAACAGGTGTGGCAATCCTTTGCAGTACTGCTTCCAATAAAAAGCGTAGGAATTATGGGTGACCAGCGTACATATGAAAATGTCGCAGCACTTCGCTGCGTATCCAGTTTTGACGGGATGACCGCTGATTGGGTAAAACTCCCTTACGAAGTTTTAGAAAAAATTTCTAACCGAATCATCAATGAAGTTAGAGGAATTAATCGAGTTGTTTACGATATAAGCTCTAAACCTCCGGCAACAATCGAGTGGGAATGATAGATTTTAGAAACTTTTAGGTCTTAGCTCTTAGGTTTTAGCTCTTAGAAAACCGTGGGTTTCCTTGCAACCTAAGAGCTATGAACTAAGAACTAAACACATGCCTAGCTCTGAATTTATCCACCTGCATCTGCACACTCAATACAGCCTTCTTGACGGAGCCTGCCGTATACCTGAAATACTTTCCATTGCCAAGAGTTTTAAAATGGGTGCACTTGCTATTACCGATCATGGCAACATGTTCGGAGCGATTGAATTTTATCTAGAAGCACAAAAAACAGGAATCAAACCGATCATCGGTTGCGAAGTTTACGTTGCCCCGAAAAGCAGGTTAGATAAAAGCACAGGGGCAATTGAGGATATAGCTAACCATTTAATCCTTTTAGCCCGCGATGAAGAGGGGTATCGTAATTTAATGAAGCTGGTTTCTATCGGCTATCTCGAAGGGTTTTATTATCGTCCGCGTATAGACAAAGATGTACTTTCTCAATATGCTAAAGGATTAATCGGCTCATCCGCTTGCCTCAAAGGAGAAGTTGCCGCACTTCTATTGCAAAAACGTTTTAATGATGCCCTAAAAGCCGCTGATAATTATCAAAATATTCTTGGCAGGAGGAACTTCTTTCTGGAGGTCCAAGCCAACTCTATCCCCGAGCAAAAGATTGTAAACGAAGGCATGATTAAAATTTCTAAGGAGCTGGACATTCCCTTAGTTGCAACAAACGATGTGCATTATCCAACCAAAGATAAAGCCGCTGCTCACGAAGCATTGTTATGCATCCAAACCCAAACCACCCTTGATGATCCTAAGCATATGCGTTTCCAGACAGATGAATTTTATTTTCGTTCTCCTGAAGAAATGAAAAAAATATTCTCTGACTTACCTGAAGCAATAAAAAATACTTTAGAAATTGCCCGGCGTTGTAATCTGGAATTAGATTTTACAAAGATGCACCTGCCTAAATTTAGCCCTCCGGGAGGAAAAGATAAGGAAGAGTTTTTACTCGGGCTTTGCGAAAAAGGATTAATTGAAAAAAATCTTAAAAATGACACCAGTGCACAAAAGCGCCTTGATCATGAATTAAAGATTATAAAAGATATGGGTTTTATCAGTTATTTTTTAATCGTCTGGGATTTTATTGCTTACGCTAAAAGCCAGGGCGTTCCAGTCGGCCCGGGAAGAGGCTCAGCCGCAGGCAGCTTAGTAAGTTTCCTTTTAGGAATTACCGATCTGGACCCGTTAAAATACGGGTTGCTTTTTGAAAGATTTTTAAATCCTCAACGTTTGGGGCTACCGGATATCGATATTGATTTTTGCTATGAACGCAGGCAGGAGGTAATTGATTATGTAACTAAAAAATACGGCCAAGACGATGTTGCTCAAATTATTACTTTTGGCACAATGCAGGCCAGGGCAGTAATTAGGGATGTAGGGCGCGTTATGGGAATTACTTATGCGGACGTTGACCGTATTGCCAAGATGATTCCTGCCGAACTTGATATGACTCTTAAAAAATCCTTGGAAAGCGAACCGGAATTAAAGAATCTTTACAAAAATGACCCGCAGATAACCAAGCTGATTAATATTGCTTTATCTCTTGAAGGATTAAACCGCCATGCCTCGGTTCATGCCGCAGGGGTAATTATTGCGGATAAACCTTTAAATAACTATATGCCGTTATTTAAAACCTCAGATGACCAAATTACTACCGGATATAGCATGGGGGTGCTTGAAAAAATCGGCCTGCTAAAAGTTGATTTTCTCGGGCTTAGGACTTTAACCGTTATTGATGAAACTCTAAAATTAATTAAGAAAATTCGCGGGATTGAAGTTGATATCGAGAAAATTTCTTTAGATGATCAAAACACTTATAAACTCCTTGCCTCAAGCCATACAATCGGAATATTCCAGGTGGAAAGTTCCGGAATGCGCGATTTACTTAAAAAACTTGTGCCTGAGCGTTTTGAAGATTTAATTGCGCTTTTGGCGTTGTATCGCCCGGGGCCAATCGGCTCAGGAATGCTTGATGATTTTATGAAACGTAAACACGGAATTATTCCTATTAAATATGAACATCCTAAGCTAGAGGTTATTCTTAAGGAAACTTACGGAATTATGGTTTACCAGGAACAAATTATGCAAATCGCATCCAATTTAGCAGGATTTTCGCTGGCTCAAGCGGATATTTTGCGTAAAGCCATGGGTAAAAAGATTCCCGAAGTTATGGAAAAAGAAAGGAAGAATTTTATAAGCGGGTGTATTAAAAACTCAATAAGAGAGAGTACCGCCAGCAAAATATTTGATCTAATCGAATATTTCTCAGGCTATGGTTTTAATAAATCGCATTCAACCGCCTATGCCTTAATTTCTTATCGCACCGCATATTTAAAGGCAAATTACCCGGTTGAATTTATGACCGCTTTACTTACTTCAGAACGTAATAATACCGACAAGATTGTCGAATATGTAAATGAGGCAGATCGAATGGGCTTAAAAGTACAGCCTCCTGATATAAATGAAAGTGAGCCGCTCTTTAAGGTAGAAGATGAAAAAACCATCCGCTTTGGACTCTTAGCCATAAAAAACGTAGGACAAGGCGCCGCCGAATCTATTGTTGGAGCCAGAAGGGAAGAAAAATTTAAATCTTTGAGTGATCTTTGCAACCGAATCGATTTAAGATTGGCAAACCGCAAGGTTTTAGAAAGCTTAATTAAGTGCGGGGCGTTGGATTATTTTAATCTATCCAGGGCCCAAATGTTTGCCAGCTTAGATGCGGCGATGGAAGGCGCTCAAAGGATTAAAAAAGAAAAATTAAGCGGGCAGCTTTCATTTTTTGATCAAGCTTTAAACGATAACGCATTTGTGGAAAACACAAGCAACTTATCCGACATAAGAGAATGGCCTGAACCACAATTACTTGGTTTTGAAAAGGATATGTTAGGTTTTTATGTTAGTGGCCACCCTCTGGCCCGATATGCCAAGCAGCTTAAACGTTTCACCTCTTGCTCCACGTCTAATTTGCATGAACATAAAGATCAGGATCAGATTAAAATAGTCGGGCTAATTGTCAAGATTAAGCATACAGTTACGCGCGCCAAGCAAGAAAAGATGGCAATACTGAAAATAGAGGATTTAGACGGAGCAGTAGAAGTATTGGTTTTTCCGCGTGCTTTTGCCAAAATAGGCAGCTATATCCAGCCAAACACCATAGTGCATATCCGCGGCATAGTGGATCTTAAAGAAGAAAACCCGAAGATAATTGTTGAAGACCTTATTCCGTTTGATGAAATTTATAAATTAATTACTGCGATGAGTATTAACCTATCAGGGATAAGAGAAAATATTTTTGAATCCTTAAAAACTCTGCTTGAAGATTACCGGGGAAATATTCCCGTGTATCTACGTCTTGATACTCCTGCTAAATCCCGTATACAACTAATTGTAGGCGAAAACCTTTATGTCAGCCCGAACGAAAAACTTATTCAAGATTTAGACGAACTATTGGGGGAAAAAAGATTATCCCTTGTAATTTGAGTTAGTTCTTAGCTCATAGCTCTTGGCTCTTAGGTCACTGTACAATGGTACCTATGAGCTAATACCTATGAGCTAATAACTAAAACCGAGTTTAAATTTTCAAAATTTCCTTGACATTGTAACTTTCTGCTGTTATTATACTTAGCAAGTAAGGCCCCATGCTCATAAAGCACTTTGTCGAGATATAAATTTGGCAAGTGTTCGGCTCGAAAGCGAAAATTGCGCGGGGGGTATTATTCTGTCAAGGAGGCTTAGCATGACCAAGAAAGATATAGTCTTAAAAGTATCTGATGAAAGCAATTTAAAACAAATAGACGTTAAAAAAGTTGTGCAAAAGACCTTTGATTGTATTATCGATGCTTTAGTCAGAGGCGAAAAAATTGAATTACGTAATTTTGGCGTTTTTAAGGTAAAGCAAAGAAGGAGCCGTACAGGCAGAAATCCGCGCACCAATCAGGTTATCCCTGTCCCGCCCAGAAAAGTGGTCGTCTTCAAAGCAGGCTTGGAAATGAAACAAAAAATTAAGTAAATACCGTTAGAAGTGGCGCCCCGCGCCGAGGGAACTCTTTACGGGAAAACCTATAAAAACTAATAAATAATCTATGTTTAAACATGTACCGGGCACTAAAGATATACTGCCTGATGAGGTTTCCTCTTGGCAGAAAATTGAAATAACAGCGCGTAAAATTTTCTCTCTTTATAATTATCAGGAAATTCGCACTCCCATAATAGAAGAGGCAGCTCTTTTTAACCGCACCTTAGGCGCGACGGCCGAAATTGTGCAAAAACAGATGTTTCTTATTCATAATCAAGAGGATATCTACGCCTTGCGCCCCGAAGGCACTGCTTCAATTGTGCGCAGTTATCTTGAAAATAATTTAGATAAAGAATCCGGTTTTATAAAATTATATTATCTCGGTCCGATGTTTCGCCTTGAACGTCCGCAAAAAGGAAGGCTGCGCCAGTTTCATCATATTGGTTGTGAAGTAATCGGGTCTGCTGAACCGGCTCTTGATGTAGAAGTAATTAGCTTAGCCGAACAGCTGCTCAAAAATTTTGGTATTACGGGATATAAAATTAAAATTAACAGTCTTGGCTGCACAAAAGATAAACAGGCGTTAAGCTTAGCCCTAAAAGAAAAACTGCAAAAAAAATCAAGCCAACTATGTTTTGACTGCCAGCAAAGATTGAAAAATAATGTATTACGGGTATTAGACTGTAAGAATGAAACTTGTCAAAAAATAGTTAAAGAGCTTTATCCTTCAGATAACCATCTTTGTCCGGAATGCCTGGCGCATTTTGGCAAGGTAAAAAACGAATTGAATAATTTAGATATAGCTTTTGAAATTACGCCTCAGCTTGTGCGCGGGCTTGATTATTACAATCGAACCGTCTTTGAGATTACGCATTCAAATCTGGGAAGCCAGGACGCAATCGGAGCAGGAGGCCGTTACAGCAACCTAGTAAAAGAATTGGGCGGCCAGGATTTAGAAGGTATAGGTTTTGCTTTTGGCGTAGAACGCCTGCTTTTAGCTAAAAACTCAGTTATGCAAAAACCGCAGAAAAAATTAGTATACCTAATTACCTTAGGCCAAGCCGCAAAATCTAGGGGTTTAAAAATATTAAACCAACTCAGGTCCGCAGAAATCCCCTGTGATACGGATTATTTAAGCAAATCCTTAAAAGGGGCTATGCGCGCAGCTAATGACGCAGAAGCAAGCGTAGTCTTAATCTTAGGCGACGATGAGTTAAAAAAGAATATTATTTCGGTTAAAGACATGTCAAATAGCACTCAAAGAGAGATCCCCATAGAAAACATAACTAAGGAATTAAAATGCTAAGGACGCATACCTGCGGCCAGCTTACCGTCGCCGATACAGGAAAAGAAATTACACTTTGCGGCTGGGTTGCTAAAAGGCGCGACCACGGTAAATTAGTCTTTATTGATATCCGTGATCGTTATGGTCTGACTCAAGTTGTTTTTATACCTAATCAATGCCCCGCTGATGTCTATGAAAAAGCAGGACAGCTGCGAAGTGAATTTGTAATTAAATTAAAAGGTGTCGTAAATAAACGCCCGGCTAATACTATTAATCAGAAGCTAATTACGGGCCAAATAGAAGTTTTAGCCAAAGAACTTGAAATATTAAACTCCAGCAATACGCCTCCATTTGAAATTCAGGATGATATTGATATAACCGAAGAAATCCGGCTTAAGTACCGCTACCTTGATTTAAGAAGGGAGAAAGTTTTTAACAACTTACTCCTGCGTTCAAACCTATATAAAATCATCCGCAATTATTTAGGAAGTAATGATTTTATTGAGTGTGAAACCCCAATTCTTACCAAATCAACACCCGAAGGAGCGCGGGATTATCTGGTTCCTTCCCGGGCAAACCCCGGTCAATTTTTTGCCCTACCCCAGTCACCGCAGCTATTTAAGCAAATTCTTATGGTCGCCGGCATTGAAAGGTACTACCAGATCGCTAAATGTTTCCGTGATGAAGACCTGCGCGCTGACCGCCAACCGGAATTTACCCAATTAGATATTGAGATGTCATTTATAGATGAGGAAGATGTCTTTACTTTAACTGAAGGTCTAATGAAGCTAATTATTAAGGAATTAAAGAACATAGATATCCTGACACCGTTTAAACGTATAAGCTATAAAGAGTCAATGGAAAAATATAAATCAGACAAACCTGATTTAAGGAAGGATGAAAAAACGGATTTTGCTTTTTGCTGGATCATAGATTTCCCGCTTTTTAAATTTAATCTAGAGAAAAAACAATGGGAAAGCGAGCACCATCCTTTTACTGCCCCGGCTGCAGAAGATTTAGCAAATTTAGAGAGCCAGCCGGATAAAGTCAGGTCACGTTCTTATGATTTGGTTTTAAATGGGATGGAGCTTGGTTCAGGCTCAATAAGAATTCATCGACAGGAACTTCAGGAAAAAATTTTCAAAATTATCGGCATAGAAAAAGAGGAGGCGCGCAAACGTTTTGGTTTTCTTCTTGAAGCCTTCCAGTTCGGCGCACCCCCACACGGAGGGGTTGCTTTTGGATTAGACAGGCTGCTAGCAATACTATCCGCAGAATCCAGTATTCGCGAAGTAATTACTTTTCCTAAAACTTCAGCTGCATTCTGCCCGTTAACCAGCGCGCCAACTGAAGTTGACGATAAACAATTAGAAGAATTGGGTATAACCATTAAAAGGAGGAAAACAGAATGAACAGGCTTAAGTTCGCAGGAATTTGTGTATTAACATCAACGTTAGCACTATCAGGATGCGTAGCAAGGACGTATAACTTAACCCGCGACAGAGTTGACCAAGATTTATCTTCATCTTCGGGAAACCGGGGTTACCTTATGGGTACTGCCCCTGATCCTAAAGAAAGAGCAGCCACACGCACGACTAGAGTTTTTGAAATAGAATTAGGGGTAGCGAAAAAATCTAACGCAAAATGCCCGGCAACTACTCCGCTGATAACAGATACAAATATAGAAGAAACTCCGATGATTCAAGAACAAGAGATGCAAGCTGAAACAACAACCCAAGGCTTTGAAAAATATACCGTAGCTAAAAACGATACTCTGCAGAAAATTTCCAAGAAATTTTTTGGCACAACCAAAAAATGGTACAAAATTTATGAAGCAAATAAAGATATCTTACGCGGGCCGGATAGGCTTTATCCAGGACAAGTTCTAAATATCCCTTCTCTTGGCGCATTAAAAACAGGGCCTGGAAAAATGGAAGAACCGGAAGAAAACCTTAAATAAATGAGGCCGCAATTTATGGAGCGATAGCGAACATAAGTTGCCTGGCCGAATTTATCCTGCCGTAGGCAGGATCTTAGCCATCATTCTAATATGGACAAAATAATCAGATTACAATCCCAAGTCGAAGCTCAGGGAATTATGGGTAACCAAGATGCTAATATTAAAAGCATTGAAAAAGAATTTAAAGTCAAGCTTAACTTACGCGGAGAACACTTAAAATTAAGCGGAACTGCGGCAAATATCAAGAGAGCTAGCCAGCTTATAGAATATCTGCTTACAGGATTACGTTCCGGAAACCAGGAAATAGGTGCTAACGATTTAGCTTATTTAATCTCCGGCCTAAAAAAGGGAAAGGAAGCCAAACAGTTGGGGCAATTAGATAACGGCATTAGGCGGACCTTTGGAGGAAAACAAATTGGGCCAAAAACTACCGGCCAAAGGCAATACGTTGAGGCAATCGGAAAAGGCGACATTGTTTTTGGCATAGGCCCGGCTGGAACAGGTAAAACTTATTTAGCGATGGTATGCGCAGTAGAGGCGCTAAAAAAGCAGGAAGTACGCAGGATTATTTTAACCCGGCCGGCCATAGAAGCAGGAGAGTCTTTAGGTTTTCTTCCCGGCAGCATGCAAGACAAAATTTCACCTTACTTGCGTCCGCTCTATGATGCCTTATATGACATGATGGACGTAGAACGCATTGAAAAATATATTGAGACCGGAATAATCGAAGTAGCGCCGCTTGCTTACATGCGTGGTAGGACTTTAAACGACGCCTTTATTATCCTTGATGAAGCACAGAATTGTACTGCCGAACAGATGAAGATGTTTTTAACCCGCTTAGGGTTTGATTCAAAAGCAGTAATTACGGGAGACTTAACGCAAAGCGACCTGCCGCTTGGTAAACCCATTGGCCTGCTCCAGGCGCAAGACATACTCAAAGAAATAGACGGAATAAAATTTATTTATTTTAGCGGCTCTGACGTAGTCAGGCATTCTTTAGTGCAAAGAATTATCGAAGCATATGAAAAAACTGCTCAATAAAAACAAATTAACCCCCATAGGAATATGCGCGCTTTTATGCGTATTTGCCTATATCATACGTATAAATCCCGCTGTCCCATTTTTTCTAATTACCCTCTATCTGTGTTTCTATAAAAAGTTTTCTAAAATAAAAAACGCAAACCTTGCTAATTTAAGTTTCCTCTTTTTAATTTCTTTCTGCATCGGCTACACCTTTCTTAAACAGGGATTATCGTTTTATTTTATTCCCATCGCAATCATCCCAATGCTGGCTGTATTGCTATTTAACAATCTTGAAGTGGCTTATTTTCTGGCGCTAGCAACCAGTCTACCGCTGGCGACTTTAACTCCGGATCCCTTTAAAACCTGGTTTATTTTTATGGCATCTTGTACAGGCGCAATACTTTTAGTAAACGGAGCGCGTAAACGCACCACAGTAATCCGCGCAGGAGTCATCTCCGGTATATTCCAGTTAGCGAGCTTAATTCTTCTTGAGAGCTTCTTAATTACCGCGCCCCAAAGATATCTAATAATTTTAATCAACGGCCTGGTCAGCGGTGTTATTACTTTAGGTGTCCTTCCTTTATTTGAATATATACTTCAGAGAGTAACTAACATTAGCCTGCTTGAACTAGCGGATTTAAGCCATCCGGTTTTACAACGCTTGATACTTGAGGCACCAGGCACCTATCACCACAGCCTTATTGTCGGCAACCTTTCAGATACGGCTTGTACTGCCGTAGGCGCAAACGGCTTACTTGCGAGAATCGGCGCTTATTATCATGATATCGGAAAATTACATAAACCAGAATATTTTATTGAAAATCAGGACATAAAGATCAACCGTCACGATGACCTTTCTCCGACGATGAGTAAATTAATCATCATGAATCATATAAAAGAAGGGCTTGAGCTAGCTAAAAAATATTCCCTTTCTCCTGCACTCTGGGGCTTCATCCAACAACACCATGGCAACAGCCTTGTCTATTATTTTTACCGCCGCGCGCTTGAAGGAAAAGAAGAAAAACAAGAAATAACCGAGGAAGGATTCCGCTATCCCGGGCCAAAACCGGATACTAAAGAAACTGCGATTGTCTTACTGGCAGATTCTGTTGAAGCAGCTACCCGTTCTTTAAAGGATCCTAACCCGGATAAAATTGAAGAAATGGTGCGTAAGGTAATAAATAATAAATTCATCGACGGGCAGCTTGACGAATGCGAACTTACCTTAAAAGATATTGAAAAGATATCAAGCGTTTTTATTAAAATATTAAGCGGTATATATCATAGCCGCGTAAGCTACTCTTAAAAGAATAACCTAACCTCTCTTTGGAAGAGCCTAAATCAATACCTCAAGGAGTGACTGAGTGAAAATAACCATAAAAAATTTACAAAAGAAATTAACAATACATCCGGTAAAAATAAAAGAATTGGTCCTTAAAATTTTAAAAAACGAAGCGGTAAAAGAAACTGGCTGGATTAATATTTGTTTTGTAGATAATCCTTTTATCAAGAAATTTAATGCTAAATTCCATAAAACTAACAGCTCAACCGATGTTTTAGCATTTAATTTAAGCGACAAAAATAACAAGAAGGTGCTTTTAGCTGATATTATGATTTCTACTGATACGGTAATAAAACAGGCGAAGGATTTTAAAACAACTGTTGATTATGAATTATCTCTTTATGTTACTCATGGCATATTGCATATACTCGGATATAACGATCAGAACGAAAATCAAATAAAATTAATGCGTAAAAAGGAAAAGCAATATGTCGATAGATAAGGCTTGCGGCCTTGTTTTAAACAAACGGGACCTGCGGGAGACCTCAATAATTGCAGATCTTTATACTAAAGAATTTGGAAAAATAAGCGGAATACTTAAGGGTATCCGCACAGAGCCGGAGAAGTTTGCTTCAAATTTAGAACTATTCTCTTTAAATGAAATAATCTTTTATCGAAAGACCCACTCAGGCCTGCATTTAATAACTCAAGCGGACAAACTGAATAATTTTTCCGGTATAAGGCAAAGCGTAGAGAGGGCAACTACAGCAGGATTTATGATGGAGCTCTTGAGCTCAATAATGCAACCTGAAGACAAAAACGAGGAAATTTTTAATTTGGCGCTAGCTAGCATAAAAGAATTGGAAACTAATTATAACCCGGAAAAAATCGCAACCATTTTTAAAATTAAAATGCTAAATCTGTCGGGATTTAAACCTCATTTTGATTCATGCGTTTCCTGCAGGGAAAAAATAATGGGCCAATCTAAATTTAGCTTATCACTCGGCGGCCTGCTTTGCCCCGGTTGCATGCAAAAAGACCCTAGTAGCCGATCAATATTCCGCGGAACAATTGCGACGATATTGCATATTGAAAAGAATACTTTTTTAAGCAGCCTTAGTTTAGGAATGAATCCCCAGATAAAAAAGGAACTCGACCTAATTTTGAATGCATTTTTAAACTTCCATCTTGGCCGTGAACTAAAATCTCAGAAAGTATTAAATAAAATGGAGGAGCCGGTATGAAGATTGTTGTTGTCGGCCCGGGGGCCATGGGATGCCTTTTTGCTGCCTTTTTAGCCAAATCAAAGGAAGATGTTTGGCTATTAGATAAAAATAAAGAAAATGCCGCCAGGCTTAATGAATCCGGAATTTCTTTAGAGGGCTTAAGCGGTTCTTGGCATATAAAAATAAAAACCACAGCCAGTATTGCCGATATCGGAAAATGCGACCTGATACTTATCTGCGTAAAATCTTTTAATACTAAATCAGCTATCGAGCTGGCCAAGCCTCTTCTGTCTGATAATACCAAAATTTTGACCCTGCAAAACGGAATAGGAAACATAGAAATTATTTCTGAGGTTGCCGGAGAAGAAAGGGTAATCGCAGGCGTGACTAATGAAGGCGCTACCTTGATTGACTTAGGAAAAATCCGCCATGCCGGACGAGGTGAAACAATAATCGGAACCCTTTGCGGAAAAACTCCGGTTGAGATGCGTGCTATCCGCGAGGCTTTTAATAAAGCAGGATTTGAAACTAAAATGACCCGCGATATAAAAAGCTTAATCTGGTCAAAATTAATTATTAATGTCGGCATTAATGCCCTAAGCGCAATTACCAGGCTGCCGAACGGTAAACTTACGCAATTCGAAGGCACAAAGCGAATTTTAAGGGACGCGGTTACCGAAGCCACCCGAATCGCTAAAAGAAAACGCATTAAATTGGTTTTTGATGACCCGCTGGCTAAAGTCGAGGCAGTATGCGAAAGCACATCAGGCAATCTTTCTTCGATGCTTCAGGATGTATTAAGAAAAAAACGTACCGAGGTTGATTTTATTAACGGAGTAGTCGTGCGCCTTGGACAAGAACTGGGAATTGAAGTGCCAACCAATAAATTTCTGCTTGACCTGATAAACACCATAGAATTAACCTACAAACAATCAGCCGGCTAAAAATGGCTTTTAGTAAAAGGACTCGAAAATATTTAGTTGCTTTTTTAATAATTGGCTGGGCTGTCACTCTATCATTTTTAGCTCAACGCCCCCGGAAACTTTACCGCAGCAGGCAGATTTTAATGGGGACATTCTGGGAAGTAACCTCGCCTGATAAAAAAGCAAGCCAAATTGTTTTTAGCCAAGCAAGCCGCATTGAGCAATTACTCAGTAAATACCAATCAGACAGTGAAATCTCCCGCCTTAATCGTAGAGGAAAATTAAAAGTAAGCCCGGATACTTTTTACTTAATAAAAAAATCGAAAGAATTCTGGAAAGCAAGCAATGGTGCATTTGACATAACTATTGCCCCGTTAGCCGAGCTTTGGGGGTTTACTAATCAGAAGTACCGCCTGCCAAGTAATGATGCAATCAAAGATACTTTGCGGCTTATTGGAAGCGATAAAATTATTTTGCGTGAATCGGATAATATGGTAGAATTTAAACTTCCCGGAATGAAAATTGACCTGGGGGCAATCGCCAAAGGATTTGCTCTAGATTGCGCGATAAAGAAGTTAAAAGAAAACAAGATCGATAGTTGCCTGATTAATGCCGGCGGACAAGTTTACGCACTTGGAGATAGGTTTGGCAAACCATGGAGGATTGCCATAAAAAATCCGCGCAACAAAGGAATCACCGGCAACTTGGAGTTAAAAAACCAATCCGTTTCAACCAGCGGAGATTACGAACAATTCTTTTTTAAGGACAAGAAGCGTTACAGCCATATTTTAAATCCTAAAACAGGATACCCGGCTGATTCGAGTATTGCCGCTATAACGGTAATCGCCGATACAGGGCTCGAAGCTGACGCTTTATCTACTGCAATATTTGTCTTGGGTAAAGAAAAAACTAAAGAACTATTAAGAAAGTTCCCGAAAGCAAAAGCAAAAATTTACTGATGATTACCTCTATTGCTAACGCTACTAAAATGTTTATTTTTTTCTCCGAGCTAATGGATAGGCCTGTACTGGACAAAGACGGCAGGAGAATCGGAGAAATTTATGATTTAATAGTAAAACCTTCGCAGGTATACCCGGTTTCAGATGGCCTAATTATCCGCAAAGGTTTCCCTAACCGTAAATATGCACTAATAAATTGGCAGGATATTGAACGCATCGATAAGGAAGGCTGTACCCTAAAGACTCAAGGATCTGCGCTAAATTATATTGAAGTTCACGATGATAAAAAAGAACTTACCTTAAGGCGCGACATACTCGACCAGCAAGTGGTTGATACCTATAATCATAAAGTTATCCGCGTAAATGATATCCAGCTTTTAATCGTTGATCATGCATTAATGATTGCCCACGTAGATATCGGCGGCCGTGGGTTATTTAGGCGCCTGGGTTTTGAAAAAATGGTGGATTTAATTGTAAATTTATTTAACCCGAAGGCAAAATACCTTAAAAACGAGCATCTAATCTCATGGAAATATATTCAACCGCTTACCATTAACCCGGTAAGCATGTCGATAAAAATTGACATGCCGCAAAAAAATCTTACTAATATCCCCGCCGCAGACTTGGGGGACATCTTTCTGGATTTGAATATTAACCATCAAATCGCGCTTTTTAAATCCTTAAATCTTGCAAACAAAGCTAAAATTTTTACCAATATTGATTTTAAAACCCAGCGCCTGCTTCTTGAGGAAAGCACTGACCAACAGATTTCTGAATTGTTTAACAATATTCCTTCGGATGAGGCCACGGACTTTTTAGAAAAATTACCCCAAGATAAGACCAAACATATTCTTAATCTAATTGAAAATAAATACTCCAAGCGCCTTTCGCAGCTTCTGGGTTACTCCGGGGATTCTGCCGGCGGGCTGATGACTACCGAATATATCGCCTTTGCCAAAGATACTCCCGTGCAGTCTGCCTTAAACCAAATAAAGGAGCGTAAATTTAAGTCCGAACCTGTACAGTCTATTTATATTATTGATGAAACCGGGCACCTTATTAACGCAACTAATTTACGCCGGCTTATTATGGCAGGCCCGGAAGAACCTATCCAAAATTCTGCTTTTCCTAAAACATATTTCGTCCGCCTTGATTCAAGCGTCAAGGAAGTTGCTTATTTGATGGAAAAATATAAGTATTTTGCTATACCGGTTGTCGATGAAAACAACATCCTGCAGGGGATTATAACCGTTGATGATATCTTAAGCCAGTTAATTGCCTTTGCCTGGCGCAGGTTAAAAAAGATAAAAATCTTTCAGGCGACATGAGAAAATTAAAAAGTTACTGGGTAAAAATTTTAATCTTTCTTTCGGTAATGGGCCCGGGTATTATCACCGCTAACGTCGATAACGATGCCGGAGGCATAACTACTTATTCAGTCGCCGGCGCGCATTTTGGCTACACCCTGATATGGTCATTCATCCCGATTATTATCGCTTTAGTAATAATTCAGGAGATGTGCAGCCGTATGGCTATAGTTACAGGCAAGGGCCTTGCAGACCTAATACGCGAGGAATTTGGAGTCAAAGTTACCTTTTACGCAATGACTGTTCTGGTATTTTCTAATATTTTTAACACAATTTCAGAGTTTGCCGGTATTGCCGCCAGCGCCGAACTCTTTGGAATCAGTAAATACTTACTTGTACCAATATGTGCGTTATTCGTCTGGTGGCTTATTGTAAAAGGAACTTATAAATCAGTTGAAAAAGTTTTTTTGGTTGCCTGCTTATTTTACCTTTGCTATATAGTTTCGGGATTCCTCTCTAAGCCTGACTGGAAAATGATTGCTTCAAGCTCAATTTCCCCGCAATTTCATTTTGATAAAGCTTATGTTTTTATGCTTATCGGAGTCGTAGGCACCACCATCGCACCATGGATGCAATTTTACCAACAATCTTCGATAGTAGAAAAAGGTATTAAGATAGAAAACTATAAATACAGCCGTCTTGATGTAATCATTGGCGCATTTATAGTTAATATTATTGCCATTTTTATCATCATAGTATGCGCTAATACCCTTTTTGCTAATGGCATAAGGATTGAAACAGCCAAGGACGCCGCCCTTGCTTTAAAACCTTTAGCCGGGCAATACTGTTTTTATCTTTTTGCCTTTGGCCTTCTTAATGCTTCGGTTTTTTCCGCCTGCATCTTACCCCTGTCTACCGCGTATTCGGTATGCGAAGGCATGGGTTGGGAAATAGGAGTTAACCGCACTTTTAAAGAAGCGCCGCAATTTTATAGCTTATACACGGCAATTATTGCAATCGGTGCTGCGGTTATATTAATACCGGGAGTAAAACTTATACCGATTATGCTTATATCTCAGGCTACTAACGGAATCCTGCTTCCTTTTGTGCTAGTATTCATGCTGCTTTTGGTTAATAATAAACGCCTGATGGGTAAATATACAAATTCCGGGTTCTATAATTTCTTTACAATATTAATAATGGCCGGGATGATCCTGCTTTCTTTAATTCTATTTTTTACTTCTTTTATTAAATAATTTATTTTATGAACTCAAGCGATATTAAAAATTTAAAAGGTAGGCGTAAAATTACCATGCTTACTGCTTATGATTATCCTACTGCCGAATTAATTGATCAAGCAGGGATAGATATAATCTTAGTAGGTGATTCACTGGCTAATGTGGTCTTAGGGCTTGATTCAACTACTAAGGTTGGTATGCCAGAAATGCTGCATCACGCCAAAGCTGTAAGGCGTGCTGTAAAAAACGCCCTACTTATCGGAGATATGCCTTACGATTCCTATCAGCTTAACCCTGAAGAATGCGTTAAAAACGCGCAAAGATTTATCGATGAGGCAGGTTGCCAAGCAGTGAAGCTGGAATGGTTTGAGCGCTGTTTAGAAGTTACCGAACGCATTACCAAGGCAGGCATAGCTGTAATGGGGCATATTGGCTTAACCCCCCAGACCGCAGATAAAATCGGAGGTTTTAAATGCCAGGGTAAAGATGCTTCGGCGGCTTTACGCCTGATTGAACAAGCAGTGGAGCTTGAAAAAAAAGGGTGCTTTGCCATTGTTTTAGAATGCGTGCCGGATAAAATCGCCCAACTCATCACAAAGAAAATAAAAATCCCGGCCATCGGTATCGGTGCCGGAATTCATTGCGATGGGCAAGTCCTTGTAATCAATGATATGCTCGGGCTTTTTACGCGTTACACCCCGAAGTTTGTTAAAAAATATGCCGATCTTTCCCCGTTAATTTTAAAAGCGGTCGAGGATTTTAAAAACGAAGTTATCAATGAAAAATTTCCTGAGGCCAAACACTCATTTATAATTAAAGAAGATGAACTTAAAAAAATTGAAGGCATCTAAAAAGTTAACTAAATACTTAAATTTTGCGGTTATATTTATTATCGCCGTGGCATTTGTAATAAAATTTGCCGGGCCGGCTATTTTAAAACAATATATTTCTTATGGCATCGGTGATTGCAAAACTATTCCTATTCTTTGCATGCAGCCTGAGGAAAAAATATTTACACCCGAAATTAATAATGAAAACCTGGATAGGCTGGTTCCTCAGTCATTCCCTGAAATGTCAGTCTCGGTGCCCAAAGGCTTTGCCTTGGTTCAGGAGTTAATTAAAAAAACATACTACAAAAGAAGGAACGTTAATTATAAAGCTGTAATTTACCTTCTACGCCAAAAACCAGGCGCTTTCATTAAACTCTATCCTGATGTGCAAAAACAGGGAATAAAAGATAACCAGGAATTTATCCGCCGGCTTATGTATGCAACACTGGACAAAATAGATAATATTACTGATGCTTTTTTTCTTATCATGAAAAGCATATTCACTCCGGATATCGGAAATCAGAAAATAGCCAAAATGATTAAGTTTGAAATAGCAGGTAAAAGCGGTTTTATTAATTATACTATGGCTAAACCGGATAATTATTTTGATTGCAATGTGCTCGATACTCAAGGGAATTTCTTTAAAGTTTATATAAAAGATATCCGTGGGCGCCTGGACCTAAATGACGTATTTGCAATAATTTCAACACTTAAGCCGCTTAAGAAAGCCTAAATTCCGGGCAGAATTAACTTGACTTTTAAGCTATATTGCGATTAAAATAAAGAATTAACTCAGGAGGATTATTTGCAATGGGAGAAATCAGAAGTTTTGACCGCAGAAAAAGTCAAAGGATTTACTACACTATTCCTCTCTCCTGCGAAGAAATAAATACTGAAACACATGCTTCTATAACCAGGTCATTTGTTGCCCGGGATATAAGCTCTGACGGAATATATTTTGAAAGCGAAGAACCGTTGAAATTATTAACCGAGCTCAAATGTAAATTTACCATTCCTGAGACCAGCTTGTTGATTACCACAACCATAAAACTGCTAAGGATGGAGGTAATCGAAATAGAAAATAAAAAGATATTCGGTATCGGGGCTTTTTTTAGCAGCATAGCCGAATCAGACAGAGAAACGATAAAAAAACTGATTGACCGCTACGATGTCGCCAAAATATTGAAACTAGCCATCAGTAAAAAGGCGTCAGACCTGCATTTAATCGCTAACCAGCCCATAGCATTACGCTTAAACGGACAGCTTGAGTTTTTGGGAACCGAAATACTAAACCCGGACCAAATCTATAAAATGATCTTCAGCTTAATGAGTAAACAGCAGGTTAAAAAATTTGAACAAAGTAAAGAAATGGATCTAGGGATCCAATTTGACCAAGAGCATCGTTTCAGAATAAATGTGCACCAGCAAAAAGGTTTTGTCGAAGCAGCATTAAGGTTAGTTAATTCAAAAATGCCTACTTTCAAAGACCTCAATGTGCCGGAGGTAGCACAAGTCCTTGCCCGTCAGAAGGACGGATTAGTGCTTGTAACCGGGCCTACCGGCTCGGGAAAAAGCACAACTATTGCCGCAATGGTAGATTTGATAAATCATGAAAGAAAAGCCGTATTAATAACTCTGGAAAGGCCGATAGAATATGTGCATATTAACGATAAATGCGTTATTAAGCAAAGAGAGGTCGGCACAGACACCGCTTCTTTTTCTATCGCCATAAAAAGTTCCCTGCGCCAGGACCCGAATATTATAGTGGTTGGAGAGTTAGATGATGCCGAAACGGTAAAAACCGCATTAATTGCCGCCGAGGCCGGATATCTGGTTATTGCTTCTTTCCACGCCCCTGATACCATTCAGGCAATAGACAGGCTGGCAAATATTTTACCCCTGGAGAACAGAAAACAAACACTTTCGCAGCTATCGCATTGTTTAAGGGGAATCCTAACCCAAATGCTAATTCCTCGCTGCGATAAAAATGAAAGAATTTTGGTTACGGAAATTTTGATTGCTACAGACGCGGTAAAAAGAATTATCCGCAAAGACGAATTGTTCCAGCTAACCAACACCATGCAGACAGGCGCTGCTTTCGGGATGAAGGTTTTTGCCGACAGTTTAAAAATGTATTTTGAACAAGGCATTATCAGCGGTGAAACCTACGACTGGTATTCTCATGAACTATCCAAGAATTATTAATAATTCTTTAAGGTAAATTATGGAATTAATGGAAAAAATAGTATCACTTTGTAAACGGCGCGGATTTATTTTTCAGGGAAGCGAAATCTACGGGGGCCTGGCTAACACCTGGGATTACGGGCCCTATGGGGTCGAGCTAAAAAATAACCTCAAACACGCTTGGTGGAGATCTTGCGTTTACGAGAGAAGCGATGTCTTCGGCATGGATGCAGCTATCCTTATGCACCCCAGGGTCTGGGAGGCAAGCGGCCACATAGATAATTTTTTCGATTTAAAAAGCGATTGTAAAAACTGTAAGAAACGTTTTAAAACCGAAGACCTAAAAGATAAATACCGCTGCCCGGAATGCGCCGGAGAACTTACCGAATCCCGGCCGTTTAACTTAATGTTCAAAACGCACCAGGGCCCGCTAGATGATGCTGCCAATATTATTCATCTGCGCCCTGAAACTGCACAGGGCATGTTTGTAAATTTTTCGAATATCCTGGACTCAAAACATCCTAAATTGCCTTTTGGGCTGGCGCAAATCGGAAAATCATTCCGCAATGAAATAACCCCGGGAAATTTTACTTTTCGCACGCGGGAATTTGAACAAATGGAAATCGAATATTTTGTAAGGCCGCAGGATGCCGAAAGGGCGCATGCAGAATGGGTCGAGAACCGTTTTAACTGGTATTTATCATTAGGAATAAAAGAAGAAAATTTAAGAAAACGCCAACACGGTAAAGATGAATTGGCGCATTACGCCCACGCCTGCATGGACGTAGAATATAACTTTCCCTTCGGCTGGTCGGAACTGGAGGGAATTGCCAACCGCTCAGACTATGATTTAAAACAACACGCACAATACAGCGGTAAAGACCTGCAGTATTTTGATGACGCGGCAAAGGAAAAGTTCTATCCTTATATTATTGAGCCTTCCGGTGGAGTTGACAGGGCGGTCCTGGCATTTCTAATTGATGCCTACCATGAAGAAAAAGTAAAAGAGGAAACCCGCGTAGTATTAAAATTAAATAAAAACCTGGTTCCGACAAAACTGGCAATTCTGCCGTTATTACGCAACCGGCCGGATATCGTTGAGCTTGCTAAAAAGATTACCCAAGATTTAAAAAAATCCATTGTTGCGGTTTACGATGATACGGGCTCTATCGGAAAATTATACCGCAGGCAAGATGAAGTAGGCACACTCTACTGCGTAACCGTGGACGTGCAAACGCTGGAAGATAAGCAGGTAACTGTCCGCGATAGGGATACGATGTTGCAAGAACGAATTTCCATAGATAAATTGAAAGAGTATTTAATAAATAAATTGATATAGTCGATAGGCTATGGTCTATAGTCAATAAAACCTGACAGAGAAATTTTTATCGTCCATCGTCCATCGACAATCGACCAACTAAAGAAAGGGAAACGTAATGGCAAAGAAATATGTTTACAGCTTCGGCGGCGGAAAAGGTGAAGGCAACGAAAGTATGAAGAACCTCTTGGGGGGAAAAGGTGCAAATTTGGCGGAGATGGCTGGAAATAAGGATTTATTGCTTCCGGTGCCGCCCGGATTTACCTGCACCACAGAGGTCTGCACATATTATTACCAGAATAAAAAAAGATATCCTAAAGAATTAAAAGAGCAGGTTTCAAAGGCTCTGGAAAAAGTGGAAAAATTAATGGGAAGAAAATTCGGCGACGCCAATAACCCGTTATTGTTTTCCATACGCAGCGGTGCCAGAAAATCTATGCCCGGGATGATGGAAACAATTTTGAACTGTGGCTTAACTGAAAAAACTATTCCCGGACTGATAAAACAAAGCGCAGGTAACAGCCGTTTTGTTTATGACGCTTACCGCCGGCTGATTATGATGTATTCAGACGTAGTTATGGAAAAGGCCGCAGGAATCGAGCCAAAGGGCAAAGAGGGCCTGCCTGCCGGCGAGGCAGGAATCCGCAAGCAGCTCGAAAAAGTTATGGCGGATTTGAAAAAATCTAAAAAATATGCCAGCGACACGGATTTAACTGTCGATGACTTGAAAAAACTCTGCGCAAGTTTTAAGGCTAAAATCAAAGAAGTTTTAGGTAAAGAATTCCCCGATGAACCAACGGAGCAATTATGGGGCGGCATTAGCGCGGTGTTTTCTTCCTGGAACGGAAAACGCGCAATCAGTTATCGGCGTATCGAAAATATACCCGATGAATGGGGTACTGCGGTAAACGTGCAAACCATGGTCTTTGGAAATATGGGCGATGATTCGGCAACCGGAGTTGCTTTTACGCGCAACCCGGGAAACGGAGAAAATAATTTCTACGGAGAGTATTTAATTAATGCCCAAGGCGAAGATGTAGTCGCCGGTATCCGCACTCCCGCTCCGATTAACGAATATTCAACTTCAAGCCACAATAAGAATCTTCTTACTTTAGAAAAAACAATGCCTGATATCTATAAAGAACTATATAAAATTCAGAATCGGCTTGAAAGGCATTATCACGACATGCAGGACATTGAGTTTACCATTGAAAAGGGAAGGCTCTTTATGCTCCAGTGCCGCATAGGAAAACGCAACGGCCCGGCAGCAGTACGCATGGCAGTAGATATGGTCAAAGAAAAAATGATTAAAAAAGAAGTTGCGGTAACACGCGTAACTCCGTCACAGCTTGATGAATTACTGCACCCGATTATCGACCCTAAAACCGAGTTAACGGTTAAACCCCTTGCTAAGGGATTACCGGCCGGCCCGGGCGGAGCAAGCGGCCAGATTGTTTTTTCATCAAATGACGCAGTAGAATGGGCAAAGGCAGGTAAAAAAGTAATCCTGGTCCGCGAGGAAACTAACCCGGAGGATGTTGAAGGTATGCGCGTAGCCCAGGCGATCCTTACAGCCCGCGGAGGAATGACCTCACACGCAGCCTTAGTTGCCCGCGGTTGGGGAAAATGTTGTATCGTCGGATGCAACGCCATACACGTTGAGATTGATAAAAAAGTTGTCCGTATCGGGGATAAAACAATCAAAGAAGGAGATTGGGTTACTTTGAACGGAACAAAGGGCAATGTCTACGAAGGCAAGCTTCCGATGATGGATGTCTCTGAAGAAAATACCGTACTTTCTGAATTCTTAAAAATGTGCGATGCGGTAAGAAAATTAGGCGTCCGCACCAATGCCGATACCCCGGAAGATGCAAAAAGAGCGCGGCAATTCGGAGCAGAAGGTATCGGGCTTTTCCGCACAGAGCATATGTTCTACGGCAAAGGCTCTGATCAGGCATTATTTCTCTTGCGTAAAATGATTGTTTCTAAAACGCTTGAAGAAAGGCAGGTGGCCTTAAATGAACTGTTCCCCTTTGTAAAAAAAGACATTAAAGGGACAATTGAAGCAATGGATGGTTTCCCTGTAGTCATCCGCCTGCTTGATCCGCCTTTACATGAGTTCGTTCCGCGCGAGACTGCGAAACTTGAACAATTAGCAAAAGATTTAAATATTGATATGCAAGAGTTGGCCAAAAGAGCAGAGGGCCTGCATGAATCTAACCCGATGATGGGCCACCGCGGCGTGCGCTTGGGGATCACTTACCCTGAAGTAAGCGCTATGCAGATTCGCGCGATTTTTGAGGCGGCTGCTGAATTAGCTAAAGAAGGAAAAGACCCCTACCCGGAAATAATGATTCCGGTTGTCTGCGATGTAAAAGAGCTAGATGACCAGTTTGCTATTGCAGAACGAATATATAAGGAAGTGCTGGCAAAATATAACCTTAAAAAAATAAAATATCTTTTAGGTACAATGATTGAGATACCTCGGGCGGCAATTGTCGCGGATAAATTAGCTGCCAGAGCTAAGTTCTTTTCATTTGGGACTAATGACCTAACCCAAATGGGTTTTGGTTTCTCAAGAGATGACATCGGCGGATTTGTCCCGGAATATATCAAAAAAGGTATCCTGCCCGAAGACCCGTTCCAGAGTATTGACCAGGAAGGAATCGGTGAGCTGATTAAAATGGGGATTAAACGGGGACGCTCAACTAACAAAAACCTTGAAGTTGGCATCTGCGGAGAACATGGGGGAGAACCAAAATCCGTTGAGTTCTGCCATAATATAGGTATGAATTATGTCAGCTGTTCGCCGTTTAGGGTACCAATAGCAAAATTAGCAGCAGCGCAGGCGGTGTTGAAAAAGAAATAGTTTGGACTATAGTCGATAGAAAATAGTCGATAAAACCCTTTCATTATTGAGATTTTTATCGTCCATAGTCCATCGACTATCGACTTTTAATTTTTAGGAGATCAATGGAAGCTCTCAAAACATACCTCAAAGAAGTAAGAACAATTCCTCTTCTAACCGCAAAGCAGGAAATTGACCTAAATAAGAAGGTGCGTAAAGGCAATGAGATTGCGCGGCGCGATATGATCCGTGGAAACTTACGCCTTGTAATCCATATCGCAAAACATTACATGCATATGGGAACCCCGTTTCTTGATTTAATCGAAGAGGGAAACCTTGGCCTGATAAAAGCAGTTGAAAAATTTGACCACCGAAAAGGTTTTCGTTTTTCAACTTACGCCGCCTGGTGGATCAGGCAGGGGATTACCCGCTCCCTCAGCGAGCAAAGCAAGATGATCCGCGTCCCGGTGTATATGAACGACCTGATCGCTAAATGGAAAAAAACTAAAGAGCGCATGAGCCAAAAATTAAAACATATACCGACAGATGAAGAGATCGCCAAAAAAATAAAGCTGCCTTTTGAAAAAATAGAGCAGATAAATTTTTGGATGTCCAGCACTACTTCTTCATTAGAGGCGCCGCTTGGCGAGGACGGCGAAAATCAGATATCCGATTTAGTCGAAGATAAAAATTCTACTCCCCCTGATGCGGGTATCGAGCGATTGTTCAACCGGGAGAGGGTAGATAACCTTCTTGGGACAATGTCGGAAAGAGAAAGAGAAATCCTGGATTTGCGTTTTGGCCTGACTAATCCCAAACCACAGACACTGGCGGTAGTTTCTAAAAAACTCGGTGTTTCCCGCGAGAGAATCCGCCAGATAGAAGAAACAGCTTTAAGAAAATTAAGAAAATTCGTCGTTGAACAGGAAAAGGAATTGTAATTTAGTCGATAGTCGATGGACTATGGACGATAAAAATCTCAATAATGAAAGGGTTTTATCGACTATTGACTAT
>CAZOSW010000004.1:0-54676 GCA_964582765.1 uncultured Planctomycetales bacterium | reverse complement strand
CTGGTGGGTGAGTGCCCGGGAGACCCCTTCTATAGCAAAAGTAAACTTAACATGCTCAAGCGGGCTAAGGTGTCCTGAGGCAACAATACTTTTAACAAAAGCCTCCTGTTTTTCTACTGTAGTCGTTTCATTTAAAAAAACATCGCCTGCGAATTTTTCAGAATAACACTGCCGGCAGGCAACATAAATAAGAGATATTGCATCCTTGCTCATCTCTAATAACTGAACATTCAGCTCAACTCTTGCCATAATAAATTCTCCTTGCCCACAAGGGCACACTGCGCTACGTAGCGCACACCGACGCAATACATTATTAGCGTCGGGTGCCTTACAAGCGCGGGGTGTTAATTTAAGATAAATACTCGGCTGCCATATATGAACTACGCACATACGGACTGCTTTGGATATGCAAAAACCCTAAACGCTTGCCTTTTTCTTTAAAATAATCGAATTGCTCCGGAGCAATATATTCTTTAACCGGATAATGCTTCTGGCTCGGCGCAAGATACTGTCCAATACTTAAAAAATCACAATCAACCGAACGCAGGTCCTCCATAACCGAAATAACTTCCTCTTTTTTTTCTCCCAACCCAAGCATAAGGCCGGATTTTGTCTTAAGTTCCGGAGAAATTTTTTTAATTATGCGCAATACACTAAGCGATCGCGCATAATTTGCGCCCTGGCGCGCTACTCGATAAAGCGAAGGAACAGTTTCAATATTATGCGCAATAATATGCGGACAGGATCCTGCAACTTCCCTTAGAGCATCTAAAGAAAGTTTAAAATCAGGAATCAAAACCTCAATGGCTACACCCGGAGACGTCTGTTTAATACAAGAAACAGTTTTCGCAAAAATTCCTGCTCCGCCGTCATCTAAATCATCCCGGGTAACACTGGTAATTACAACATGTTTTAAAGAAAACCTTCTAACCGCCTCGGCTACCCTAACAGGCTCATCCAAATCTACCAGCAATGGTTTCTTCTTCTCTATGTTACAAAAACTGCACATGCGCGTACAATAACGGCCAAGGATTAAAAATGTCGCTAGGTTGTGCGAAAAACATTCACCGATATTCGGGCACATTGCCTGTTCGCAAACTGTATTAAGGCGCAGGTCCCGTAAGGCCTCTTTTAGCGCAGAACAACTTTTAAGATCAATCTTTTTATTAAGCCAAGCAGGTTTCATAGAAACGCACATTCAAAGATCGTTCAAAGGCCTCAATTAATTTCTCTTCTAAAATATCTTTTTCAGGAACAACTCCTAATTCGTTGTCAAGAGTTGTAACATACTCGGCTATATCAAAAGGCAAAGATTTAATATACCTACGCACAAAACTCCAATCAATGCGGCAGGGGATAGAACCATGCTGAAAGATAACCTGCCTCTTTCTTTTCTGGGCATTGCCGCCGATTTTCTTACCATCAACCACTATATCGTATTTTTCATTTGATGCGCTGCAAAGCTGATGTGGCGCGCATCTATTCTTAAAACTTTCTGCCTGGAGCGCAAAAACTGGATTAAGCCCGAGTGATTGATAGAATTGCATAAGAAACGCGCATATATCCCGATAAGAAACAAACACCCCCTGGGGTTCACCCACATCGGTTTTACTACAAACAAAACTATAAGTTATCTCATCATAATGAAATAAAATTCCACCACCGGTAATTCTTTTTGCAATCTGGACACCATCAGATGCGCAGCGGGGTAAATCAATTTGGCCTTCAGGATTCTGGGAGAAGCCATAAGTAAAAGAAGGCCCTTGCCATTGGTACAGGCGAAATACACCAACACCATCCTCTAGGTATTGTCTAAAAATTTCTTCATCCAACGCCATATTAGAGGCGGCAGAAGATGCGCCCGATCGAATAAGTTTAAATGATTTCATATAATATTAATTTTGCGGTTTCCAGCAAAGATCCGGCTTTCGCGCTGCCCTTACTTCATCAAGTCGTTTTATCGGCATATTAATTGGCGCCTCTTTAACTAAAAAAGGATTCTCAGCTGCAAGGCGTGCAATCTCAATCATCGCATCAATAAAAGCATCAATGCTCTCTTTAGACTCTGTTTCAGTAGGCTCAATCATCAACGCCTCTTGCACAATCAACGGAAAGTATATCGTCGGAGGATGAAAACCTTTGTCGATTAAATATTTGGCAATATCCAAGGCATGCACCCCGTTTTTTGCCTGGCGCGTTGCGGAGAAAATGCATTCATGCATACAGTTTTTATCAAAAGGCAGGTCATAATAACTTTTAAGTTTAGCTTGGCAATAATTAGCATTTAACACGGCGATTTCTGCTGCATTAATTAAACCTTCTTTGCCCAAAGCCAGGATATAGGCATATGCCTTAAGAATCACGCCGAAATTTCCGTAAAAAGGCGCGATATAACCAATTGATTTACGATAATTATAATTAAGCGCGTATGTTCCGTCGCTGCGCATGACTACGCGAGAAATCGGCAAGAACTCAACTAATTTTTCACTAACCCCCACCGGGCCTGCCCCCGGGCCTCCCCCGCCATGAGGAGTAGCAAAAGTTTTATGTAGATTTAGATGCACCAGATCAAAACCAATATCTCCGGGCCGGCATTTTCCAAGCATAGCATTAAGATTGGCTCCGTCGTAATACATTAGAGCGCCAACCTTATGCGCCATATCCGCAATCTTTTTAATCTGCGGATTAAAAATCCCCAGGGTATCCGGACAAGTCAACATCACTGCTGCTACTTCATCATTTAATTGTTTTTGATATTCCTCTAAATCCATATAACCATCGGCACTGGTTGCAATAACTTTAACCTGGTAGCCGGCAATCGCAGCACTCGCTGGGTTAGTACCATGCGAAGAATCCGGGACAATTACATATTTACGCTTTAATCCTTTATCTTTATGATAGGCAGCAATAAGCATGACCCCGGTTAACTCACCATGCGCTCCTGCCAAAGGTTGCATGGTAAAAGCGCTCATTGCGGTAATTTCACAAAGCAGTTTCTCTGTCTCAAACAAAACCTCTAATGAACCCTGTGAGAGTATGCCGCCGCCTGAGAGCTGCGGCAGCAAAGGATGCAATTGCGAAAATCCTTCAAAACAAGCTATCCGCTCGGTAAATTTCGGATTATATTTCATCGTACATGAACCTAGCGGATAAAAATTAGTATCTAGAGAAAAATTGAGGCGGGAAAGGTTTGTATAATGGCGCACTACATCTAACTCACTTAAGGCAGGCAAACTCGCAACAGTAGTCCTGCAATATTTTTTTGGCAAAGGTTTTGCTTCAGGCTCACTGGCTAAGCCATACGAAAACCCCCTGCGGCCATCTTTATGCTTTTCGAAAATTAGCTTCATAATACTGTCTTTAGGCTATCGACAAACATGCAAATCTCTTCTTTAGTCCTTTTTTCTGTAACAGCAATCAATAAATAATTATCCATTCCTTTATAAAATCTGCCCAGCGGAAAACCACAGGCAAAACCTTTTTCAATCATTCGCTGCACTACTCTATCCGCATGGCACGGCAATAACACTGTAAATTCATTAAAAGTCGCAGATGACCGCTTTACCTCTACCCCGGGAATCCGGGATAGCTGCTCTTTAGCAAACTCTGCTTTCCGATAATTATGCTCTGCTAATTCCGTAAGCCCATCTCTGCCTAATAGCGAAACAAACACTGCTGCGCGCAAAGCACAAAGCGCTTCATTTGAACAAATATTCGAGGTTGCTCTTTCACGGCGGATATGCTGCTCTCGCGTCTGAAGAGTTAATACAAAACCTCTTCTGCCCTCACTATCAACCGTAGCCCCTACAATCCTGCCGGGCATCTGGCGTACTAATTCATTTTTTGCCGCCATAAATCCAAGGTATGGCCCACCAAAAGAAAGTGGAATTCCTAAACTTTGGCCTTCTCCTGTCGCAATATCAAACCCCATCTCCTGGGGAGTTTTCAACATTCCCAAAGAAACCGGATATACCGAAGTAATTGCCAAAGCGCCAAACTTATGCACTTCTTTTACCACGTCGCTATAATCATCAACAACCCCAAAAAAATTAGGGTTCTGTAAAATTACCGCCGCAGTTTTATTATCCAGATGTTTAAATAAATCCTTACGGCTGCTCTGCCCATGCGCAACCGGAATTTCCACAAACTCAATAGAAAGATTTGAGGTATAAGTATAAAGCATAGTGCGGTAAATCAAATTCACCCCACTATCCAGAATAATTTTATTACGGCCGGTCTGCCTTATTGCTATCATCATTGCCTCAAAAAGGGCTGTGCCGCCATCATATAAAGAGGCATTGGAGACATCAAGGCCAGTGAGTTGACAAACAATTGTCTGATATTCATAGATTGCCTGCAACCACCCTTGAGAACATTCCGCCTGATATGGAGTATAAGCAGTATAAAATTCCGAACGGCTGGCAATTGCATCCACTACAGCAGGAATAAAATGATCATAGAACCCGGCACCGACAAAATTAATTAAACACGTCGCATTTTTTAGGGAAAGTTTATGTAAAACTTGTGTTACTTCAAATTCTGATTTTCCGTCGGGGATATTGAATGATTTCGGCCTAAGCTCAACAGGGATATCTTTAAAGAGTTCGTCAATACTCTTTAAACCTATTGCCTGAAGCATCTCTTTAGTGTCTTCTTGTGTATGCGGGATAAAATTCATTTAGAAATTCCTTCTACGTAGCGCTGGTAAGTAGCAGCATCCATAAGATTTGCTTTCTGGGCTTCATTTGAAAATTCCATAGTGAAAAAATAACCTTTTTCGCATGGCGATTGATTAATTAATTCCGGATGTGCGGATAATTCCGCATTAACGGACAAAACTTTTCCTGATAAAGGCGCATATACTTCAGATGCAGCTTTAACCGACTCTACAGTCGCGCAATAAGAAGCCTGCTTTATTTCTTCGCCTATTTTCGGAAGCTCAACAAAAGTAATGTCACCTAAAGAGTGCTGGGCATAATCGGTAATTCCAACATATGCTACTTTTCCTTCAATACGTACCCATTCGTGATCTTTAGTGTATAAAAGATTCTTTTCTATATTCATTAAGCCCTCCTTGCATACAAACACAACACCCTCACAATTACGCTCTCTCCAGGTGCCAATTAGCGTTGGGTGCCTTTAATTATAATGAAGTTTTACTTAAAAATGGTTTCTTTACAATTGTTACCGAAATCTCCGTTGAAACATCTCTAACAACAAGCTGTGTGCCAATATTATAATTACCAGCAACATAACCCATCCCAATACCTACCGAGAGAGTCGGAGAAAAAGAACCGCTGGTTACAGTTCCAACACGTTTATCCATATCAAATATCGCAAAACCGTGGCGCGGCGCCCGGCGGGAATCTGCCCGAAAACAAATTAAATGTTCGCCTGGGCCGCTATTAAGCTCTTTAAGCAAGGCATCTTTGCCAATAAAATCTTTCGAGAAATCAATAAACTTGCCAAAACCGGCAGCTAACGGAGTACGGTTTATATCTAAATCCTGGCCATAAAGAGGATAACCCATTTCAAGGCGCAAAGTATCACGGCTTCCTAAACCCGCGGGTTTAACGCCTCGGCCTTTGAGCAAAAACTCCCATAATTTTACTACATAATCATTTGAAATGTAGATTTCAAACCCTAGCTCTCCAGTGTAACCGGTTCTGCTTATTATGCAATGCTCTTTTTCAAAAACGAAATCGGCAAAGGTGTAATAGCTAAGTTTTCCTATATCATCGCCGAAAATATCCCTAAGCACATCAAGCGAATGCGGGCCCTGAAGATCAAGTTTTCCTGTTTTATCGGAAACATTTTGAAGATGGTATTCTCCCGAAAGGTTCTTCTTTAAGTATTCAAAATCGCCTAAAGCGGTTGCTGCATTAACCACTAACATCCAATTATTTTTATTAATACGGTATACAACCAAATCATCTAATACCCCCGCCTGCTCATTGAGCATAAAACCATAACGGCAGCTTGCAGGAGGTATAGAGATTATATTTTGAGTAACAACGCGATCAAAACCGCTTAAGGCAGGATCTGCCTCGAGCAAAAATTCGCCCATATGACAGACATCAAAAACCGAAACTGCCTGGCGGGTGTAGGCATGTTCAGCTAAAATGCCCTGATATTGAATAGGCATAAGCCAACCGCCAAAAGGAGCAATTTTTGCGCCACAGGCAAGATGGATATCATAAAGCGGAGTTTTTAACACTTAAGAATTTTTATTTTTGTCTTGAATTAGGTAATTTTATAGATTATATCACAAATTATTTTTTTTAATTAAAAATTTAGCAATTAAAAACGCCAATCCTGCGACAACAAGGATACCAATTAATGCTGAGCCAATATACCCAAAACTTAAAGCCAATAACCCTGCCCCTTCCTGCCCCTTAAAAGCATAGTCAGGAACCGGCGCACTCCAAATGTTTGAGAACTTTTCTAAGCCTCTGGGGATATAGCCGACTAGCTGGCGTATTTCACTTGCTCCCCACTCACCCCAGGCTGAACCTGCCTTAAAGCGCTCAGGTAATAACAACCCTATTGGGGACAAGATAATTAATACTCCTATAGAAACCCAAAGTTTAGAAATAATCTTCATTTTATTTTTCTCCCCCCTGCCAAAAGCTCCGGAGAATGTTTTTGTAAATATTTTATTACTAGAGCAGTTACAACTGCCTCCACCCATCCAAAAACCAGAAGATGCTCACCCAGCATAACAGGTAAGGCAACATTTAAACCATAGGGACAATACAAAGCCTGGCCACTGGCAGTTTTATACAGCAGGGGTTGAATACCAAACATAAAACCAGTTAGCCCTGCGGCAATATTAAGCGCTACATACCCGGCGATTCCTGCGGCAACAACCCTTATTTTTGAATCTATGGCGGTTTTGCAACTAATTGCTTTATAGATATAATACCCGGCAAAAGGAAGCACAAACGCCATGTTAAAACAATTTGCGCCTATAGCAGTAATCCCTCCGTCTCCAAATAATAAAGCTTGGATTACAAGCGCTACTGTAATGGCAATACATGCTGCCCATGGACCGATAAGTATCGCTACCAACACCCCACCCACAGCGTGGCCGGTGGTGCCACCGGGGATCGGAAGATTAAACATCATAATCACAAAACTAAATGCCGCCCCTATCGCCAACAATGGGACCTGCCTGGCATTAAGAGTTTTCTTAACAACATGCGAAGCAACTGTCCATATCGGCAGCATTATTGCATAAAAGAAACCGCATGTTGCCGGGCCTAAATATCCGTCTGGTATATGCATATTATTTTAAAGCCTCCCTAAAAAAGGCTAACTAACTTAAACCTTTACGAAAACGCAAGGAACTTAAGGTAATAACTACAACTCCGATAACAAAAAGCGGCAATAACTGCGGCCAAAGCACTTCTATTCCTACTCCTTTTAAAAAAATACTCCTGATGATTACCATGAAATAGCGCATGGGATTAAAAATCGTAAACCATTGAATAACGGGCGGCATATTAGCAATCGGATAGGCAAATCCGGAAAGCAAAACAGTGGGCAAATAAAAAAGAAAAACCGCCATATTTGCCTCCTGTTGAGTTGAAGATATTGTAGAAATAAATAAACCGATTCCTAAGGTAGTAAATAAATATACGCAGGTAGAAAAAAGAAGGAAAATAACATTTCCCCTTAAGGGTATATGAAACCAAACAACTCCCAATAGAGTAATAAGAAAAATCTGAACCAGAGAAATCATTGCAAAAGGCAGGAGTTTGCCTATAACAAGCTCTAACGGCCTTAAAGGGCTTACTGTCAACTGCTCCATCGTGCCGATCTCCTTTTCTTTTACGATAGCCATAGCCGTTAACATAAGAGACATCATAGTTACGATAGTAGCTATTACTCCGGGCAAATAATAATTCCTTGAAATAAGGTTTCCGTTAAACCAAGCGCGGTCTCTAAGATCCACGCTAGGCACAGTATTAATAAAGCCGGCTGCCTCGGCTCTATTTTTAAGCAGCTCTTGCTGATAATTACTCATAATCGTATTAGCATACCCCATAACAATCATCGCAGTATTTGAATCCGTACCATCAAAAGCTAACTGAATATTGGCATCTTTATTAGCTTTAATATTACGGCCGAATCCGCGGTCAATCCGAATAACCGTATTAACTAGGCCTTTATTTAAAACAAAATCCTGGTCTTTGTCGTTAAAAATATAACGCTCGGGAACAAAATATTTGGAATAAGTAAACCTACGCAGAAGTTCCCTACTCTCTGCGGTATTATCACGGTCGTAAATTGCGGTAGGGATATAAGTGATATCTTTATTTGCAGAATAACCAAAAAGTATAATCTGAAAAAGAGGAGAGATAAAAATTATCGTTTTCATCCGCGGGTCGCGGAAAATTTGTTTGAATTCCTTTACAAGAATCGCCTTTGCGCGTTCAAACATTTGAGCACCTTAAAGGTTTTATCTAGCGAAATACTTACGAGCCTAAACAAGTAAGCATAAGCACCTTAAGCTTTATATAACCTTTTTCTTAAACTTTCTTGTCGCTAAAGAAAACATGATAAATGCAAATAATAAAAGAAAAAGAGTTTCATCCCATATAGTAGCTATGCCATTACCTTTTAAGAAAAGATCTCTTAAGACAGTAATATAATAGCGCGCAGGAATCAAATAAGTAATACCTTGTATAAATTTAGGCATATTAAAAATCGGATAGATAAATCCGGATAATAACATTGTCGGTATAAGCGTAGAAAGGCTGGCGAGCTGAGTTGCCATAAGCTGAGTTTTAGAATTAACAGAAATTAATATTCCCTGTGACAATGCTCCGGTTAAGAATAAAGAACTTAGGATTATAAGCAGAAAATAACTGCCCCTAAAAGGAACCCCAAATAAAAATCTGGCCATCAGCACGCCCACCAAAAGATCAAAAAAACCAATGACAAAATACGGTATGAACTTACCGAGAATCAACTCCGGGCCTTTTACCGGAGTAGAAATCAATTGCTCCATCGTGCCCCTCTCCCATTCACGGGAAATGGTAATAGAAATAAGTAGTGCTGAAATAATCATAATAATCATAGCAATAACACCGGGAATGATAAACCAGGTGCTGGTTAGGCCCATATTAAACCAAACCCGCGGATGAGCATTTACTGATTTAACTGGATTCATGCCGTGTTTGGCAAAAGCTTCAGTTAATAAATCAACATTGTATTTTGAAACCACACTACGCACGTAACCCAAAGCAATAGTAGCAGTATTAGCGTCGCTTCCGTCAACGATAAGCTGTAAAGGCGCGACTTTACCCGATTCGATAAAATGCGAAAAATCTTTAGGAATAATTAAAGCCATCATTATATGGCCATTATCAATTTTCTTCGTAATATCGCGGTAATTATCAGTATAACCAACTATTTTAAAATATTTTGAATTATTAAAATTGAGCAGGAAATCTCGGGTTATCTGCGAAGAGCTATCCTGATTCCAAACAAGCATGCGCACATGGTCGATATCGAGGGAAAGCCCATAACCGAAAATTAAAAGCATGAATATCGGGATAGCAATAGCCAGGCCCAAACTGCGCGGATCGCGCTTAATCTGGATAAATTCCTTCCAGGCTACTGCCTTAATTCTTTTTAGCTTCTGTGCGATCATATTCCTCTATCGAAGAAACAAATACATCCTCTAAGGATGGGGTAATTTTATCAACGCTGGATTTTTCTATTTTTTCTTTTTGTAAAAATTCTTTTACTGCCGCAAGAGCCTTAGGGCTGTCATAAACAACAGCATGGATATTTGAACCAAAAAGCGCTGAATCTTTAACTCCATCAAGTTTACTTATTTTCTCTAACCAAACCTGTGAATCAGGCAGAGTAATTTCAAGCACTTCATTTTTCATGCAATTGGTTTTCATCTCCTGGGGCGTCCCCATAGCAATAATTGTACCGTGATAAATTAAAACCATGCGGTTACAATTTTCAGCCTCATCCATATAGTGCGTGGTGACAAATACGGTTACGCCGCTATAGGCAAGTTTTTTAATAATACCCCAAAAATTAGCGCGGGTTATCGGATCAACTCCTGAGGTTGGCTCATCGAGGAATAAAATTTTTGGTTTATGCAAAAGCGCGCATCCCAATGCCAAGCGCTGTTTCCATCCTCCGGCAAGAGTAGCAGTAAGATTTCTTTCCATCCCTTCTAAACCTGCAGCTTGAATAACTTCATTAAAGCGCTCTTTTTTTTCTGCCTTCGGAATTTTGTATATACCGCTGTAAAAATTAATATTCTCCTCAACCGTCAGGTCATTATAGAGTGAAAATTTCTGCGACATATACCCTATATGCTCTTTAATTTTATTCTGCTCTTTTATAATATCGTAGCCGCTGACTTGGCCGTTACCGCTTGTCGGAGAAATAATTCCGCAGAGCATTCTAATGGTGGTGGATTTTCCGGCGCCGTTTGGCCCCAAAAAACCAAAGACCTCTCCCTGCTTAACTTCAAAATTAATTTTATTAACCGCAATAAAAGAACCGAACCTCTTTTCAAGGTTTTCTACGTTAACGGCGATATTATCCTGATTACTTTGATTCATAATCTTTAATTATTGAGATAAATGCTTCTTCCAGTGTTTTGGCGTTGCATTCATTTTTAATAGCATCGGGTGTGTCGCAGCGTAAAAGTTTTCCTTTATGCATCAGGCCCACTCTATGGCAACGCTCTGCTTCATCAAGATAACATGTAGAACAAAAGATAGTTACCTTCTCTTTTAAGAGATCATAAAGAATCCTCCAAAAATCCCTACGGCTAACCGGATCCACGCCATTAGTAGGCTCATCGAGAAATAAAACTTTAGGGGTATGTATTAGCGCGCAGGCAAGCCCGAGTTTTTGTTTCATCCCTCCGGAAAGCTTCCCAGCTAAGCGCTGTTTAAAAGGCAGCAATCCGGAAAAACCTAACAGTCGATCAACAGATTCTAGGCGCTTATCCCTAGACACTCCGTAAACATCCGCATAAAAATTAATATTTTCAATTACACTTAGTTCTTCATAAAGCCCGAAACGCTGAGACATATACGCAATGCATTCTTTAAGGCTTTCTGCTTCTTTTACAGTATGTTTATTAAAAACCCAAGCCTCTCCTTGGCTGGGATCAAGTATACTAGTCAATAAACGCATGGTTGTAGTTTTACCTGCCCCATCCGGACCAACTAAACCGAATATTTCCCCTTCCTCTACTTTGAGATTCAAATTATCTACGGCAACAAGAGAAGCAAATCTTTTAGTTAAACCTTCGGCTTTAATTGTGGTCATTTTTTATTCGATGATGTAAGCATCAGCCGGCATGCCCGGCTTTAATTCAAGGCTGGAATTATCTACTCTGACCTTAATACGATAAACTAGCTTCACTCTTTCCTCCTGAGTCTGGATAAACTTAGGAGTGAACTCTGCCTGGCTTGAAATAAAAGAAACCCATCCTTTATATTTTTTACCAGGGAATGTATCAGTAACTACATCTGCATTTTGGCCGAGCTTTACCCTTCCTAAGTCTTTTTCATTAATATAAGCGGTAACCCAGATATTATGCAGGTCAACTGCGCTAAATACAGGAGTGCCGGATTTAACTACCTCTCCGGCAAGGCTGCTTTTTACAAGGATAAACCCATCTAAAGGAGAAGCCAGCTTGGTAAAATCAAGGCGGGTCTGAGCCAAATCTAAAGAAGCTTTCAGTTGTTCTACCTGTGCGTAGCTTGAGTCAAAATTAGTTTTATCCTGATCCCTTTTCTGTGCAGAGACTGCTCCTTCTTTAAATAGGTTCTCTGATCTTTGATAATCTATTTTTGCCAGCTCATAATCAAATTGAGCAGCCTTAAGCGATGCTGCGGCATTATCCCGCTCCTTAATCAATTCATCTGTATTTAAAAGAGCTACTATATCTCCTTTTTTTACTACCTCGCCCTCATCAGTAAGCAGTTGAATTATCTGGCCTTCCACGCGAAAAGAAATACGTACATCATCTCCTTCGATATTTCCGGATACTTTTATAACGTTATCGTGTGCCTTTTTCTCAATATAATATACCGCTGAAATTATCCCTACGGCAAAGATTAAAACAACTAAAATAATTAATTTAACTTTTTTTCTCATTTTTTTCTCCATACCTGAGCGCGGGCCCGCCTGCCGGACGGACATAAGCGTCTAGTGTTAGTTTACCAATACTACGGTCCAAATAGGCAAGCGCCATTAAATAATCATAAATTCCTGAAGCCAAATTAGTTTGTATCTGAGCCAATGAAACCTGACTGTCTAGAACATCTAAATTTATCGCCACCCCGTTTTGATAACTGACCTCAGCAATCCTTAAAGCCTCTTTTGCCTCCTGAACATTATCCTTCTGGGATTGAATAATTGAGGTAGCCTCCTTAAGATTAAGGCAGGCCTTACGCACTTCTACGGCAATAGTATCGATTAAATTATCTTTATCGATTTTAGCCTGAGCATAACGCGCGCGAGCCGCATCCACTTTAGCCTTGGTAGAAAAACCTTCAAAAATTGGGATATTTACCGATATCCCCGCGTTCCAATTCTGTTGTCTCCGATTAAACATATTACCCAGATTATTTGAGCGATAAGAAATACTGCCGAGAAAATCTACCGTGGGCCGATACCCGGATTTAGCCATTTGAATTTCCCATTTATCAATATCTATACCTAGGGATTTTAATTTCATTTCCGGGCGCCTGAGATAGGCGGTTTTTAAAAACTCATTTTCTTTTATCCCAATGAAAGAATATGACAGCTTTTCATCTATGGTGATCGGGAAATCGACTTTACGCCCCAATAACTTATTTAAATCTGCTTTAAGTGAATCTATTTCATTTTTAGCTTTTACCACATTCGGCTCAAGCAAAGAAACCTGCACGCCGGATTGTAGCAAATCGAACCTTGATGCTGTCCCGTGCTTATACATCTGTCTTACATCTTCATAATGAGCGATGGCCTGATCCAAAGCGTCACGTGCAATACGCTGAGTCTCATAAGCAAGCAGGAGCCCGTAATAAAGCCTCTTGGCATCAAACTCTACGTTCATCTTTTTGGCACGCAGAGTTTCCTGCTGGACATCTAAAGAAAGTTTAGCCTGTTTAAAATTAGCCATATTCGCCCCACCGCTATAAATAGATTCGCTCAAAGCAATTTTGGCTAAATTATCATTGCCGTACCCGGAAAAAATATTCTGGGCAAGCACCTTATCATTATGAGCATATGCTGCCTGAAAATTTATCTGCGGTAAAAAAGGGCTGATTGCGCCTTGGATATTGGCGCTGGCAATAGCTATTTCAGCCTCCTGCATCTGAATATCTTTATTATTTCCAAAAGCAATTAGGATGGTACCGGCGAGAGTGAGATTTGCATCCGTTGATGTCGTGCCCTGAGAAAACGAGTTTGGGCAAATTATAAATAGGTATAAAAATACAACAACAAAAACAATTTTGTTTCTATATGCCAATTTTTGCCCTTTCATCTTTAAAATATACTTAAAGATATTATAGGCAAAAAAGTTTGTTATAGCAAGAATTTTAAAACGGAACCTATTGAAAAGATTAGTAACTTAACGGTAGAATTTTGGCTTAGGGTATTTAAAAGGTTTCTTCGGCTGGGCATGCCTCGGCTGCCCATAGTTTGACTGGCCTCCTCTTGGCTGTCCATGGCTAGATTGATATGCACGGCTTCGGCCAAGGCGGTGGCTAGGTTCACCGAATTTATCCAGGGTAAGCTCCGCATGTTTTGATACAGGCAGAGTGGCTTTAATAAGTTTTTCAATATCGCGCACATCATTGCCCTGATCAGGAGTGGCAAAAGAAATAGCATGGCCCTTGTGCCCGGCCCGGGCAGTGCGGCCGATACGATGCACGTAATTTTCCGCATCCTCAGGCAAATCATAATTAAGCACCAATTCAATTCCGGTAACATCAATACCGCGCGATGCAATATCCGTTGCGACTAATACCCTGTATTTCCCGGATTTAAAACCTTCTAATGCATCTCTACGCTGAACCAAAGATCGATTAGAATGAATCTCTGAAGCAGAGTACCCCATATCCCTGATTGATCTAACAATTTTTTTAGCATTATGCTTGGTGCGTGAAAATAATAAAACTGTACCGTGATATTGGCCAAGCAGCTTCCTTAACAGTTGTGTTTTTGCCTCTTTTTTCACGATAAATAATTCTTGAGTAACAAGCTCAACAGTAGTTCCCGAAGGAGCTATTTCAACACTCAGGGGTAATTTCATATATTTAGCAGCTATATTCATAATTTCTTTTGGCATAGTCGCCGAAAATAACATGGTTTGCCTTTCGCGAGGGAGAAAACGCAATATTTTCTCTATTTGCGGCGCAAAACCCATATCCAACATTCGATCCGCCTCATCAAGCACCAGCATTATTACGCTATCCGGCAGAAAATTCCACTGCGACATATGGTCAATTAATCTCCCCGGGGTTGCAATAACTATATGCGGTTCCCTGCGCAAAGCCTGAACCTGAGGAGGCATAGGTGCTCCGCCGATTAAACAAGCAGTCCTCATACTAAAAGCGCGGGCAATCTCCTGAAAAGCTTCATCAATCTGAATAGCTAGTTCCCTTGTCGGCGCAAGCACTAGTCCTATACCTTTTTTCTGCACCAGCCGCTGTACCATAGGAATAGCAAAAGAATGAGTCTTTCCAGTCCCCGTCTGAGCAATACCTATGATATCTTTTCCTTCAAGGGCAAGAGGAATTGCCTTTAACTGGACAGGAGTCGGAACCTTAAATTTCATGCGTTCCAAGATATCCAGGATCTTAGGAGCAATACCTAAACCATAAAAATTAGCAGGTGCTTCTGTGATATTATTTATAGCCGCTTTATTTGTCATAACGCTTTAACCGCCTTAGTTTTTTCGCTATTAGCTAAAAGACCAAGATGCACATGGCAATAAGACTCATGATTATAAATACTCAAAATATGCTTACAATGTAAGTACTTACATTTCCTTCCCTTACCTGACGTCTTTATCTTTTTGATGCCTCACCTCTCTTATAATAAAAAACCGCAAAGGTTAGTTGTTGTCCTTGGCGGCATTAAAGCTCCTAATCTTTGAATTATTATACCCCGCTTAACCAGGCTTGTCAATCAATTAAATAGGAGTAAAAGTTCCCTTTTTCGACAGTCCAGTGAGAAATTTAGCCTTGAGTAGCCCCTCATTCCATTCGCCGCAGGGAGTTGAATCCCAAACTACCCCTCCGCCTATACCCATCTGAGCCTGCGAACCTTCAATTAAAAGAGTCCGTATAGGAATATTAAAAAATATCTCCTTATCAGGGCTGATGTAACCAATAGCGCCTGTATAAATCTTACGCTCCTCTTTCTCAAGCGTACTTATTACCTCCATAGCGCGGATCTTTGGCGCCCCGGTAACCGATCCTGAAGGAAAAATGGAAGAGAAAAGTTTATAAATGGATATATCTTTATCCACTTTAGCAGTTACCGTAGAGGTCATCTGGCAAAGAGTTTTATATCTGGCTACCTCAAAAAGCGTGGGCGCTTTAATACCTACTCCCATCCTTCCCAAATCATTCCTTAGGAGATCAGCAATCATCACGTTCTCCGCGCGGTTCTTCTTATCATATTTAAGGCGTAACGGCGCAATTAAATCAGAAAACATACTGCTGCCCCGCGGCCAGGTACCTTTCATTGGTTTAGTTATCAAATGTGTAGAATTTTTCTTAATAAATAGCTCCGGAGACAGAGAAAGGATATGGAATCTGTCTGTTTGAATATAGGCAGGATAAGGCACAGGTTGCTCTTTTAAAAGCTGATTATAAAAAGACAGCGGATCTCCGTAAAATTTAAAAAACAACTTGATGCAATAGGTAATCTGGTATACATCTCCTTTAGCGATATAATTGCGGATTGCATCTATATCATGAGCATATTCATTTTTTGTAATATTTAATTTAAGATTCTCCAGGGTGTTCGCATAGGGTAGCTTAGGAAGTTCTATTTTATTTTTCTGTGGCGCCCTGTAGGCGCCTAAATAGATTAACGGAAAATCATACTGCTTATTTTTATGTAATTTTTCTTCGAAACAATATCCGCCTTCATAGGAAAAAAATCCGGCTAAATAATATCCACGTTTAAGCGCATTTTCAATATCTTGAAAACTTTGCGTAAATAAAGACGGCTCAGTGCATGATATAATAAATTCCGGATTTTGGAAAAAAACCGGTTTTCTTTCGAACTGAATTAATACTCTCATTATCTTTAATTAGGGACAGCGACTATTTTTTAAAAAATAGTAGCTGTCCCTAACTTTAAATATTATCTTCTAAATTCCAGACAAAAGCCTTGGCGCCTTCTTTGCCTAGTGTTTTGCGCAATTCCTTAATACAGGCGAGCAACTGCTCTGCTTCAGCCTCTAAACAGGCGGCATATAAAATATTGTTTCTACCCGGCCAAACATCATTCCCTAGATGAGTGCCTGATGTAGTGCCCTTGCCAAAAACTCCTTTTATTTTAGTGTAATTATTTAAGGAACAGCTTTCCAGAAGCTCCATCACCTCATCATCGATCGCTTCATTATATGCAATCATTACCATTTTCATCATTTCTTTCTTACCTCCCTGCCTGCCGGCAGGCAGGCATTCTTCTTAAATTTCGCTTCAAATGTCGCATAAAGCGTTGGAACGAATAACATAGTGATTAAAGTTGAAAGGGACAGTCCTGCGACCATAGTAATGCCTAAAGGTTGCCAAATCTCCGAGCCTTCGCCTGTTGATAATGCCAAAGGTAATAAACCGGCCAACGTAGTAATTGTCGTCATCAGCACAGGCCTTAATCTATCCCTTCCTCCTAAAGTTACCGCTTCAAGCATAGTTAAGCCACGGGCGCGTAAAATGTTTATATAACTGACCAAAACAATAGCATTATTCACAACAATCCCCATAAGCATAACTATGCCTAGAAAAGTAATTACGCTTAAGGTTGTTCCGGTTAGAATAAAACCTAATATTACTCCTGTAAAAGTAAAGGGGACGGCAAACATAACTATGAAAGGATCTAATAAAGATTCAAATTGCGCGGCCATTACCATATAAACCAGAGACATCCCTAAAAGTAGTAAAAGCGTTAAGTCCATAAATGCCTTACCCTGCTCTTCCGCATCTCCGCCAAAACTTATTACAATATCAGAAGGTATAGGAATTTTGCGCAGCTGGCTTTTAATATCTTCAATAACTTTACCCATAGAACGCTTGTAAGTGTTGCATTCAACCCTAACCACTCTTTCCCTATTTTTACGTTCAATCTCAACTGGCCCGGAAACCTCATAGATACGGGCAACGCTGCTTAATTTAATTTGTTTTCCGGTAAAAGGCGAAACAATCGTCAGGTTTCCCACATCCTCAGGATTTGCGCGGAATTTATCTTCTAAACGCACATATATATCGTAAGTCTCTCCCTTATCCCGAAACTCGGTTGCTATTGAGCCTTCCACAAAGGTCTTGATACTATCAGCGATATTACGCATATTAAGTCCAAGGCTGGAGGCCTTTTGACGGTATACCTGGACTCTTAATTCCGGCCGGCTCAAATCACGGGAAATCGACACATCTGTCGCCCCGGCAATACCTGCCATCATCTCTTTAATTTTTTCAGCCAAGACATCAGTATCTTCAAAGGAATGGCCGGTAATCTCTACCTGAATTTGTTTGCCGCCGGAACCAGTAATCATGGAACTTATAGGATTGCCCGTTACAATATCAGTCTTGATCACCCCGGGAATTTGCTTAATTTTTCTTCTAATAATCTGCGCTATTTCTTTAACCGAGCGCTTTCTTTCTGTTTTTGGAACAAGCTTAGCCCCGCCTGAAACAATATGGCTCCCTGACTGCCTGCCCATGGACAAACTCATTGCCGAACCTTGTCCGCTAGAAACATATATAAACCTCTCTTCGGGAACATTCTCCTTAAAAATATTCTCCACTCTAGAAGCAACCTTATCAGTCTCCTCAACACGTGTTCCCATTGGCAAAGAAATAGTATAACGCAAGTCTCCTGAATCTTCCTCAGGGATAAATTCATTGCCTACAAACTTTAGCAAAAACAAACTTAGAATAAACGCTCCCAGGAAACCAAAAATAACAAATTTTTTGTGGCCCAGGCACCAGGACAAAGATTTAGCGTAAAGTTCTTCCCATCTCTCAAACCAATGTTCGCTTAAATCGTAAAATCTGGAAAATAGCCTATTTCTACTCTTTACGGATCCGTGGTTAAAACGCATCCATTCTGAGCAAAGCATCGGGCTAAAGGTGGCCGCAGTAAAAAGAGAAGCCACAAGCGTAACCGAAATAATAATCGCCAGTTCCCCAAACATTATCCCCACTACGCCGGTTATAAACAACATCGGCAAAAATACTACAATGGTAGTAAGAGTAGAGGCTGCGATAGATAAAAACATTTCAGATGTACCGAAAATTGCCGCTTCTTGCGGCCGTTTGCCTCGCTCCATATGGCGGTACACATTATCCACGACTACAATCGCGTTATCCACTACCATACCGATAGCAATAGTCAAAGAAGAAAGGCTAATAGTATTAATGGTTTTCCCGCTAAGGAACAGATAAATAAACGCCACCAAAAGAGAAAAAGGAATGGTTAGCGCAATAATCATACTGGGTAAAAATTGGCGCAGGAAAAACCAAACTACAAAAATTACCAAAACTCCCCCTATCCAGACAGTAGATTTCAGGGAATTAAGCGAATCAATAATATCCTTGGAAGAGTCCATCATAGTAATGATTTTTACGTCATGCGGCAATGTTGTTTTAAGCTGTTGAAGTTTTTCCTTAACCAGGCTGGCTACTTTAACCGTATTCGTGCCGGTTTGTTTCTGAATCATCATTACAATTCCCCTGCTCCTATTAACACGCACAATGCGGGTTACCTCTTTAAAACTATCTTCTATCCTGGCAACATCTTTCAAATAAACAAGTTTTCCGTTACGCTTACCCAGAATAACCGAATTTATTTCATCAGGTGCGGCAAATTCTCCTGGGATGCGCAAGAGATAATCCGTAAGACCTGATTTTATGTTGCCGGCTGGCTGAGTTACATTTTCCTGTTTTAAAACTTCCTGTACATCAAGGATAGAAAAACCGTAACCTTGAAGTTTATTCCTATCCACCCAGATATTAATCTGGCGCTCCAGCCCTCCGTTTAATTGCACGGTCCCTACCCCCGGCAACTGCCTTAGAGGATCCCCTACTTTTTTATCAATCAAATCAAAAAGTTCTGGATAACTCTGCCCGGCAGTTACTCCCGCAAAAAGCACGGGAACCATGGCAGTATTAAATTTAAAGATAAAAGGGTTATCTATTTCATCGGGTATATCCGGCAGGTAACGTTTGGCCTGCTCGATGCGGTCACGGATATCATTAGAAGCCTCATTAAGATTAGTCCCCCAGATAAATTTAAGGCTAACCACTGAAGCCCCCTCTAAAGAACGGGAGGTAATCTTTTCTAAGCCGGGGGTAGTAGCCAATTGGTTTTCTAAAGGCTCGCTCACCCTTATTTCAACATCTTCCGGGCTGGCCCCCGGATATGTTGTGATTACCGAGATTATCGGCGGCTCAATCTCCGGCATCAAATCTATGCCTAAACGGCTTAAGCTATATAGCGCTACAATAATGATTCCCAAAAAAATCATTAAATTAGTAACTGGCCTCTTTACGCCAAATTCGGGTAAGTTCATGCTATTTCTCCTCTATTATAACCGGAGCTCCGTCATAAAGTTTTTGTTGCCCCATTATCACCACCAAATCCCCAGCTTTCAGGCCTTCTTTAATTTCATAAAATGCACCCTGACGTATCCCTAATTTAATACTTTTCTGATGGGCAATATTTGATTCAACAACATATACGTAAACTTCAGCTTCCCTGCCCATAATCGCTTCTTTGGCAATTACTACAACATCCTTATGTTCCTCCAGGATTAATTGCACCTGCGCAAACATTCCGGATTTTAGGCGATGATCGCTATTAGGAATAATCACCTCAATAGGAGCGGTGCGCGTCTCTAAATCCAGAACCGGACTGATCCTTAAAACTACCCCGATAAATTTCTCATTGGGATACGCCTGAAGGCTTACTTGCGCTTCCTGCCCCAGGGCAATCCTAGATAGATACTCCTCAGTAATATCTAATTTGATTTTCACCTTGTCCATATCCACTACCAATGCTATAGGGCTTTGAGGAGTAACGCTTGAGCCCTTATCCACATAGACTCTTCCAATAGTCCCGCGAAGCGGGCTCTCCACAGGCGCCTTTTCAAATTTAAAGCCAACCTCATCCCTATCGATATAAGCAATAACATCACCCTTATTCACGCTACTTCCTTCTTCTTTTATTTTCTCTATAATTTTACCATTTACTTTAGGGTAAATTATTGCCTCATCCTGCGCCCTTATATCATCCACATAATCAAGAATTTTTTTAATTGATTGCCGCTCGGCTTTAATTACCCTGACCGGAATAGTTTCTTTCTCAACTGTAGCCTTATTTTTCCCTTGGCAACCCATAGAAATTAACATCATAAGAAATATCGGTAAAACATATAATATTGGTTTCATTTTTTTAGGCATCTTTTACTCCTCTATTTTTATATTGTTCTTAACCAAGGTTAACCCCAGCGATTTATCTAAATTTATCAAAGCAACATTATAATCAATCAAAGCCTTAAAATAATCCAGTTCAGCCTGAGCCAACTTATCCTGATAATCAAGGATATCGTGGGTAGAGACCTGCCCTGCAACATAGCGCTCCTTTTGCGCCTCATAATTTTGTGCTTCTTTATCACGAGAAACTTCTGATACCTCCACCTGGCGATACTGAATCTTCGTCAATCTTACTCTATCTCTTACATCCAGAATAATATTTTGTTCCAATCTCCTAAAAGACAAAAGGGCTTGGGCTTTTTCCAATTTTCTCTGGTCATATTTCGCCCGATCCCCTGTGCCCCATGGCAGGCTAAATTTAATCCCCACGCCCCAATCGGGATAATCGGAATTAGTCTTTTCTATTGCACTCTGGTAATCTTTTCCGAGACCATTTAAACCAAAACTACCGGTTAAATCTAAGGTTGGCAAAAGCGCATTCTTGGCAACCTTTATGCTAATATTACGGTTTATTAAATCCAATTTAGCGGCTTGGTAATCCGGCCTATATATAAAAGCTTCTTTTAAGCTCTTCAATAAATTCACATCATCCTGCTTAAATTCGGGCTTATCTATTAATTCTATCCTTGCATTCCAGGTTTCTGGATCATCGACGAGGTTGGTTATAAACTTTAAATCATCCTCTGCCTTCTTAAGGGCTGCCTCTGCGGAAAGAAGGGTTTTTTCTCTTTCTGCGGCAGCGGCTTCTGTCTCCAATAAATCCACTGAACTAATCAACCCCTTCTGATATCTGGCCTTATTTGCCTCTAACAGATTATTGGCGCGCTTCAAGGAAAGTTTATCTATAGAATAACTTTCAAGATAAAATACATAGTTATAGTAAGCGGTTTTAGCTTTACTAATACTCTCCATAACCGTATCCTTGAAATCCTTTTCTGAGGCCAGCTGGTTATTCTTGGCAATCATAATATTTGCTTTATTTACCAGTATACCAAAACCCCTAAAAAGCGGTTGAGTAATGGTTATCTTTGGTTCGGCTGAATAATAGGGATCATAAATCTGATACAATGAGTCACTCTTATATCTTTGATTAAGAAACTCTAGATTGTATTCTGTGCCGGTTACTAATTTACCCGAGACTCCCGCATTAATATTTACATCTTGCGAATTAAATTTGCTTGCCCCCTGGAGGGTTGATGTAGAAATTTCCGTAATATCTTGTAGTGTAAATTCGGTATTAAAAGTGGGTTCAAAATCTGACTGCGCGATTTTTACATCACCCTCTTTTAATTTAGGCTCTATGCGCTTAATAAGAATTTCTGAATTATTCTTCAGGCAATATATAACACAATCTATTAAACCAATTCTTAAGGTTCTGTCCTGAGTACCTGCGGCCATAAAAATGGCCCTACCCATCTCTATTTGCCTAGATTCATTTTCGATAGCAGCAGAGCATACATTGTTAAATAAGAATGCAATAATTATGGCAATATAAGCAAGCTTAGCTATTTTGTCTCTCATCCGTTTTTTAAGTTAATGCTGTCGTAATTTCTAGTTTATTCATAACGCAAGGCTTCAATGGGATCAAGTGAAGCTGCCTTCTTCGCCGGCCAGAGCCCAAATACTATCCCTACAATTAATGAAAATGTAGTTGAAAGAACTACTGAGAATAGAGAAACTTTAACACTCCAGCCAGCAAAAATAGTAATCAGCGTGGCTACCCCCCAGCCCAAAATAATGCCAGAAATGCCTCCCAGAAAAGTCATAAGTATCGCTTCAATAAGAAACTGCACCATAATATCTTTATTGGTCGCGCCAATTGCTTTACGCAGGCCGATTTCCCGCGTGCGCTCCGTAACTGAAACCAGCATAATATTCATAATCCCGATGCCTCCGACTAAAAGCGAGATTGCCGCAATCGCTCCGAGTAATAACGACATGGTTTTAGTAGTTGCCTCCAGCGTCTCTTTAATATCGGCCATATTACGGATTTGAAATGAATCCTCTGCATCTTTAGGGTCCAGCCGATGCTGTTTGATAATCAGCTTAGATATAGCCTCTTGCGCCGCATCCAGGGAATCCGGATTTTTTGCTTCTACATAAATAGTATCTACATATTCTTTTCCAAAAACCCGAAACATCGCAGTGGTAATCGGAATAATTGCCACATCATCCTGATCGTGAAAGGTATTAGCTCCTTTAGCAGGCAGGATACCGATTACTTTAAAATTAAGAAGGTTCAACTTTATTGTTTGGCCAATCGGGTTAGCATCTTCAAACAACTTCTCAACTACCGTCGTGCCCAGTAAAATAACCTTCTCTCTCATCCTGACTTCACTTTCAGTAAAAAATCTGCCTAGAGGTGGGTATGCTGCACGAATAGATTCATAATCAACCCCTACTCCCTCCACTTGAGTATTCCAATTGTTATTTCCGTAAACCATCTGGCCTCTTCCGCTTACCGATGGGCTAGAACTCTTTACTACATCGGAGAGATTGGTAATAGCTGTAACATCCGAAAGTGTAAAACGAGTCACCGTTCCTGCCCCCATTGACACTCCATGTAATCTTGAAGAGCCGGGCCTGACTACTAAAAGATTAGAACCTAAAGATGCCAACTGTTTTGCAATAGCATCTTTGGCGCCCTGCCCCAGAGCCAGCATAGCAATAACTGCAGCAACTCCAATTAATATGCCTAAAATGGATAGTAGCGAGCGCATTTTATGAGAAAGCATAGCCGATACTGCTTGGCGCAGATAATCAATAAATTTAGTTTCTCCGGAGAGCTTATGAGGTTTTGATAAGACGCTATTCACCAGGTTATCCTCTATAGAAGTCACCTCAGATACCTTACTTTCCTCCTGCCTGCGTTTATCAGAAATAATTACTCCGTCACGCATCTGTATAACTCTGCGGCAACAATCGGCAATCTCCTGTTCATGCGTAACTATAACAACAGTCTTTCCTTTTTGGTTAAGCTTCTGTAATATTGCGATTATTTCTGTTTTACTCTTTGAATCTAGATTACCCGTAGGTTCATCCGCGAATAGGACTAAAGGTTCATTGACTAAAGAACGGGCGATCGCCACTCTCTGCTGCTGGCCACCGGACAACTCGTTGGGCCGATGCAACATCCTGTCCTTCAATCCCACTTCCTCAATCTCTTGTTTTGCTTTTTCCTTCAGATGCCTCTTGCCGGCGTAAATTAATGGAAGTTCTGCGTTTTCTAGGGCAGTCATACGCGGTAATAAATGGAACTGTTGAAAAACAAAACCGATTATCCTATTTCTTAGTATAGCCAGTTCTTCATCGGAAAGATTGGTAATATCCCTTTCGCCCAGATAATAGGTACCTGAATCCGGCCGGTCAAGCAAGCCCAAAATATGCATAAGGGTAGATTTACCGCTCCCGGAAGCCCCCATAATCGCTACAAATTCTCCGGATGAGATTTTTAAGGATACGCCGGAAAGGGCCTTGACTTCCACCTTGCCCATCTGATAGGTTTTAGATATATTTTTTATCTCAATCATTTTTTTAGAATTATTTTTTAGGCGCTTTTTCCTTTCGCTGGCCAAATGGCGTAAACGGGCTACTGCCTATATCGCTTTTAGGAAGAACAAATTTTTTATTTTTTAATATCAATATATCTTTTTCATCAACCCCTGAAAGAATCTCTACATTCTTATCATCCGTAATTCCCAATAAAACCTTCTGAACGAGAGGTTCAACAGAGTCTTCTTTTTTTATTAAAACAAAACTTTCCGTTTTATCTTTATACACGGCCTTAACCGGGACAAGCAGTATGCTATCTTTACTCTCCTCTATAAAATTAATGGTTGCATTCATCCCCGAGCGGAAAAATTCAGGAATCTCCTCAGGAATAAGATCAACTTCATAGATAGTAACGTTGTTGACGGTTTTAGACTCATAATATATATGCTCCACGCTAGCTTTAATTTCAGTATCAGGATATGCATCAAGAATTATTATAGCATCCTGCCTAAGCCTAATTCTTCCGATATCTGTCTCATCGACCTGAGCGCGTGCGATAAGCTCATCTGACAAAACAATTACCGCATCTACGGTAGTCACGGTTTGTCCGGGTTGAATTGTAGCGACAATTACCTCTGCGTCAATAGGAGACAATAGCGCTATCGGCTTATAGGCCTCCTGCCAGTATTTTAATTTTTCCTCACCCTGGCCGCGGGCAGCATCCAGGAGCGCAGCCCTCTCAGTTGAGCTCATCCACGCAAGGATTTGGCCAACTTTTACCTTCTGGCCCTCTTTAACTAAGATACTTTCTATCCGGCCGCCAACCGGAGGCTTAATCTCCAGGCGATTTTTAGGTAAAACCGTACCAGTGGTTGAAATGATCGTCTGGATCCTGCCCCGGCTAAGAGTTATTTCTTCAATAATATTACCAGTATCTTTTTTGGGCTTAAACCTCATTACCATAAGTACAGCAACAATCAAAACCCCCATAATAATTAAACCTGTTTTAAATTTTTTATTCATATTCTATTACTTCTCCTTTCGCCTGGACCCATTTTGCTTCAGCCAATAATGCCGCTGCTTGAGCATCCAAATAATTTCTTTTAGCTTTTACTAAATTATCTTCAATAATCGTCCAGTTATCAAAAGCAATAAACCCGATAGAATATTGTGCCTGAGCAATATTAGAGCGCTCTTGAGCGGCAATCAATGCTTTGTTCTGCACATTAACATTTTCTATTGCGTCCTGCAGGAGCGCCCAACTTTGCTGTAATGTTAAGATGACGCCATCTAAAACACTTCTCTGGTTTTCCTGTAATTGTCTGACTAAAGCCTTTGCCTCAGAAACCTGGGCGGTTCTTAAGCCTCCTTCAAATAAAGGCAGCGATAAACTAAGCCCCATATCCCATTGATCTGCCCGCGGAGCCCAACGCGAACCGGTACGGTTGGCTCCTGCGCTACCGCTAAGCTCCGGGAAAAAATTAGCATAAGCAGATTTTAAACTAAACTCTGCTGAACGCTGTTGCGCAATAAGTTGCTGCAATGATGGATTATTCTTTGCTAAAAGCTGAAAATCAGGTTTTTCTAAAGCACTGTCTTTAACCTGGAAGTCTGCGCTAACATAGATAGGTGTTAATTGTTTTCTACCCATTTCTTTAACCAGTTCCTGTTGGGCTACTACAACTGATCTTTTAGTTTGAGAAATTCCATATTCTGCGTCCGCAAGATCCGCTTCTGCAGTTAACAACGCGCCTTTATGCTCCAGGCCGGATACATAACGCAACGTAATTAACTCTAAATTACTTCTTCTAATATTATAAATTTCTTCGGTAATTCGCAGCATATCCTGCGCTTTTAAGAGATCGACAAATGCCGAACGTAACCTAAACCTTACCGTTGTCGAAGTAAATTTAAAACTCTGCTTAGCTGCGGCAACATCCTCTGAGGCAGCCCTTACATTATTAATAGTTTTAGTTCCGTCAAAGATAAGCTGCGTACCGCTGACTCCATAACTATATGTGTCTTTAGTAGTACTGCCTGAGTTACCTGCAGTCTTTGCGCTAGAGGCATCAACACTCCCTGTTATCTGAGGGAATAAACCGCTGGCGGTTTGCTGCTTAGAGGCTTCTGATTGTTTAATACCCTCCTCTGCCGCAATTAAATCCGGATGGTTCTTGGCAGCTTCCTTAATACATGCACTCCAAGTAAGTACCTCACTAGAGGCGTAACTATTACTAAATAATCCGGCTAAAAGAATTATCAACAAAATATAAGTAAACTTTAATTTCATTTATTTCCTGCCCCGTTTAAAAACATATCCAAAACAAAACCGGTCATTTGGCTTAATTTCTTTTCGCTTGTAGTTTCCTCTTTTAACCAACTAAAAACTACCGACATAAGAATTGAAACAAGAATGTCTGCTATTTGCTTAGAGGAAAAATCATTTCTAATTATCTGCTGACCCTGAGCCAACTTCACTAACTGAGCGACAAATTCCTTATGTTGCATAACTACCGATGATTTATGCAGATTGCGTACCTTAGCTGCCAGGTTTTTATTTCTTTCGGAAACGAATATGCGGAAAAAATTCCGGTTGCGGTCAAAAAATAACAGGTTTTCACAGACAAATATTTCGATCTTCTCTCTGGCAGTTTTTGCCTTAGCCGTTTCTTCTGCTAAAATAGATAGCAAATCTTTATACTTGTGCTCAACCAAAGAAAAATAAAGCGCATCTTTATCCTTAAAGTACAAATAAACGGTTCCGGTGGCATATTGCGCTTCATTGGCGATATCCTGCATAGTTGCTTCATAATAACCTTTTAGAGCAAACACATACTCTGCTGCCCGCAAGATATCGGCCCGGCGCAACAATCTATCTCTTTCTCTTCTGCTCAAAGATGAGCCAGGCTTAGCTATAATGAATTTGTCTTCAACTAATGAATTTGTATTCATAATTAGAGTATATAATATTTTCAGTATTTTTGCAAGAAAAATATTCCGCCTAATCTATTGGGGAAAATTTGTTTATTGGATAGGTAACTATTGAGATTTAACTAAAGTTGCTGCCAACAAAATAAGGCACAAAAGTCCCGTAAATAATGCGGCTTGAGCAGCTACCCTGGCTTTATTTTGCATAACCTGTATCGAAGCAGCATCGGTATCTATGCCCAATATGGCAATTGATTTGCCGCTAGCATCGCAGATAGGGGCATAACCGGAGATAAACATGCCCCATTCATCAGAAGTAATTTTCTTATCCGCATTTGGCCTGCTATAAGCATCCATCATTTCAGGAAACTTGCGGGCATCATACTTATCCCCGGGCAGCGAAGTGGGGCATTTTGCAGTTATTATTTGAGGAACCGGATCAGCATCAACCACATACTGAAGGATGCCCGGCTGATTCGTAGCCGTCATTATATAAACATATTTAATAGACGGATTAGTCTCCTTGACTTTTAATAATTTCTCATAGACAGTTAAATATTCCGGAGTTCCTTCGCTTCTCTGCTCTAACGGCACATTAAAGACCTCATCCGCGCTTATCGAAAGCGCGGCATTAGATGCGATAAGCATTAGGCGTTTTCTGGTCTGGTTAAAAGTATACTGCAGGCGATATTGGCAAAAAATAAAGCCGCTTAATGTTATCAAAAATAATAATCCGGATAAAAAAACCCATAGAAAACGTTTCATCCTTACTCCATTCGCACGATCATAAGAACTCTTATTACTTAGGATCGTATTTTGTCTTATAGCCCGGGTTATCTCCGGGCCTTAATTTATTGGGATAATTCCAGTCAGTCTTTACATCCACGCTAACAGTTTTGACTTTTTTAAAAACGTCATAAGGGTTGGGTATTGCAATAAAATCTTCTGTCAGGGGGTTACCCTTACTGCTAACCTTGCCTGCTGAAAAACGTAATGTCCCGACTCCAAGCATATTCTCCAATGGATTAACCGTAACTTGGATATCGGATATTTTATCAAAATCAATCGCGTTAAAATCAATCCCCCAAAATCCGCTCCTCATCATTACGCGCTTATTAGTAATAGCGTAAAAAGTGTTTTTGTGCACTAAAATTAGCCGCAGGCTATTAAGAATGCTTCCCCATAACGGGAAAAGATGCAAGGCAAAAAACGGTATCATAAAGCCCGCCTGAGCTCTTTTTATGTGTACTATAAAACCAAAATAATCAAACGCACCCCATAATAAACCAAGTATTAAGAAAGGAATTCCCGTGCAAACGAAAGGGAAAAATGCGGGCTCACCGATCCAAATAAAATCTTCATCGTCATCTTTAACAGCGCGGAATTGCTGCGGAAGCTGTTGTAAACTAACCATTTCCAGAACCCTCCTATATAATAGAAAAATTATATATCTAATGCTTTACCATATCAAGATATTCTATTTTGATTTCTACCTTAGGGTTGTTTTTTATGGTATTGTGCACGGGGCAATTTTTTACAAATTCATGCAGGGCCTGCGCCTGCGTTCATCAAACTGTGTTCCCTTTAAATCGACATTTACGTCTATCTTTCTAAAACAAATCGGCTCCTCTTTAGAGAGTTCCCCATCAACGCTTATACTAAACTCCGAAAGTGATAATTTTACTCCTTCTGTATATTTACGTAAATATATTCCTATACAAGTACCGAGACTGGCAAGCAATGTATCCGTAGGCGTAATCCCTTTGCCTTCTACATCAACAATAAATTCATAATCATTTGATCTAACATTGAAAGAATAGCTTCTCGTATTAGTTATATCAACATGATGCATTGCCCGCTCCTTTCTACTCTAATTAAACCAATCCTTTGTCCTTAGGCAGATTCTAACCAGTATAAGCATAACGGGAACTTCGATAAGGACGCCGACAACTGTGGCCAATGATGCCCCTGAAGATAACCCGAAAAGAATTGCTGATGTGGCAATAGCCACTTCAAAATGATTACTCGCCCCGACTAATGCTGACGGTGCTGCATCACGATAAGGCAACTTTAACCACTTTGCTAATCCATAGGAAATTGCGAAAATCAAGCATGTCTGAATGAAAAGCGGAATCGCAATCAGAAGAATAATCTGGGGTTGGTTTATAATAAGCTCGCCTTTAAATGAAAACAGTAGTACAAGTGTAAGTAGCAGTGCGCATATTGAAACCGGAGTTAGATAATACAGGAATTTTTCCTCAAACCACTTAAGTCCTTTCTTAACAATCAGCTGTTTTCTTGAGTAGTACCCTAAAAATAACGGCAGACCGACATAAATCAGCACTGATAACACAATTGTCTGCCAGGGAATAAGCATTTTATTCACACCTAATAGCCATCCGCCAAGAGGCGCGTAAAGAAAAAACATGGCAAGTGAATTAATAGCAACCATGACCAGCGTATGGCCGTCATTACCCTTAGCAAGATGCCCCCAGATTAAAACCATCGCTGTGCAAGGCGCTATACCAAGCAATATACACCCTGCAATATAAGACCTGAACAACTCAACCTGCACCCCGCCTTTTACAATCTCTACTCCCGGAAGCCATCCTTTAAATAAAAACCCGAGGAATAGCGTTGCTATAGCAAACATAGTAAACGGCTTGATACACCAATTCACAAACAAGGTAAGAACCACCGGTTTAGGGGTTTTGCCCGCTTTGATAACCTCAGCAAAATCGATCTTGACCATGATAGGATACATCATAAAGAAAAGGCATACCGCAATAGGAATGGACACCTGATATATTGAAAACCGGTCAAGCGTAACCGTTAACTGAGGAAATAATTTGCCAAGGACTATCCCTGCCCCGATACAAAGTATGACCCATCCGGTAAGATGTTTTTCAAAAAAACTTAAGCGCCGCTCCCCACGGAGAACATGTTCCATTAATTCTCCTTTTTTATTAAACTTCTAATACTCCTGCCATCTATTGTATGATTTTATTGTTTTTAACGAATTATAATCGTTTGACAAAGGACTACCTTTAAAAGATTCCCAAGATATAGGCGCCGAAATAATAAATTCCTACAAGTATAAAAATAACTCCGGTAGCTTTGCGCATAAAATATTCAACCCTAGTAAAACTGTTAAACCAATGGTTAAGTGTTGCTACCCCCAGTGAAATCGCAACTGCAAATACCATAACCGGAAGACCTGTACCTACACCGTAGATAAACGGAAGAAAGCTACCTAAAGGTGTTTTAAGGGCAAGCGGGATAAGGCTACCGAAAAATAGCGCTGCGGATACAGGGCAAAACGCGAGAGCAAAAATAAACCCAAGGGCAAAAGCGCCGAAAACTCCGGATTCAACAAGCTTATTGCGATGCTTTTGCGAAAGAGAAAATCCGGGGATGCGCAAAACAATCACTTCAAGTAATATTAATCCGGTTATTATCAAAATCGGGCCCAACGCCTTAGTCATATATTTTTGTAAAAACTGGGCGGCCTGAGGAACGGCAAGAATTGAATGAATGAGTAGGAGGCCTAAGATAGCGTATGCAAACATCCTACCAAGCGTATAGGCAATACCTGAAATAAGCACAAAAAAAGGATGCTTAATGCGTTTTGACAAAAAAGATACCGTAGCCACATTAGTCGCCAACGGGCACGGACTGATAGAAGTCAAAATCCCAAGCCATAATGCCGATACAAAACCTACTAAAACCCCATCCATCAGGACTCCTTCAGGAAATTCTTTATTTCTTCTGTAACATAGTCGTAGAATCTCTGTTTATCCCCCACATAATCCCATATTTTAACCAGATTCTTTGATTCCACCTCTTTACCATCCTTAATTAAAGATATGACAAGCGATTTTGTATAAAGCTGATAATCATTTATAAAATGCTTATTCACTGCCTCATCGGTGTTAATTGCGTTAAAGACCAATCTCCCCGAAGCCAGTTTATGCTTAAAGTTTTCCTCCATCGCCCCTTTAGAATACTGTTCAAACTTATAGCAAGTAGCACAACGGAAGTTTCCGTAGAAATAATAGGCTATAACCTTACCACCTGACGGCTTATCTGCGGCAAGAGAAGCTATAGGGAAACTAAGAATGCATAAGATCAATAATCCTTTTTTATACATGCAAATCTCCTTAGCTTAATATTAACTTTTTAATTTCATCTTTGCTTAATACCTTGCCGGAGGAAACCACCTTGCCGTCAAGCGCTAATGCCGGCGTAATCATAACGCCATAATTAGTAATTTTATCAATATCTCCGACATGGCTGATCTCAGCTTGGATATTTAACTCCTCTACTGCTGCCTCGGTATTAACCGTAAGCTGTTTGCATTTAGGGCAACCAACTCCTAAAATCTCGATTTTCATTTTTACGCTCCATTTAATTTTTTCTTTAACGCAGAAACTTTTATACTGGCTACCGCACCCTCAGCATCCTTAAAGATATCAAACATAGCATCTAGAGGATAATTCGACAAACTAATCACTTTTACATCCTGGAATCCGGCCTGAGTTATAAATTGTAGATACTTATCTTTCCTGAGTGCTCCGGCAAGACATCCTACATACGCCTCAACTGAACCTTTGATAGAATCAGACAATTCATTAACAAGCACCAAATCTGAAACCATCAATCTACCTCCGGGCTTAAGAACCCGGAAAGACTCTTTAAAAACAGCTTCTTTGTCGGGCGAAAGATTAATTACGCAATTCGAAATTATTACATCGGCAAAATTATCTCTAACCGGCAGTTTTTCTATTTCACCTAACCTAAACTCCACATTTCCATAATTACCTTTTTTGGCATTTGCGCGGGCGCGCTCGACTATCTCAGGCGTCATATCAATGCCGATAACCCGACCGGTCTTTCCTACGCGCGGCGAGGCAAGAAAAACATCAAACCCCGCACCGCTTCCAAGATCAAGAACAATATCACCTTCTTTTAACAAAGCAATTGCAACCAGATTACCACAACCAAGGCCCAAATTAGCGCCTTCAGGCACAGCGCCTATTTCCAAATCACTATAGCCGATTGCTTTGCTTGTATCCTGCGCTTGATTTGTACTTCCACAACAAGAGTTCGTTGAACAACAAGAAGTTCTCTGTCTTACGACTTTAGCGTAACCTTCTCTAACAAGTTGTTTTATATCCTCAATTCTTCTATCCATGCCTTGCTCCATTATTTAACAATAAATCCGAAAATCATTCCGCTTATGGTAGCCATGACTACAACCAAGCCCACATATACAATCGTTTTTTTGGTTCCCATAATACTACGAACAACAAACATACTTGGCAAGCTTAGCGCCGGGCCTGCTAAAAGAAGTGCTAGCGCCGGGCCTTTACCCATACCTGAGCCAATAAGTCCCTGTAAAATAGGCACTTCAGTTAGTGTGGCAAAATACATAAAGGCCGCTACAATGGAGGAAAAAAAGTTTGCACGCAGGGAATTCCCACCGACTAAGCCCTCTACAAACCTCGAAGAAATAATACCTTCATTTCCAACCCTGCCCAATAAGAACCCCGAAACCAAAACCCCCCCTAAAAGAAGCGGTAATATTTGTAAAGAAAATCCCCATGTCGCTAAAATCCATTTCCTTAATTCCGCTTTTTTAAACCATTTAATGACCATAAAAACCAAGCTGATAAGTGAAAAAACAGCTATCCACCATTTATATTTGTATATCAAAAACCACATACCGTGATCCCCTGCAAGCGGCTTACCCCAATTCGCAAACACAAGGAATAAAATCATTGAAGCAAAATAAAGAACCGTCTGGCCTAAAGAATGTATTTCTTTAATTTCTCCCAGATTAAAATCACCATTTGCCTGGCGAGCACGCTCCTCTTTTAAGAAAATTAAATGCATTAATAAACCGATAACCACGCTAAATATTACCGCTCCGATCGCACGAGCCAGTCCAAATTGCCAACCAAGTATGCGGGCGGTAAAAATAATCGCAAGAACATTTATTGCTGGCCCGGAATAAAGAAAAGCAATTGCAGGCCCTAAACCGGCCCCTCGTTTGTAAATACCCGAGAATAGAGGTAAAACCGTGCAGGAACATACAGCAAGAATAGCCCCTGAAACCGAAGCAACGCTGTAAGAAAGAAACTTATTTGCCTTAGCGCCAAAATACCTCATCACCGATGCCTGGCTAACAAAGACAGAAATAGCTCCGGCGATAAAGAAGGCCGGAACAAGGCATAACAACACATGCTCCCTGGCATACCACTTGACAAGCGCTAAGGCTTCGAAAATTGCGTTACTAAATCGTAGATTTTCTATCGGCAGATAAAAACACGCCAAAAATGCCGCTACAATATAGAAGAATTTCTTCCACTCTTTCATTTCTTGCTCCTTCGGCCAACCTTACAGCAGCCGCCTTCAATCCGTATAGCTTTAATATTAACTAAACCATCAGCTATCTTTTCTTGGGCTGAAGTCAAAATCCGCGAGAAAGTTGGCCGCGATATCTTCATCAGCTTTGCGGCGTCAAACTGTTTTAACTTTTCAAGAAAGGCAAGACGCACCGCCTCAAATTCATCCAGGCTCAAATAAACACTCTCCAATCTATTCATCGGCTTACACAAAGGCTTAAAACATCGCTCCCCCGGAACACATTTAACCCATCTGGTCTTTTTAGGCCGCATAAAATCAATCCTTTAGTTATGAACATATGTTCATAACTATTTTATCATACTGCAGATTCTTGTCAATAAATAAATTAGCTTATCTACCTTTCTAAGATAAATAAGCTAATGTATTTACTAAAACAAAATATTATTGCCTCAGGCATTTTGCCAGCTATTAGAAAGAGAACGGCCGCATTTTCTCGCCGCTCTTATCTAATAACTTTTAGCACAGAAGACAAGTAATCCTATTTTTGCCAAAAACAACTATATCGCTTCTTTGTATATTATCTATACCGCTTCCATGGTTGAAGGCGGTTTGGAAGCAATGTTATAAGTAACACTGACTACACCCGGCACCTCTCTAACTAGGCGATTTGCTAATTTCTCCAATGCGCCAAAGGAAATCTGAGTAGGATGCGCCTTACGCGCATCAATACTATCCCAGCAGCGAATTTCAATCTGCTGGCCAAATTCTCTTTTATTGTCGCGCATACCGGTAACGCGGTCATTATGCAGTATTGCCATATACTGAAAAGCTTTAACTGATTCTAGCTCCTGCTCTAATATAAAGGTTGCCTTACGCACCAGAGAAATCCTCTCTTGCGTAGCTTCTCCGATGATGCGCGCAGCAAGCGCAGGTCCGGGAAAAGGCATCCGGTTATAAATAGAAGAAGGTAATCCCAAAGCAAGGGCGACCTTACGTACCCCGTCTTTCCTTAACTGCACAAGCGGCTCAATAATTTTGTATCCGAATGCCTCCTGCGGATCAATACCTAATTGTTCAAAGACATTATGCTGACGCTTAATGCCGGCAACTGTCTCGTCAATATCCGTAAGAATTGTCCCCTGTAACAAATACTTTGCACCGCTTTTCTTTACCAGATTGCCAAAAACTTTCTTATAAAATGCCTGGGTAATTGCCTCCCTCTTTTCTTCGGGATCCGTAATACCTTTTAAGGCATTAAGAAACTCTGCCCTTGCATCAATTATTTCCACTTTGACTCCCAGTTTTTCAAACACCGAAACTATCTGCTGCGGCTCGCCTTGACGCATAATCCCATTGTCAATAAAATAAGTCTTTAGCCTATCTTCCAGCGCTTTATGCCCAAGCATTGTGACAGCAGAAGAATCCACTCCTCCGGAAAGCGCATTAATCACAACTCCGCTACCGACAATCTGGCGAATTTCTGCTACCTTATTATGGATAAATTCTTCTGTGTTCATGGAGCCCGCTGTAATTTCTTTTACTTCTGGCATATGCACCTCCTCATTGGCTAAGCAGACACTCCCTGCGGTTCCTTTTCCACTAGCATACGATGATATTCCTGTAAAGATTTCGGCTCACCCTGCCTGTTCTTTACTGATTCTATCCCATCCACAGTTGCCCGGGCAGCAGCCATTGTTGTTACGTAGGGAATTTTATATTGGATAGCAAGCATGCGTATGTAGCTATCATCATAAACACTTGTGCGTCCAATAGGAGTATTAATAATCAAGTGTATTTCTCTATTCTTAATAGAATCCGCAATATTGGGCCTGCCTTCGTGTAATTTCTTGATAAAGTTCGACTCAATTCCTTTTTCTTTTAAAAAACGTTGCGTATTTTCAGTAGCAAAAATTTTAAATCCTATTTGCGAAAGTTTTACGGCAATAGGGATGAGCTCTTTTTTGTCTTTATCTGTTACCGTAACCAATACATTGCCTTCTCTCGGCAGCTTTGTCCCGGCAGATTCCTGTGCCTTAAAAAATGCCAGCCCAAAATTCTCATCGATTCCCATTACCTCGCCTGTTGCGCGCATCTCAGGGCCTAAAACAGGATCAACCTCAGGAAACATATTAAAGGGAAATACCGCTTCCTTCACTGAAACATACGGGAGCCTATGGTGTATAAGCTCGGGAAAATCACTTAGTTTCTTGCCAAGCATTAACAAGGTCGCAATGCGCGCAAGAGGTATGCCAATGGTTTTAGAAACCAAAGGCACAGTACGTGAAGCGCGCGGATTTGCCTCCAGGATATAAACTTGGTCATCGCAGATAGCAAACTGAATATTAATCAGGCCTACCACCTTTAATTCTTTAGAGATCTTCTCTGTCCATGCATTAATTGTTTTTAAATGTTCACCCTTTATGTTCCGCGGCGGAATAGTGCAGGCAGAATCCCCGGAATGTATCCCTGCATGTTCGATATGCTCCATTACTGCCGCCACGAATGTATTGTCTCCGTCGCAAAGCGCATCGACCTCACACTCTAAAGCATTCTCTAAAAATCGGTCAATCAACATGGGGTATTCAGGGCTAACCTGGATTGCCTCTTTTGCGTACTTTACTAACATCTCCTCATCATAAATTACTTCCATGCCGCGACCGCCCAAAACAAACGACGGCCTGACCATTACCGGATAGCCTATACGCTTTGTAATTGAAATTGCCTCATCCAGAGAAAATGCGGTTGCTCCTTCAGTCTGACAAATCCCAAGCGCAATCATCTTTTGCCTAAATAGCTCCCGATCCTCAGCAAAAGCAATACTTTTTGTGCTTGTCCCGAGAATTTTTACTCCGTTGCGCTCAAGTTCTGCAGCAATATTTAACGGCGTCTGTCCGCCAAATTGTACAATAGCGCCTTGCGGCTTTTCTTTTTCCCAAATAGTCAAAACATCTTCAACAGTCAACGGCTCAAAATAAAGCTTATTGGAAGTATCGTAATCAGTGGAAACTGTCTCGGGATTACAATTAATCATAATCGACTCAAGGCCTTCATCGCGTAAAGCAAATGCCGCATGTACGCAGGTATAATCAAATTCAATTCCCTGTCCTATGCGATTAGGCCCACCTCCTAGAATAAGAATCTTTCTTTTTTCTGAAACCGGTACTAAATCTTTTCCCGGCGTATAAGTAGAATAATAATATGCTGCCTCTTTTACTCCGCTTACCGGCACAGGCTCAAAACGGGCATTACCTATCAGTTTTTTTCTGACGATCCGCACATCATCTTCCTTTACCTTAAATATCCTGGCCAAATACTTATCACTGAAACCCCATTCCTTTGCTTTGCGTAAATCAGCTTCGCTTAGCTTCTGCCATCCAGTTTTTAACATCTTTTCTTCAAAAAATACCATCTCCTGCATTTCCTTGATAAACCACTTACCTATATATGTAAGGTTAGAAAGTTCATCTACGCTTATACCTTTTCGCAGCCCCTCATAGATTAGAAACACACGCTCGCTTGAAGGGACAACAAGCCGTTTTTTCAGTTCTTCGAGCGGTAAATTGTAGAAATCTTTGGCAAAACCTAGCCCATACCTGCCTATTTCAAGAGAACGTATAGATTTCTGGAATGCTTCTTTAAACCCCTTAGCAATACTCATTACTTCTCCTACTGCCTTCATTTGTGTGCCGAGGATATCTTTTGCCTGGCGGAACTTCTCAAATGCCCAGCGCGCAAATTTAACAACTACGTATTCTCCTGAAGGTTCGTATTTTTCCAATGTTCCCTTTTTCCAATAGGGAATCTCATCAAGGCTAAGCCCTGCTGCTAACTTAGTAGAAATCCTGGCAATGGGAAAACCAGTAGCCTTAGAAGCAAGCGCTGAAGAACGGGAAGTGCGCGGATTAATTTCTATAGCCACAAGCCGATCGTCTTTAAGATTGTGCGCAAACTGAATGTTAGTACCTCCGACTACTCCGATAGCCTCTACTATCTTATAAGAAAATTCCTGCATTCTCTTTTGTAGGTTTAAAGGCACGGTAAGCATTGGTGCAACGCAAAAACTATCTCCGGTGTGCACCCCCATAGCGTCGATGTTTTCGATAAAGCAAACGGTAATTTTGTGATTCTTTTCATCACGCACTACCTCAAGCTCCAGCTCTTCCCAGCCGATTACTGCTTCTTCAAGTAAAATCTGGTGTATCAAGCTGGCATTCAGGCCGCGGTTAACAAAAAAATTCAGGTCTTCGGAATTATAAGCAATCCCGCCGCCTGTCCCGCCCAGCGTAAAGGCCGGACGTATTACTACCGGAAAACCCAGCTCTTGAGCAATCTTTGAAGCCTCTTGGATCGAATTACAAATCGCTGAACGCGGCACAGGAATACCTAATTTTTTCATAGTATCTTTGAATGCTTGCCGGTCTTCTCCGCGCTCAATGGCATCTGCCTTAACACCAATCATTTTTACTTGGTATTTATCCAACACCCCCGCCTTATGTAAAGCAGAGGCCAGATTTAAACCTGTCTGGCCCCCTAAATTCGGCAGAAGGGCATCAGGTTTTTCTTTGGCAATAATTTTAGTCAAACTTTCTACCGTAAGCGGTTCAATATATGTGTGATCGGCCAACCCCGGATCGGTCATAATAGTAGCGGGATTAGAATTAACTAATATAATTTCGTATCCTTCCTCGCGCAACGCTTTACAGGCCTGAGTCCCGGAATAATCAAACTCACAGGCCTGGCCGATAATTATTGGCCCGGAACCGATAATAATAACTTTTTTTATGTCTTTACGTGGAGGCATAAATATCCTTTCTTTTTCTAGGTTTTGTTCTTATTATCCTGAGAAACGTCTATCTGTATCGCTAAATTAGGCTCCTTCCTCTATTTCATTTCAACGCAAGCATTCTTATCAAAAGGATTAGTCCTTAAAGCCAGCGAAAAAAGATAGGGATAGCTCTTTTGTAGGTGTTTCATATAATCCAACCACTCTAATACAAGCAATTGATATACGCGTTTTATATCACCGGACAAATGCTCAAGATCGTTCATGGATAACCCCTGTAAATTGTTTCTATAGACAAGCTCTTCAGTAAAATGGAAAACCGCCCAGAGTAAGTTTGTAAAAGACTCATGTTCTAATAAATTAGAATTTTCTAAAAGTCGCAGTAGAAAATCTTTTTTTACTGTAAGAAAATTTTTCAAAGTTTCTAAAGGGATTTGTTTTATCTCAGCTACATATCCGTGCTCTCTAATCTTACGGCTGGCTACCTGAAAATCCTTAACAGTCCAATTGCTGCTTATAATTAGCTCATCGCAAACCTGTCTAGACTTATTATTTACTTCCGACAATATTCGTAAAAGATCTAATCCTACCTCGCTGTAAAATGCTCCAATTACCATATTGAGTTTATTTAACATCGTTTTCTTTTCGCGGTAACTTAAAAGCTGATGTAGGATAATCGTCACCAGGAATACCTCAAAAAACACAAAGGCGATATCTCCAACCAGATAAATAAAAATATGGTGGGCATCGTGAAAAAGAAGGTAATGCACATAATATCCTATTACCGAAAGTGAAATTAAAATTACCCCAAAGATAACCTGCCAACTAAATATTTTTTTCATCTTAATAATTTTCTGCTAACTCCTCGTAATAACTCTGAGGATGCTTACAGGCTGGACACTCTTTCGGAGCATCCTCTCCCTCAAAGACATAACCGCAGTTAATGCAGTGCCATTTTGTAATCGCCTTTTTCTTAAATACCTCGCCATTTGCAACATTATTGATTAATTTTCTATACCTAGATTCATGGAATCGCTCGACTTTTGCTATCTGCTCAAAAGAGCGGGAAACTTCTAAAAAACCCTCATCGTTAGCAGCCTTAGCAAAATCTTTATACAGATTAGACCATTCATGCTTTTCGCCAGTAGCCGCTGCCTCCAGGTTACTCTTTGTATCTTTAATCATACCTGCCGGATACGTAGCGGTAATCTCTGTGTCTCCTCCTTCAAGATACTTAAAGAAAACTTTTGCATGTTCTTTTTCATTCTCAGCAGTCTCGGTAAAAATATTTGCTATTTGCTCTAACCCTTCTTTTCTTGCTGCAGAAGCAAAATAGGTATACCTATTCCTTGCCTGTGACTCTCCCGCAAAGGCTGCTAATAAATTCTTCTCCGTTTTTGTACCCTTGATTGATTTACTCATTTTTTCTCTCCTTATCTTTTGTAATTATGTATCATGCCCCCCATAATTCTTTTAGTTTCCCTAAAACATTAGCTTCTGCTTAGTTCCAGTTTTTCTTTTCTGCTGAAAGTCTTAATCCTGGCTTCGCGTTTTAATGCAGCAGACCGACTACAAACAGACTCACTATATAATAGTCTTACGGGAATTCTGCATCTAGTGAAACGGCAACCGTTTCCGCTATTGTGGGCTGTAATGCGGCGGATGAGATCATTGGTAATGCCCGTATAGAGCGCACCGCCTTTACATTTAATTATGTAGACCTGCCATAGCATAAAATTTAGGAAGACTAAAAACCTCAGTTTCCATGCTTTTTTTATACAATAAAACCGCTGACTCAAATTTACGATTAAATAAAAAAATATTAAGCTGTACACCGCTAAAACCTAGAGTAAATCTATCAGAATTTACAAAAACAATTATAGACGTAATACTTCAATATTTCAAGAATATTCTGTTTTTAGAAAAGTAATTCCTGCGGATTTCCAGCGTAGTGAAGAGAATTAGTAGGAAAATCTGTCTTATTAGGAAAATTTGAGTGCTGATGAATTAATGCAATAGCCTCACCCACTAAGAAAATTCAGGCTTTAGAGAAGGCTTTCCTGTCACACTTCTCGTTTATATCTGGTAATTCTTGGTTTGTTTCATTCTCAAGGATTCTTTACCCGTATAATTTTTATCGATGTGTTCCGCTGTCATGGATTATCTCGCATTCCGATTAACTTGCCTGTATGCCTCGGCGAAATCTTATACCAAAATGATCCATTGTCTTATCAACACGAATTTTTATGAAATCATTTAAAACAAAGAAAATAAAGGCATACCCCCATACGAAAAGAGCCAATCTCCAGCCTATCGGCTTCATAAATACCCCATATACCGCAAATAATGTCGCAGCAATCTGGGTTATTTCACATGTCAATATTAAGGCAAGGGCAGGATAAGGCTTACGCCAAAAAGGATCCTCTCCTGTCCTAGCCAAATAAATGGTCATATGGCCGGCCACCGCTAATTTTAAAAAAATAAGCGTTTGGATTATTTGACGGTCAAGATGAAATATTTGTTCACCAATCCAAAATAACAAGAAACTCGCGAACACCCCCGCCACTCCCAAGGCAGTGGCAAGAGTTAAAACCCTGCGCATATTCCAACTTACCGGATTCGGATAAATCTTTGTGTTATCGTAGGCAATCATCATAATGGGTATATCATTAAGCAGTGCTAAGATAACGATCATAATGGCGGTGACTGGATAGAAATTAAAAATCAGGATCGCCAGAGTCATAAATATTAGAACCCTGGTTGTCTCGGCAACACGATAAATTGTATAGCTGTTCATGCGCTTGAATATCTTACGGCTCTCCTTAATCGCATCGATTATAACCGAAAGGCCGGGTTTAGTAAGGACAATGGATGCCGCAGACTTTGCCGCATCAGTAGCGCCTGCAACAGCAATCCCTGCGTCTGCTTTCTTTAACGCCGGCGCATCATTAACGCCATCACCGGTCATTCCGACAATATGGTTTTTCGCCTGTAATTCTTCTACTATTTTATACTTATGCTCCGGAAAAACCTGGGCAAAACCATCCGCACCCTCGATAATCTTCTCTGCCTCTTTGTCAGGTTTATCCAGAAAACTGGAAGCTGGCTGAATATTTTCTCCCAGCCCCACTTCTTTTGCAATCTCCTTGGCCACAGCGATATGGTCCCCGGTTACCATTTTTACATTTAAACCCATTGATCTGGCTATTTTTATAGTATCCGCAGAATCTTCGCGCGGCGGGTCATAAATCGCAAAAAGTCCTGCGTATTGCCAACGTCCCGAATCATCTGTTTTAGCAATACCGAGTGCGCGGTAACCTTTAGCTGCAAAATCATTGACAATTCCGTCGATTCTAGAAGAAATCAAATCTTTATTGGCTACGAGGGAAAGAATAACTTGCGGCGCGCCTTTGGTTACCTTAAATTTTTTGCCTCCGCTTGCTTCCACACTGCATTCGGTACGTTTTGCAACCGGGTCAAACGGTTTAAAAGAAATTACCTGATACTTACCGAAATTTTGCGTAACTTCACTTATCGATTGAGCCTTGGCAATAACGGTATCGTCTATGGGGTCTTTATCTTCTCCTCGGGAAGCTAATCTACCCCAGAGCAGCATATCGACATCCTTAAATCCCTCCAAAGGCCTAAGCTCTTTAATACTTAACTCATTTTTCGTGATAGTGCCTGTCTTATCCGAACATAAAATATCTACTCCTGCCATCTCTTCTATAGCCACTAATTTACTTACAATAGCTTCTTTTTTGGCAAGCACAGAAGCACCCACTGCCATTGTCACCGTCAATACGGCAGGCATTGCTACCGGAATAGAGGCCACAACCAGAATAAGCGCAAACTGAAGGATCTCAAAAAAATTCTCATGGCGGAAGAGCGAGACTAAAAAGATAACCGCGACTAAAACTATCGCGGTCACGATGAGATAATCCCCTATTTTAATTACCGCTTTCTGAAAGTGGCTGCAGGTTTTAGCCCCGGCAACAAGACTGGCAGTTTTACCGAAATAAGTATTTAATCCGGTACCAACTACTACAGCATCCATCTCCCCCTGCTTAACGATTGAACCCGAATAGCCGATATCAAAAAGATGCTTTTCAACGGGCAGCGATTCTCCGGTTAATACAGATTGATCTACCAAAAGAAACTCTCCTTCAGATAGCTTAATATCAGCCGGAATAATATCGCCAAGGCGTATGCGTATTACATCGCCCGGCACTAAATCACGCGCCGGCAACTCGCCCCACTTTCCATCGCGTAATACGCGCGCCTTAAGCGCCAACCTCTTCTTTAATAATTCGATGGCATTATCCGCCTTATGCTCCTGCCAAAATCCTACCGCGGCATTTATCAATAACATAACGAAAATAACCCCAAAATCTTCCCAATGCCGAATAAGGGCAGAAAGAACCGCTGCGGCTTCTATCATCCAGGGAATCGGCCCCCAGAAATAACTTAAAAATTTTAAGATTGGGCTGATTTTCTTCTCGGTTATTTCATTCGGGCCGTGCTCCGAGAGTTTCTTCTTGGCTTCTTCAGAAGAAAGGCCTGTCCTGCGCGAAGAAAGTTTATTAAATAACTCTTCTATTGACATTTGTTTTGCCTGTTCTATGTTCATAGAATACCTCCTTATATAGGTCAAACGAAGATCAAGGTTTTAAGGGCGCCGGAATAAATTCCCAGGAATATAAATTACGATCTTTATCGAAATTAAGGTATATCCTATCGGTATTAAAATATTCTACCGCAGGCCGGTAAAGACATCTTTCCGTAATCTCAAGGCTATCTTTAACCTCTTTGCAAAAAATCGGCTTACCATATAAAGATAAAACATCTTTTTTTGCAATCCCTTTTTTTAAACGATTATTTTTGACATCACCTATTAATTTATAGAAAAACTCTTGCTGCCTTTTTAGATAGCTATCGATTTCGCACTGATTAGATTCAAACTTTTTGAGTAAGCTTATCTGTCCATAATGGGTAATATAAGTGCACCCTCCCAGTAAAAAAATAAGTAAAACTATAGAAGCAATAGGCATAAAAAATATTTTATTCATAATAATAAAAATTTGGTTCGGTATTATTTATTAAGTTTTATATTTATTTATAAGTTTCGATAGGGTTAATAAATTCGAACCCTTAGGCCTTTAGCGCAGCACCAGATTGCACCCGGCCTAGCGCAACCATATTAACTCAATTACTTTTTATTCATTTCAATGCGAGTCCGCGGCAAACTTTCCGGAAATTGTTGTTGTAAAAACCCTAGGAGCTTTTCCCTGACCTCACAACGCAAGTCCCACATGGTGGGAGAATCCCCTGCGCTCATCAACGCCCGTAGTTCAACTGTTTTGTCGGTTGCATTGGTAACTTGCAGTACATTGACCTTCTTATCCCACTTTGAGCTATTTTCCAGGATACGCGTTAATTCATTACGGACATCTTTGACGGATATGGTGTAATCGGTATATATAAAAACAGTCCCCAGCAAATCTGCCGAAGTCCGCGTCCAATTCTGAAATGGTTTTTCGAGAAAATATGATATCGGTACAACCAGGCGCCTTAGGTCCCAGATACGCACAACTACAAAAGTAAGGGTAATTTCCTCAATCCACCCCCATTCACCTTCAATAATAACCACATCATCCAGCCGAATTGGCTGAGCAAAGGCTATCTGAATACCGGCAATAAAATTCCCTAATGTTTTTTGCGCAGCAAAACCTATGACTATTCCCAAAATTCCTGCCGAAGCCAATAGGCTTACCCCGATATGCCTGACCTGTGAAAAACTCATCAATATAATGGAAATAGTCAACAAGGCTATAACAACAACCATAATATTTGTGATCACGCGCATTTGTGTATGCATGCTACGGGCATGCACATTATCCCGAGTATTAATATCATAACGGCTTAGGAGAGCATCGCGTAAGATGTAAACAATCTTTACCCCAACCCAACCAAACAAAGCAATAAGCAAAATGTGAATAAAGTCGCCTAAAAATAAACGCTCATTTCTCGGCACTCTTAATAAAGGAATAATCCCCGAAACACACAAAATAGGCAATAGGAATCGTAACGGACTTTTTAAAACCCTTAAATCGACATTAAGCCCTTTAGAGAAAAACCCATTCCGCCGTTTAAGTAAAAGCGAAACAATAAAATAAAGTATCCACCCGGCAGTAAAACTAGAAACCATTAAAATACCCGAAAAAAGATAACTGTTCATAATTTTACATCCTTTCTCTATTTAGATACCCATGTTTAGTATGATAACTTATGATCATGAGAGGAAAAGATATTTTCTTATTCATGTATGAGTTTTTTAAATAACTTCTATTATTATAAACATTCCTAATTTGATTATAACGCTTTATTTTAAAAAAATAAAACGTTTTATAACTTCTTTATCTTTCGGGCGTCATCACTAAGGATATACTTAAAAAACGTTTTAAATAATTTCAAGGCGTAAAAGCTTTCGATATGGGGGCCATAAATACGATCCTCTAAGCCTCTAGAACAGCAGTAAGTAATACGGCTATGATCCAAACAGCAATCATAGCCGTTAAACTCTAATATTATTTGAAAAGAAAGGATATAGCTATAAACCCAACAAACCAAAGCTATCACTTAATCCTTCTTAATCTAATATTTTATTTCATAGCCTCCAGGGACTTGAGGTATTTGTAATAGTCGCTGTCGGTTGTCAAAATCACCGTAGATTTTGCGTCGATGGTATCTCCATAGCTTTCTAACGTCTTCATGAAGGAATAAAAATCGGGATTCTGGCTGTATGCACCAGCATATATATTGATTGCCTCGCCGTCCGCCTTACCGGTAATAATCTGTGCCTGACGGTAAGCCTCCGAAGTGATAGCCTTTAATTCTTTGGCTACCTGCCCCTCTATCTCAGCGGATTTCCCCTGGCCTTCGGAACGATATTTCTCCGCAGCGCGCTTTCTTTCGGCAATCATACGATCATAAACTTTGTTACGCACATCTTCTACGTAATTTACGCGTTTGATGCGCACATCAATAATATCAATGCCGTACTGGGGAGCAAGAACCTTTGCCTTTTCTAGAATGGCGCTCTCCAGCATCTTCCTGCCTACTTCGATGCGCTCCAGCGCCTCATCCGTAACAATCATATCCTCGCCTTCTGCCCTTGACTCCAGGATACGGTTAGAATCCCTCACCGCTTCAACTAAAAGATGGCTGGTAATTATATCCCTGGTTGCGGAATTTATGATATCATCGAGCCTGCCTTGAGCGCTCATTTCATTGCCTACAGACTGCAGGAATTTTAAGGCATCGATAATCTTCCAGCGGGCAGTAGTATCAACCCAGATATATTTCTTATCTTTGGTAGGTATCTGATTCGGATCTCCGTCCCAATCCAAGAGCCTTTTTTCAAAATAGTGTGCTTCCTGAATTAATGGCTGCTTGAAATGCATACCGGCTGAGGTAATCGGATTACCCACGGGCTTGCCGAATTGCGTAATAACCACTTGTTTTCCTTCTTCAATTACATACACCGCACCAATGACAAAAGATAAAATTAGAATAGCGAATAATATCGTAAAAATTATAATAATTAAACGTAATCCTTTCATTACTGCTGCCCTCCTTTTTTATTGATATCCAAAAGAGGCAGAATCGATCTCTGCTGCGAATCAATTATGTATTTCTCTTTTGCATTAGGAAGCACCTGTGTTAAGGTTTCTAAATAGAGCCTCTTTTTGGTTATATCCGGAGCTTTTTTATACTCCTCTAAAGTAGCAAGAAATCTTGCTGATTCGCCCTTGGCGCGGTTTATTTTATCCGTAGCATAACCCTCTGATTCACGGATAGTCTTCTCTGCCGTCCCTCTGGCCTTGGGAATAACTTTATTATAAGCCTCCCAGGCCTGGTTAATCATCTTCTCTTTTTCTTGCTTGGCCTCGTTTACTTCGTTAAATGCGGACTTTACCGCTTCAGGAGGGTTAACATCCAATAGTTTCACCGTAACTATATGTACCCCGACATCATACATATCAAGTATACGCTGTATCTCCTGCTGCGCCAAATCATCTATCTCTTCCCTTTTGGTAGTAAGGACTTCATCCACTGAATAATCCCCGACGAAACGCCGCATAACTACTTCGGAAATATCGTGTATATTGTCCTCGGGGTGGCGCGTAGCGAAAAGCAGCTTTACCGGATCTTTAATTTTAAACTGCACTATCCAGCGCACATCAAGAATATTCAAGTCTCCGGTAAGCATCAAAGATTCATCCTGATAATTACCCGAAGAGAATTTTGACCTTACTCCCGGCACCATGGTCTTAAACCCGTATTCCTCCTTAAAAACCTTCTCTACCTTAATCGGCGTTACCTTATCTATACTAAATGGTATTTTTGCATGCAACCCGGGAGAACTTAAGCCGATGAACTTACCAAACCTCTGAATAACACCCACCTCATCCGGGCCGATCGAATAAATTAAACCCCGCAAACCAGCCAGGATGAACAAAACAATTACTGCGATAGGAATCCACTTCGAGAAATCCACGAATTTCTTCCTACCTGCCTCAATTATCTCATCTGGGTTAGGAACATTCTGCCAATCCATAGGATCTCCTTTCGCTCTAAGAGTTAAAAAAACAGAAGCCGCCTTCTACCTTCGTAGATGGCGGCCCGACCATCAATACAACCTTCAGAAATAAAATTATTTCTGAACCCAAGAATATTTTATTTCACTTCGCTCTTTTCTTATAATAAATAGGTTTTATCTCATTGTCAAGCATAATCGAGAATTTATCAAAATCTTGAGAAATCAATAACCTTTTTGCAGATATCCTATTTCACTATACCCTATAAGACACCTACTAATTTTTCAGATAGGAATTTTTATTGAATATAAAGGGGCATGCTGCTGAGCGCCATAAATATCAGTATCTCCTATTCCACCCGAAGCCACAGCTCTGGGAATAGTAATCTTAATTGCCCAAGCTTGAGCAAAATTGTAAATTTCAGCCTTGTTTTCATCTTCTAAATGATACATCTTTGCAATCAGTTTCTTATTTATAACCCCGGAATTTACCGCTTTTTCATAGTGCCCTAAATTATCAAAGAAAATATCCATGGTAAATAAGAAAGGTTTGGCGTTTTTGCTTCGGATAATCGTGGCTATATCAACAATATTAACCGGCTTAACCATTATATCTCCTCAAAACTTATGGGGAATAACGCGGTCGGACTGTCAACTTCTAACAAATGATAGATATTAAACTCAAAAACTTCTCCCGCGTCAATATTTTCCGGCGAATAAAGCATGGCTAAATTTCCGGCGGTTGCTTTGCATCCCGGATAATCAAAATGCATGCTTAAATGCGAAAGATATCCGCAAATTGTGCTGGCCAGCTCTTGTGTTTTAGCCACCACCTCACCAATAAGCCCCAGTTCAAAAATCTTGGCATCTTTTATGTATTCGACTTTCCCCAAAACCCCATTTTTACCATAGACATGGAGCAAAATCTGAAAGTCTTCAGCCACGTCATGAAAAAAAGCCTTGGTATTTTCCGTCACTCCATCGATTAAATAATCTATCTGGCTAATCATAATCGGGTCCCTAACCCCGGCAATAAAAACCGTCCGATACCCTACCTTAGCCGCGCCTTCAACCTTTACCGTATACGTATCTTTGACAAATTTAGTCCCGCTCACCTTGGTCATACGGCCGGTTTGTTCGAATACCGTCTGGCTTAAATCCAGCGTTCCTCCGGGAAGCCCGGCTTTAATAGGATTACATTCTTCATAAAGGGAATGGTCCGCCACAGATTTGGGAGTGCATTTGCTTTTTGGATTCATCGGCTCTACTAAAAAATATCCTTTTCTAATTGTACCTAAGATCGGCTCAAAACCGGAAGAAGGCTCTGCGGCCATAGAACCGCATTCAAGTATTTTTCCCATATGCTCAGCCAAGGCCTCATCAAAACCATTCATAATTGGAAGCGCCGCCATCATAGCCGGATCATAAGCGCGCCCGGCGATAATCACATCTGGCTTTGATTTTAGCGCTTCCATAAAAGGCTCAACTCCCATTTGGGCTACAATATTAGTGGCTCTATCCACTTCCTCTACAGTTAAAGCTTTATCGGATTCAAAAGTGCGTACTTTACCTTGTTTAACCGCATTTTTTAAAAACTCTTTATCGATATCCCCGGTAATAGTAGCTAATTTAAAATGGAGGTTCTCTTCTTTGGCAATTTCTTTTACGATATTAATTGTCCACTCAAGAGTAGATTTAGTACCAGGCCCGCAGGCCGAACCCACTAATAAAGGAATATTATTTTTATCCCGCGCTAGCAATAATATCTCAAGATCCCTTTTTATCATCATTTTATTGGAAATTGACCGTCCCTTGCCAAGAAAATACGGGCCAGGATCAGTTGAACCCGCATCAACTGCAATAGCGTGGGGATTACGCTTCATGCCTTCTTCAAACAATTCTTCCGAGAAGCCACTTCCAATTGAACCATTAGGGGTTAAAATCCTGATTTCATCCATAATTAAATAAGCTATGCAGATATACTATTTTCCTGAAATATCGCCTATTCTTCTAGAATAATCTATAATGCCTTGAAGGATTTTTTTTGCTATTTCTTTTTCAGCTTCGCTTGTTCCCACCCGCACTGCTATGCTGCATTGAGTATCGCTAATCTTATTGATAAAAATATGTACGCTCTTACCGCGATTATATTCTCCGTTTATCCTTGCGACATTTTTTTCTATCAAAGCTTCTCGAAACTTTATGCCCTGCTCTATCACAGACCCTTTAACAATATCAAACGCCTGAGAGTAAGAAACATTTAAATCTTGCTTAACTTTAAGATTTTCGGATACAAATATCATAGCTACCATGCATCCACAGAGGCTTGGAGTTAGAAGGCCTGCCAAAATTAATTTTATTAATTTCCTAAACATGCATTATTAATTATGAAATTTTACAAACAATAGCCCTTTTCATATTAAGCACAGAAAAAACTTTCTGGATTTATAAGCCAAACTATATGCGATATTTCGCTATACAAGATAATTCCTCGCTAAACTTAAACAGATTAAGCTCTTATCTAATGAAATATTGTTGCCGCAGGCAACAGAAACATATTTTTGAATATATTTTTTTTACAACAGTCGAGGCCTTTTCCCCTAAGACAACCTGTCTAAGATCTCGCGTAACGATACTAGCGCGATAGTCGTCTGTTGATCGGATAACGCATAGGGAATGATAAGCATATCGCCGTAAACCAAGGCGCCGCATGAATAGACGACATTTGGAACATACCCACAACGGCTCTTAGCCTTCCAATGAATAAGCGGTTTGCTCAATCGACCGAGTACGCGTGAAGGATCATCGCGATCAAGCAGGGCCGCGCCAATCGTGTATTGACGCAACGGACCAACGCCATGGGTTAAAAGAAGCCACCCGCGCTCAGTCTCAATGGGAGAGCCGCAATTTCCGATCTGCACAAACTCCCAGGAATACAAAGGCTCCATAATCGGAACGGCTTCATGCCAGAAATGGATATTGTCGGAATACATGAGAAAGAGCCTCTCGTTATCATTCCGAGAGATCATCGCATAGCGGCCGCCAATCTTACGCGGAAACAAAGCCATTCCTTTGTTGACCGCTGCCTTGCCGTTTAAGGTAATCATTTTAAAATGAATAAAATCTTCTGTCTCCATTATCTGCGGAAGGATTACCTTCCCATCATACGCCGTATAAGTAGCATAGTATTTTTTGCTTCCGTCATCGTCTTTAAAAAGAACAAAACGCGCGTCCTCCATACCGTTCTGTTCGCTGGGAGAAAGCGGAAATAGCACGCGCTCTGAAAGCGTAAATTGCGAATCAAAAGTAACTTCGTAATTACATCGCGCAAGCCACAGAATCTTTTCACAGGTAAGCTTATCTGTTTGAATTATCGGATCATGATCAATAGTATAGGCATTAATTCTATCCTCCAGCTGCGCAATAGTAAACTCAGCCGGTAACGGGCCTATAATGTATTTTGCACAATCATTCTCTAGCCCCATTTCATAGAGTTTCCCGATGAAACATACCTTATCGTAAAGCGCGTTGGCTTTCGGTTCAGCGGTACAAGCTAAATTAGAAACTTTATCAATCGATATTAAGCCATCTTTATCTAGGATAGCGGAACGAAATGTTAATGTGGATATGTGCCCCTCGCTTGTTGCGCGCAAAGAAATAATTACGCGTAAGGAGCCAGAAGAAATCCCGGACTGATCCGGATGCGCGACAATAGAAGGATTAAAAAGCGCTGCTGATTCAAATGTACGCTCGCCGACAAAACACGCTCCTATGAGAAGTTTGCGTGTTTCAGAAGGGTTAAGATCGGAAGGCAAGTATGTGCGTACAGCTTCAAATTGATGTTTAAGGATTTTGTCAAGATTATGATGCCGCGCCGAAAAATCGCGCCTGATTTTCTTGAGCTCTTTTTCAGCGGCAGATTCCTCTAGCGCCATAACGCGTAATGCAATTCTGTGAACCCGTGATTGATCATGAGGAACATAGGGCCGAATAATGACGTGCTTGTCATCAGGAGTAATAGCTATACCAGTATTTTTTATCATTCCTCTAATGGCTCCTTAAGGCTTTCCAGAATATTTCCCATACGCGTCATTTCAGCTAATGACAGAAGAAATGAGAGTGTAGATTCAGCGCCTTGATTGCGATTCACTCTATCAATATGCAGCCCGTCGCAACATCCTCCAGTTACCGGATCATATACGGGAATTCCCAAATCATTACCACCGAGGAACCATTGAAAAACTTTTGCCGCCTCATTATACCAGGCCTTATCTTTTGTGACGCGATAAGCCTCAAGGCAAGCTGAAATAGTAGAATAGGCTTCTACCGGCTGTTGATCAAAAGCAGGTTTTATCCCACCGCGATGATACGCGTTATCCGAGCCAACCGGCTGGAAATGACCACGCGTTGAAGTCTGTATTTTTACAAGCCAGTTTAAAGACTCTATTCCGGCTTTTATCATTTCTTCATTATTAAGGTCATATCCGCTTGATAAAAGCGCGTGAGGCAATTTAGCGCCGCAATATGTCAAAGATGATTCAAACCACAGCCACTCTGTGCTGAAATTTGCTCTGTAAAGATCGTAAAGCCGCCTAGCCAATGCCTGCAGGCAATTACGAATCAGCCTATCTCCACGAAAACGCTGTAGGTATTCATGCATGCCGAGTAAAATGAAAGCCCAGGCGCGCGGAGAAGTAAATGCCGATGAACAAGTAAGAGCCTTTTCAAAAAGCTCAATTGACATATGCACGAATCCTTCATTTTTGGATTGCCCGATACAAATACCGATCGCCCATAACGCTCTTCCATGGGAATCTTCACTCGGTATTTCTTTCATCCAATTCCGCTGAAAGGTCAGAAAATTCCTAAAACGTCCGATAGAAGGATCCCAGGCATGCCTGATAAATCCGAGATAACGGCTAGCAAGATCATCAATTGCAAGAAGATTCACCGTACCTAAATTCTCAAGCAATACGGCCAGAATAAGCGCCCGCGTATTATCGTCTGTGCAATATCCTTCGGAAAAATTAGGAACATTAAACATCGCGTGCTGGAAAATTCCGATAGAATCAGTCATCCTCACGAGATGGTCGAGCTTAATCTCAGGCAATACAGGAACCCCTTGTTCAAGAGAATGCATTGTTATTTTGTTTTGCATTATTGGAGTGCGTTTCAATCTGGATTCTTCGAAGATAGACGCGTATTTCAATATCACCTTACCCCAGATCATTTCACGGCCAAAAAGATAAGCATTCTTTCGCATCGCGTTACGTTCGTTTTCATTGCCAATAAGCCTTAAGATCGCCTGCTCCATGGCTGGCGAATCGTTAAACGGCACGAGCAGGCCCTTGCCATCGCTAAGTAATTCCGCAGCATGCCAATATGGAGTCGAAATGACCGCGTTTCCTACGCCGAAAGAATAAGCTAACGTTCCGGAAACTATCTGCGCCTCTTGAAGATATGGAGTAATATAAATATCCGCAAGTACAAGTAACTCTTTAAGTTCTTCCAGAGATACAAACCGGTTATGAAAAATAACATTTCTGGAAATCCCTAACTCATCACAAAGGCGTTGCAAGAAAAGCCTGTATTTCTCACCCTCATACCTTAACAGACTAGGATGTGTGGCTCCGACAACGATATATACCGCGTTTGGGTATTCTTTTAAAACCTTAGGAAGAGCGCGCAGAACAACCTCTATCCCTTTATGCGGAGCAAGCAATCCAAAGGTCAAAAGCGCAGTCTTGCCTTCAACTCCATACTGATCTTTATAGAAATTAGGGTCGATAAATGAAACATCAGGTATTCCATGCGGAATCAAAGCTATCTTTGCACTGCTTATTTTATGCACAGCCTGAAGAATATCTATAGCCTTCTGCGTCATTACAACCACGTGATCAGAGAGCTCAAGCAATTCATCCATTACGCGCTTCTGACGTGCGGATGGATGCTGTAATACCGTATGCAAAGTCATTACGATCGGCATCTTCAATTGCCGTAATAACGTCAATATGTAGCTGCCGGCGTCTCCGCCAAAAATGCCGAATTCATGCTGAAGGCAGACAACATCAATATTGTTAAGATTGAGGAAATCTGCCGCAGCTTTATATGTAGATATATCTTGCTCTTTAATCTCAAAACGCACGCGTTCGGGATAATCATAACCTTCCTTGGTATCTGTAACAGGAATAACAAATAATTGAACGGACGGATCCAGGGCCGCAAACGCCTCACAAAGATCGGAGGTAAAGGTGGCAATCCCGCATCTCCTGGGGAGATAATTACCTATAAAAGCTATCTTCTTAACATTACTGCTCATAGTATTTATCTCCGGCTATTCCTTTTGTCTTTCTATATCTCTTTCCTGGCATATCCCTATTTGCACCTCTACTAGCTTTAACCCCTTGTTACTGGAGTTACTTAAACGATGCCATTTATGCCTTCCTACTATCTTTACTTCTTGGCTATCAAGAAACACCCATGTCTCGCTTCTAAACTTATGCCTTTGTAAGCTTGTCTTGGCGAAAGGCTTAAGATATAATACCTTTACCTTAAACCCATTCCCTTTTGCCAAAACTTTATACCATCCCCACTTTTTAATAACTTTTTTCATTTATCACCTGAACAAATACTTACAATTAGAGTGAATAAAAACCTCTATCATTTTAATTAATCCGCTCTTTCACTTTCAATAAAAAATCCGTCACCTGATCATTTAATCAGATGGCGGCCCGACCATCTTATAAATCCTCCGGAGATACTCACGAATCCCCAGAACGCTTAGACTTAATTATTGTTATATTATATCATAATCAACGAGAATCACAACGACTCGTTAAGGTAGAAATAGTACTGCAGGGTCTTTACTTATTTGATATTTACCTATTCGTTTAAACAACTCTCTGCTTCTGCAATCAACTCTGCGATCAAATCTTTTACTGAAACTATCTTTTTAATCCGATAGGCATTGCTGCCGCACATTGCAAACCCTTTATCTAACTCTCCTCGGTAGGCATTCAACAGCGCTTTGGCAATACAATAATTAACTTTTTGAGCATCACAAGTATACAAACATTTATATTCACAACCAAAAGCTACATGCGCCCCTTCAGTAACCTTCTTCACAAATTCATTACGGATAACCCTTCCCGGCATCCCCACCGGACTCTGGATAACTACAATATCCTCTTTTCTAGCTGAAATATACGCCTCTTTATATTGCAGAGATACATCGCATTCGTGGGTACAAACAAAACGTGTAGCCATCTGTACCCCGCTTGCGCCTAAACGCATAACCCTGGCAATATCTTTACCATCAAAGATTCCTCCGGCGGCAATCACAGGAATAGGCGATTTGTCATTCTTAAAAGCACGCGTAACCGCCAAAACCTCGGATAAAATTTTATCCAGATAAAAATGTTTTTCATCAGCAAGTTCAGCTAAACTATAACCCAAATGCCCACCGGCAAGCGGGCCTTCTACGATAATGGCATCGGGCAATCGTTTATACCTCCTAACCCAGGTACTACAAATAATCTGTGCTGCCCGCGCAGAAGAAACAATCGGAATAAGTTTAGTCTGTCCATTCTTAATCAAAGCTGGCAAGCGTAACGGTAGCCCAGCCCCAGAGATAATCACATCGACAGATTCAACTTGGGCTGCTTCCACTAACTCATCATAGTTAGTAAGTACGCACATAATGTTTACGCCGAAAGGATTTTTTGTCATATCCTTAGTCTCTCGGATGATATTTGTTAGTTCCGCGCGCGAACGCATCTTATAATCGCGTTG
>CAZOSW010000003.1:26292-56850 GCA_964582765.1 uncultured Planctomycetales bacterium | reverse complement strand
AGGATACTCTTTATTGAAATTCACAAGATTACTATAGGCAGCCCCGCGCCAACGATAAATACACTGATCATCATCTCCGACAACAGTAACATTCTTTAGGCTGCCGGCAAGAAGTTTTACAATCTGAAACTGCGCAAAATTAGTATCCTGAAATTCATCAACAAGAATATATTTAAATTGTTTCTGATAATTCTCTAAAACTAAGGGATGCTCACGTAACAGCTCTAAACTTAAATAAAACTGATTGCCAAAATCCACCAATCCTTCTTTTGACAAGAGCTCTTGATATTTAACGTAGGCAGCAGCTACTTCCATCTGTTGCACTGCCAACTCTTCATTAGCCTTATCTAGCGGCCCGGCTTTAGCCTTAATCATAAAATCCTGCGCATATTTTAAATACTCCTTAGCAGAAACATCTTCATCTTTTGCGCGGCTAAAAAACGAAATCATCGCTTCGATAAAACGTGTAGGCTCAGCTAAAGGCCTGTAATAATTAAGCGTAAACTCAAACAGATGCTCGCGGAAAAATACCGCTGCTTCGGGCTGGGTAAGCACCTTAAAATCAGAATTTAGGCCGGCGACTAAAGCATTTTCACGCAAGAGGCGGTCCCCAAAGGCGTGGAATGTAGAAATCCAGATATCGGTATAGCCATAAGGCATCAGGATATCCACCCGCTCCTGCATTTCTTTGGCAGCCTTATCCGTAAAGGTAAGCGCTAAGATTTCATCTGTCTTAGCCAAGCCCTGATTAATTAACCAGGCGATACGCTGGGTAATTACCCGGGTCTTGCCTGTGCCTGCCCCTGCAATAATTAACAGCGGGCCGTCTTTATGCGTGACTGCCTCTACCTGTTCTTTATTTAATCCTTCTAATACTTTATCCATAATTTAGTTGTTAGCTCATAGCTCTTAGGTATCATTATATGTTTCCTATGAGCTAAAAGCCATGAGCTAAGAGCTATTAAATCCCCATCAATAATATAAAGGCCGCTAAAACAGCAATTATTACAACAACAAATATTATTCTGTGCTTAGGATACCTAAGCTTACCCATAAAACCGGCGCTTCGATTAAGGCTCTGGCCGCAATAAAGGCAAAGTAGTGCTTCGTCGTCATTAATCGAATTTTTACAATGCGGACAAATATATTCGGCCATTTAATTAACTATTTATCTTTAGAAAATTTTATCCTTCGATTTTCTCCATTGGCTGCTTACAGCAGACTAATTCTCCACCGCCAACTTTTGTTACCACTACTTCATTTCCGCAAACGTTACAACGGTATTTTTCCCCTATTTTTTCTACTCCCATATCTACCTCCGTTTTTATCTCTGCAAAAATATAACCGTCCTCTAACTCTAGTTAGATGTCCCGCTAAAAACAATAAACAGGATAGTTACTGTTAAAATAACTAAAACCGCCACAACATGAAAAAAATATTTGTGTTTTATTATTCGCTCAAGCAACTTCTCTCTCCCCTTAAAAGGAACTGATTAACTATCAAGTTGACGGTATTATATTTATCTGGCTTACTTTTGGTGCGCCTAAAGACACCGGATCGTCATAATATTCAACAATAACCTCATCCCCCTCATTAGCATCTGTAAGCGGTATACGCAAGTTACCCCTATCAACTTTTGTATGAGAGGTCACTTTCAGCGTGATTTCATCATGATTCCCATTAAGCTGGAGGTATCTTATGGTAATTGTTGAGCCGATAAAATCCACATAAGCGATTACGCCTTCCAATTGAAGCGGCTGGACTACCTGAACCTGCTCTTGAGAAAAACAAGGAGAAAAACCAGCAGAAAAAATTATAATATTCGTTAATAAAAAAACTACAGCAATCATTATCCTCATTATACCTCCTTTATTGGCTCTTGGCTCGTAGTTCGTAACTCATAGGAAACCATTGCTTGTTATAATAATTCAGGGGCGAAGGACTACAGTCGATGGTCGATAAAACCTACTCAAGCGGGTCCTGTCACTGCGGCATCCTACCGTGCTCACTTACGTTGCGCGCGGTAAATGAACCGCCTCCGTGTCACCCGCTATGAATTTAAAAAATAAATAATGTACCTCCGGCAAGAGGCGCAAAGCTTAACCCCATTTCCCGATTAGCTGCGAAACAGTTTCCTTTTTTGCTTCCTTAAAAAAGCATATAAGAAACATATTGTTTATTCATTCTAGCGGATGGCTTGGCTTAATCCTCCGCCCCACTTTAATAGAGATGACACTGGCAAGTTTATCCGCGAGTGTCGATTTTAGCCAATGGAGCTTGAGTATTTCGGGTACCCCCGTGGAGCGAAGCAACAAAACGGGGACGACGAAGCTGTCTGAGCGGTTTTTGCCAGAGCAAAAACCGCGAGTTCTGCAGCCGCCGAAATACGAAAGACCATTGGCGTCAAGAAATCGACCCGAGCGGAAAACTTAGCAGTGGCATTTCTATCCATATTCTATCTTGACAATACCGTAATTTCAAGTATACTTATTTATCCCGCTTCGCGGGATTTCGCCAAATAAGTACTTTTTGTGCTCAAAACTTAAGGAGTGATAAAAATGCTTAAAAAATGCTCAATCTGTAAAAAAGGTGCACTTACCGGAAAAGTATTAGCCAGAAAAGGCCAGTATAAAGCTAAAGGCGGCACTGGTTCAAAAATAGCCCGCTGGAGTAAACGTAAATTTCTTCCTAATCTTCAGTCAGTGCACATAGTTGTTAACGGCACGCCTAAGAAGGTCTACATCTGCACCAAGTGCATCAAAAAAGGAAATTTCCAAAAAGCAGCTCCCAGGAAGCTCAAGACCCCTACTACTTAAAAAAGATATCTTTGGCCTCAAGGATCATTGATTCTGCCTGGCGCCAACTATCTATTTTAGGAGTATAAATTAAATCGAAAGAAGCTGCCTCTAATAAACTCTCCCTTAAACTACTCATCCCAAAAGCAATCACCTGAGCTATAGCAACTCCATCGGTTGCCCAAAACTTTAAGGTCCCGCGGTTTAAAAGCTGCACTTCTCCTCTTAACCTTAAGGCGCGCGTATAAAATAAAGGTTCAGGATTTGCCATGCCAAATGGCTCTAAAAGCTCCAGCTCTCTGGCCAACGCCTCATTTAATTCAGTAAAACTAATCTCTAAGTCAATATCCCGGCTGGGAAGTAAATCCTCTAAGGTCAACCGGTCGCTTGCCAATTTATTAATACTTTTCCTGAATTCATCAATGTTATCTTTGGTAATTAACAAACCAGCAGCATGGGCATGGCCGCCAAAACTGCTTAAAAGCTCTTTACAGTCCAGGAGCGCATTGAAAAGATGAAAGTTTTTAATTGAACGCGCAGAGCCCTTACATAATTCTTCATTTAAAGAAATGACTATTGCCGGCCGGTAAAATCTATCCGCAAGTTTTGAAGCAACAATCCCTAAAACTCCCTGATGCCAATCTTCTTTAGCAATTACAATTACTTTATGGTCTTTAAAATTAACCTGTGCGTTGATCATCTCCTCTGCTTCTTCTAAAATTTTTCCTTCGATTTTCTGGCGCTCGCGGTTAAGCTTCTCCAACTCTTTGGCTAAATTTTGCGCTTCCGCAGCACTCTGGCTCATCAGTAATCTTAATGATACCTCAGCATTAGCCATTCTACCGGGAGCATTTAGGCGAGGAGCAATAATAAAACTCACATAAGTAGAGTTAAATTTTTTATTTTCAATCCCTGCGTTTTCAATTATGGCACGCAGGCCCAATCTTTTAGTCTGCGGCAATCTAGCTAAACCTTCTTTAGCAATAATCCGGTTTTCTCCGGTTAAAGGTACGCTATCGGCGATTGTGCCTAAAGTAACTAGGTCTAAATCATCGACTAATAAAGAATTGGCCAAAGTTTGAGCGAACTTATAAGCCACCCCTACCCCGGCTAATTCTCTATAAGGATAGGTTGAATGTTTTACTTTCGGATTGATGATACAGCTTGCCCCGGGTAAATTTGAATTCTGCGGCTCATGATGGTCAGTAATAATCACATCGATATTTGCCTGCCTTAACGCTTCTACCTCCTTATGATTAGCTATCCCGCAGTCAGCGGTGACCATAAGCTTGACTTGGTTTTTTATAGCAAAATTAATAATTTCTTTATTTAATCCGTAGCCTTCTGTAATCCGATGCGGAATATGGTGTAAAACATCTAAGCCGGCTGCCTCAAGCGTATTTTTAAGTAAAACCGTACTGGTTATACCATCCACGTCATAGTCACCAAAGACCATTACCTTCTCTTTATTCTCTTTTGCCTTCTTAACCAGGCCGATTGCCTTAGGTATATCCGAAAATAAATGCGGGCTGAATAAATCATTGATTGAAGGTCTTAGGAATTTTCCCGCTGCAGCTATAGTGATTATTTTGCGGTTAATTAAAATTTGGGCTAATATCTTAGAAATGCCTAGTTCTTTGGAAAATTGATTTTGTAAAGAAACATGCGGGGTGGCTATTCGTAAAATTTTATGAGTTGTCATTTATTTAAGTGGAATCCCGCCTTCTAAAATATTGGAAATGCAATAAAAGAGGCAGGATGGGTTCAGGCAATGGCTGCCGCACTTTCGCGCTCTATAACCCATGCCCTCACTTACATTTTTTCCGGTTGAGATATTCCTAACAGCTCTAATCCACAGGATAAAACAATTTTTGTTCCTTTAATCAAGGCAAGCCGGGCAGCCGTCAAAACGTCATCCTGGCCTAAAACACGATGCAAGTCGTAAAATTTATGAAAACTTTCCGAGAGCTCCTGAAGATACACCGTAAGCATATACGGATCACAGGTAACTAAACAAATATTTAAAGTCGCTTCAAGCTCTAACAATTTTTTAATCAGGTTTAGCTCTTCTTTCTCCTTAAGCATAGAAAGATCTAAATCATCTTTAATTTCTACCGAGCTGCTGCGCAATATACTAGAGATTCGCGCATACGCATACTGCACATAGAATACAGGATTTTCTGCGGTTTGTTTTTTGGCTACCTCCAGGTCAAAATCCAAGTGGCTGGATGTACGGCGCATTAAAAAGAAGAACCTGGCGGCATCTTTTCCTACTTCATCTAAAACCTCCCGTAAAGTTATATATTGGCCGCGCCGGGTAGACATCTGAATCTCTTGGCTATCCCTAAAAATAGTGGCTAATTGGACAATAACCACAGATAGATCATCCTTATTATGTCCAAACGCCTCAATCGAAGCCTTAATGCGATTAATATAGCCATGATGATCCGGCCCCCAAAGATTAATTAACCAGCTAAATCCACGCTTAAATTTATCTTGATGATAGGCAATATCCGGAGCCAAATACGTCTGGCTGCCATCGCTTTTAATAATTACCCGGTCCTTATCATCGCTAAATGCGGTTGATTTAAACCAAAGCGCTCCGTCCTGCTCATACGAAAATCCCTTTTTCTTTAATTGCTGGAATGCTTCCTGGACTTTGCCGCTTTTAGCCAGCTCCTTTTGCGAATACCAGCAGTCAAATTTAACCCCAAAATCATCCAATTCTTGTTTAATTATCTTTAGGATATGGCCAGCAGCAAAATCTCCCAGATTATCTTCTTTAATTTTCTTAGTTTTCGCTTCTTTGGCGATATCCCTGACGTAATCCCCTTGATAATAATTTTCAGGAAACTCGATAGCCTCTCCTTTTAATTCTTTAAGCCGCAGGCAAACAGATTTTCCCAGGATATTAATCTGGTTACCCTCATCATTAAGATAATATTCCCGGCTAACCTTAAAGCCGATAAAAGATAAAATATTTGCCAGGCAATCCCCTACTGCTGCTTGGCGGGCGTGGGCAACCGATAAAGAACCGGTAGGGTTAGCACTGACAAATTCAATTAAGACCGTCTTGTTATGGCCTAAATCTACCCTTAGTGCCTCTTTGCCTTTTACGATTATTTTACGCAGCTTCTCATAAAAATAATCTTCTCTAAGATAAAAATTTATAAAACCTGCGCCTTCCACTTTTACTTGAGTGATTAAGGTTTTTAAATCTGTCTTTTCTATTTCTACCCGGACAGATTCAACTAACTGGCTAGCGATAACCTGGGGCGGCTTCTTTAACTCCTTACTTAATTTTAAGGCAATATTGGTGGTAAAATCACCAAAGCGTTTATCAGTAGGAAAATCCAGTGAAATTGATTCCTGGTTTTTATTGAAGTAGCCTAAATGCGCAAGACTTGCGCTAACTAAAGCAATAAGCCCTTCTTTGATATCATTCTTCATTTTAAATTTTTAAGAAGCGGTTGGTAGAGATTGGGTTCCTTGGGGCTTCCCGCAAGGATTTCACTAGGTAAAAACTTTAAGGTATTCAAAACTTATTTCTTAGGGGCCAAGACTCTTACTCTTTTGGCGTCAGACCAAAGCCCCTCTAAAGAATAAAACTCTCTCACGGGTTTATAAAACGAATGAGCGATTACGGAAACATAATCCAGGGCTATCCACCCTGATTCGTCGTTCGGAGAAACCTTAGAGAGAGATTTTATTTTTTTTATTTCCAGATCATCCTGGATTGCCCGGGCTATCGCTGTTGCCTGTCTTAACGAATTGCCGCTGGCAATAACAAAATAATCGCAAAACCCGGCAACCTTGGAAACATCAAGAATAACAACCTGCTCAGCTTTTTTAGACTTAGCAACCCAGGCAATGCGTTGCGCTAAAGTTTTCGAGTCTATTTTTTTTAACTCCTATTTAAAATAAATACCTACTTCTTATTACCTAAAATTTTATACATGCCGGTCCCGCATTCAGGGCATTTACCTTTCACTGCTGCGCGGCCATTCTTCATGGTTACCTTCTGCTCATCTTTCATATCTTTCTTACCTTTGCATTTTACGCAATAACCTGTTTCAGCCATCTGTATTCCTCCTTTTTTTTGCAGTAAGCAAACACTGGCGCAATTCCTCTAAACGCCAGATGCTGCAACAAGCTTGTTTCGATTATATATAATTCTAACACAGGATGATTTCGATGTCAAATTATTTACTAATGCATTTTCTTGCGGAATATTTTTCTTCTATCTCTCCGACAATTTCTTCAATCAAATCTTCTAATGTTACCAGGCCCAAGGTTTTTCTGTCTTTATCAACAATAATGGCTATTTGCATTTTCTCTGCCTGAAACCTTTTTAAAAGGTCATTTACCCGAGTTGAGCTAGAAACAAAACAGGCATCATGAAGTAAATCCTGTAATAGGAATAGACCTTTTTCACGTAATACATAAAGCAAGTCCTGGGCGTAAACTATACCTACGATATTATCTTTATTCTCCCTATATACCGGAAGCCTAGCATGCCCCTTCTCAACAAATATATTTAATAGGTTATCGGAATTAGTATTGATATCCACGGCAACAATTTTCTCTTTAGGAACCATTATTTCTATTAGCCTAGTATCGCCGAATTCAAAAATACGATGAAGCATCTTACGCTGATCCTCGCTTAAAACCCCCTCCTCCCGACCTATTTCAATCATCGTCTTTAATTCCTCTTCGGTAATCAAAGGGGATTTCCTAGAAACATTTAAACCAAAAACTTTTAAAACAACATTACTGATCCCGATAAAAAATATAATTAACGGTTTAAAAATTATAAGAACTACCCTCATTAACGGCGCGGTAATAAGAGCCATTTTCTCGGTATGCTTGGTGGCAAGTATCTTCGGTGTAACTTCGCAAAAAATAAGCAGAACCATGGTAGTTATAAAAGTAGAAATAATTACCCCCCAGCGATAACCATAAATCTGGACAAATATACCCGTTACAATCGATGAAACAGCAATATTCACTATATTATTGCCAATAAGTATGGCAGCAATAACTTTATCCAACTTCAACACAAGGTGATGGATACTGGAAGCGCCCTTAACTCCTTTTTGAACCATATGGCGCAGCTGGATTTTACTCAAACCGATCATCGAAGTCTCTGAGGCTGAAAAAAAGAAAGAAAGGACAACTAAAATTAGTAAAATCAAAAATACTATCATCTTTATCCTAAATTAAGTTTTGCGTATATATTTTTTTCAAATCTCCCAAGCGGGCCGATTAAAGCCAGATTAATTGCCTTACTGTTAAATATCTGCCCGGCAACTTGACGCACATCTTCTAAGCTTACCCTATTTACCTCTTTAATAACCTGTTCAAGAGTATACACTTTATCTAAACAGGCAACACTCTCGCCCATCCAAAGCATATATTCCATAGTATCCTCTAATGCTAAAGCTAACTGGCCCAGGCAAAATTCTTTTGCGCGCCTAAATTCATCGCGGCTCAGGAGAGATTTTTTAGTTTTACCTAACTCCTTAAATATTAGACTTAAAGCATCTTCTACCTTAGAATTATCAATCCCTGCGTGCACAAAAAACGCTCCTGTATCAGCAAAACGTTTAAGGGCTGTACCAATCTCATAAGCTAACCCTCTTTTTTCCCTGACTTCATTAAAAAGACGACTGGACATATTTGCGCCTAAGATTATATGCAATATAGACAAAGCATGCCTTAAAGGATGATCCCGCTTTAAGGCATGGAATCCTAAAGCCATATGCGTTTGCTCTGTATCCTTATGGAAAATTTTCAACTGTGGCTTATTCTGACTTTCCAAAACCTGCATAAATGTATTTAATTTAGCTTGCTTTTCTGATCTAAACATAGCAGAAGCTTTTTTTACCAGTAAATCATGGTCTACTAACCCTGCTGCGCTAATTACAATATTGGCCGGAGTGTAATGCCCGGACTGGTAATTTCTCAAGTTTTGACGGTTGATATTTGTTACTGACTCAACTGTGCCGATTATAGGAGAACCCAAGGCTTGATGCGGCCAGAGCAGTTGGTCCAACAATTCGTAAACATAGCTTTGCGGAAGATCCCTATACATCTTAAGCTCTTCCAGAATAACTGTTTTTTCCTTTTCAATATCCGCCTGCTCTAAACACGGATTGGCTACTATGTCGGATAAAATATCTAAAGCGGATACTAAATAACGATTGGGGATTTTAACCAAATAACAGGTCAGCTCTTCAGAGGTAAAACCATTTAATGAACCTCCCACTCCTTCAATTAATTCTTTAATCGCGCGACATGAGTATTTTTTGCTGCCTTTAAATAGCAAGTGCTCTAAAAAATGCGAAATCCCTTTCTGAGCAGCTGTTTCATATCGGCCACCGATATTAATCCAGATCCCCAAAGATACGGATCGCACGCCGCCCTGGCGTTTTGAAATTATCCTTAAACCATTATTTAATTTACACTTTTTATACATCGAGGCTTCTAGCAAAGCTGGCTACTCTCTGCACTAAGGAGCGCCGGCCAATATTCTTTTTAATCTTTTCTACGATCGCGCTTCCGATAATTACTCCATCAGAAATTCTAGATACCACCTTGGCCTGATGCGCATTGGAAATACCGAATCCAACACAAACAGGCAAAGAAGTTATTTTTTTAATCTTAGCAAGGTTAGTTTTTAAATCCGCGCTTAGTTTATTGCGCCGGCCGGTTACTCCGGTTAAAGAAACATAATAAATAAAACCTTTTGCTTTTTTTGTTATCGCTTTAATCCGCGCAATAGAACTAGTCGGCGCAACAAAACAAATGTTGGCAAGGCCTGAATTATTTGCGTAACGGATAAATTCCTCTGCTTCTTCAGGAGGTAGATCCGGGATAATCACCCCATCAACTCCTGAAAATACCGCTTTATCAATAAAATGCGTCTCTCCAAAACGAAAAACAGGATTGTAATACGTCATCAGGCATATCGGTATGTTAGTACTCTTGCGTATTTTTTTTACTAAACTTAAGATCTTAAGCAAATTGGTCCCTCTTTTAAGGGAATAAGCTGAGGCATCCTGGATCACCGGCCCATCAGCCAAGGGATCAGAAAAAGGCACGCCTAATTCAATAATATCTACGCCATTTTTTTCTAAGCTCAGGACAAGTTCAGCTGTCGTAGATAAATTCGGAAATCCTGCCGTAATAAAAGCAATAAATGCTTTTTTATTATTTTCTTTTAGTTGGATGAATTTTTTTTCAATGCGGTTCATGTAAATCCTTATCCCCTCTTCCGGAAAGGCAAACAATAACTATCGCATTCTTAAAAGACCTTGCTGACTTTTTTAGATAGGCAATGGCGTGCGCGGATTCTAATGCCGGAATAATCCCTTCCACTCGAGATAATAATTTAAATCCTTCCAAGGCTTCTTTATCGTTAACTGCCACATATAGAGCCCGTTTTATTTCTTTATAATAGGCATGCTCAGGCCCTACCCCCGGATAATCAAGGCCTGCGGCTACAGAATGTGCATTTTTAATCTGGCCGAACTTATCTTCTAAAATTTTTGATTTGGAACCATGTAATACTCCAATTGAACCGGCTTGGAGGCTTGCCGCATGTTTTCCACTTGATAGCCCTAAACCTGCGGCTTCAACTCCGATCATCTTAACCTTTGAATCATTAAAAAAAGAATGAAATAAACCTATGGCATTGCTGCCGCCCCCGACACAGGCGACTAAATAATCCGGAAGGCGATTTTCTATTTTTAAAATTTGATCCCTTGCTTCACAACCAATCACAGATTGAAAATTACGCACCATCTCAGGATAGGGATGCGGGCCGGCAACCGAACCAATAACATAGTAAGTATCACGCACATTGGTAACCCAATCACGCAAAGCTTCTGTCATAGCATCTTTTAAAGTCTGCGTTCCGCTTTTTACGCTGATTACTCTTGCACCTAACAATTTCATGCGCATAACATTTAAGGCCTGACGGCGCATATCTTTCTGGCCCATATATACGTCACATTTTAAACCAAATAAAGCCCCAACAGTTGCAGTGGCAACTCCATGCTGGCCTGCTCCGGTCTCAGCAATTAACCGTTTTTTACCCATCTTAACCGCTAAAAGCACCTGCCCCAAAGTATTGTTAATCTTATGCGCGCCGGTATGCAGGAGGTCTTCTCTTTTTAAATAAATCTTTTTTATCCCTAAATACCTGCTTAAGTTTTTAGCTAGATATAACGCAGTGGGCCTACCGGCATATTGGCGTAATAAAAAGTCAAACTCTTTAGCAAAATCTTTATTCTTTTTTGCCTTAGAATATTCTCTTTCTAATTCATCAAGTGCATAAATTAGCGTCTCAGGAACAAATCTCCCGCCAAAGACTCCAAAATGCCCTGTTTTATTCGGAATTTTAATTTTCATTTTAGGGTTTCTTGAATAAATTTTTCAATCTTTTTATGATCCTTTTTTCCTGGCACCCGCTCCAAGCTGCTTGAAACATCTACCCAATCGGGTTTTAATAATTTAACCGCGCCAGCTACATTGGCACAAGTTAACCCACCTGACAAAAACATGATAGGTTTTATTTTACCTACTTGTGCAAGTATTTTCCAGTTAAATTTAGTTCCCGTGCCGCCTAATTTAGCATTTGAAAAACTATCAAATAAGTAAGCAAAGGCCTTATATTTGTAAATATTACATAAATCTTCCTCTTCCTTTATCCTAAATGCCTTAATAACTTTATATCCTTTAAATTTCCGGCAATACGCAGGAGATTCTCGCCCATGAAATTGCAGCATATCTAAATTACAAAGTTTAGCGATTTTTTTTACAGTTTGTACATTCTCGTCAAAAAAGACTCCTACGCGTTTAATTTTTTTCGGCAAAATTCGCGATATATTTCTCGCTGCAAACGGGGTGATAAAACGCGGGCTTTTTTTGTAAAAAACAAACCCCAAGGCATGTGCGCCTAGGAAAAAACAAGCTAAGGCATCCTCTAAATTAGTTATTCCGCATATCTTAATTTTTACGCCTGCACCAATCTTCATATTTGTCAGCCATCTCTTCTACGGACTAAGTACTGCGGGCTAAAAACTAAATTACCACCCCATTACCTCGTTTACTTTATTTTTTATATCAGCTGCCTCCATAAAGGCTGTGCCAATTAATACTGCACTGGTTCCAAGTATCTTTAAAAATAAAACATCCTGTGAATTTTTTATCCCGCTCTCTACAACCACCATTTTATCTTTCGGCACTAATGTAAATAATTTTTCAGTAGTCTTTAAATCAACTTCTAATGTCCTTAAATTACGATTATTAATTCCGATTATAGGAACCTTTAAATTAAGTACTTTCTTTAATTCTTTTTCATCATGCACCTCAACCAAATAATCAAGGCCCAGGCTATCGGCAATTTGCATTAACTGGACTAATTTATCTTTAGTCAATAAATCCGCGATTAACAAAATTGCATCAGCCCCCAAATAACGCGATTCATAAACCTGATAACCCTCTAAAATAAAATCTTTTCTCAAAATCGGGCCGCTAAATATACTTTTTACTTCATTTAAATAAGCGGGATTACCGCTAAAAAAATCTTCTTCGGTTAACACGGAAACCGCCTGCGCCCCTGCCTCTTGGTATGCCCTGGCGATTTCTCCTAAATTGAAATTCTGACGAATAATCCCTTTAGAAGGTGAAGACTGTTTAATTTCAGCAATCAACGAGATCTGACGCAGTTTACTGATTGCTTCCTTAAACGGTCTGGTAGCCGGCAGGCCGGTTAATTTTGCTTTTAGATCATCTTCACTTAACTGTTGTTTGGCTAAAATAATTCTTTCCTTCTTTTTTGCGATAATCTCTTTTAACCTGTCAGTTTTTGCCATTTTATTGCGAGTATTCCTTTAATAACTGAAGTTTCTCTGATGCCGAGCCTGAATCAATTGATTCTTTCGCAAATATTAATCCTTGGGCAATTGTATCAGCTTTATCTGCAGCATAGATTGCACTGGCCGCATTCAGTAAAACAATATCCCTCCTGGGGCCTTCCTTGCCAGCCAGCACCTCTTTTGCGATATTAACATTCTCAATTAGAGAACCGCCCAATAAATCACTTAAGGAAGCCCTCTTCAAACCAAAATCTTCCGGAGCAATTTCATAATCTTTTAATGACCCTGCGGATACCTCAGCAACATATGTCTTATCGCAGGTCGTTATCTCATCAAGGCCATCTGCACCATGCACCACTAAAATATGCTTTGAGCCTAAATTATGTAAGACTTGAGCCAACGGCAAAACCCACTCCTTGGAATATACACCGATTAGCTGGTTAGTTGCGCGCGCTGGATTGATCAGGGGGCCTAAAATATTAAACATGGTCTTCTGGGCAATTTGTTTTCGAGCCTGCAAAGCAAATCGCATTGCTGGATGCAGGTTTGGCGCAAATAAAAAAGCAATGCCTATCTCTTCGAGGCATTTCTTAATTTTTGCTCTATCCATATTAATATTAACGCCTAAAGCCTCTAATATATCGGCACTGCCGCATTTACTAGATACAGAACGATTACCGTGTTTAGCCACGGTAACCCCTGCTCCGCTTGCAACCAAGGCAGTAATTGTCGAAATATTAAACGTCCCTTTTTTATCTCCGCCAGTACCGCAAGTATCTAATATGTTTGGCCTATCAACAACAATAGGCTCAACATATTTGAGCATTATGTTTACCGCCGCAGTTAACTCCACAATAGTCTGGCCCTTATCATTTAACGAAGTTAAAAAAGCAACAATATCGGCAGTATCAACCTGGCCGCCCAAGATCTCCTGCATCGCCTGCTGCATTTGAAGATCAGTCAAATCATTTTTTTTGATTAGCTGTTTAATTAAATCTTTAATCATTTTATCCACCTGCGCATCTTCTGCTCCGGGAGATTTCGCCTAATGGATTAAAACCAAGTGGCTTAATTTTAATAAAATTATCTAAAATCTGTTTGCCGCTTTTGGTAAGTATGGATTCGGGGTGAAACTGCACTCCCCAAACAGGATATTCTTTATGTTTTAATCCCATAATTTCATTTTCATCCGTATAGGCGTTTATCTCAAGGCACGCAGGCATACTTCTCCTATCTACCAATAAAGAATGATAACGTGTGGCTAAAAAAGGATTGGGCACATTTTTAAAAATATCTTTCTTGTTATGGTAAATCTTTGAGGTTTTACCATGCATTAGCCTTTTGGCCTGCACGATTTTACCACCGAAAAAATAACCTATTGCCTGATGCCCGAGGCAGACTCCTAAAATAGGAATTTTTCCGCTAAAGGCGCCTACGACTTCACATGATATACCTGCATCCTCCGGCCTCCCAGGGCCGGGAGATATGACAATTTTATCCGGATTAAGTTTCTTGATATCACCTAAAGTAAGCGCGTCATTGCGAAAGACTAAAACTTTCTGGCCTAATTCCCCCAAATATTGCACAAGGTTATAGGTAAAGGAATCATAATTATCGATCATTAGTATCATATAAACTCCTTGTCGATAGCCGATAAAACTCCATCTTAGTTCTTAGCTGTTGGCTCCTAGCTCACATAGGAAAACCTATGAACTAAGAGCTACGAACTAACGGCTAAAAGGCGACTATAGACTATCACTCTTTTTCTCTCCAGATTTTAGCACCCAGGTTAATTAATTTTTTTTCGATGAATTCATAACCGCGCTCTAAATGATAAATCCTTGAAATCGATGTCCTGCCGCGTGCAGCTAAACCGGCTAGAACTAAACCGGCTGAGGCGCGCAGGTCACTTGCCATAACCGGAGCGCCGCTTAAATTTTTTACCCCTTCTACAATAGCGTGCGGCCCCTCTCTTTGAATATGCGCACCCATACGATTAAGCTCAGAAACATGCATAAACCTGTCCGGGTAAATTTTTTCGGTAATTACGCTTATTCCTCCTACGACTGACATCAAACTCATCATCTGCGCCTGCATGTCTGTAGGGAACCCCGGATACGGAAGTGTAGTTATGTTGACTGCCCTTAATCTTTTATTTCCTTTAACATGCAAAGCTCCTTCGCAACGCGTAATATGCGCACCGGCTTCATCTAATTTATCAAGGAGTGCGCCCAAATGCGTATATTGCAGATTTTTAATTAAGACATCTCCTGCGGTAATTAAAGAGGCTAAAATCAAAGTACCTGCTTCAATGCGGTCAGGAATTATGGAATGCACTGCGCCATGCAAATGTTTTACTCCTTCAATTTCAATTACCGGTGTCCCATGACCCTTAATCTTTGCACCCATTTTAATTAAAAATTCCGCTAAATCGACTACTTCCGGCTCACATGCCGCAGACTCTATTACAGTCTTCCCGTTTGCTAAAACCGCGGCCATCATTACATTATCAGTAGCTAAAACCGAAGAACCATAAACTCCACCCAGATAAATGTAGGCACCATGCAACTTATTTGCTTTAGCCAATACATAACCTGAATCAATACTAATATCAGCACCCAAAGCCTTAATACCTTTTAGATGCAGGTCAACGGGGCGTACTCCGATAACGCAACCACCGGGAAGAGAAACTTTTGCTTTCTTTAGTTTACCTAAAAGCGGGCCCAAAACACAGAATGAAGCGCGCATAGTTGAAACTAATTTATATTCAGCGATATAATTTACGGCTCTGCCTGCGCAAATACTGGCCCTACCCTTGTCAAACTCAGCTATCTTACCTAATGAACGTAAAATTTTAAGCATGCTATTAGTATCACGCAGATTTGGCACGCCTTTAATTACGCATGGCTCATCGGTGAGTAAGGTTGCCGCCAATATCGGCAGCACTGCGTTCTTTGCCCCGGAGACCGTAACTTCTCCTTGTAATTTTACCCCACCCTCAATGATTAATTTATCCATCTCAAAAAATCCTTTTTTTTGGCCATCACGACCCGCTCAATGTTATTATAATCATTAATTATTTTTATATCACCAAAATTTCTCTTAAGCATCATAGCTCCGACCAAACTCGCCTGATTAGCCCCCACCTCAAAGGCTAATAATCCGTTATCATTTAAGTAAATTGCTGCCTCATGAATTATGCGGCGATAAAAATTCAATCCATCAATACCTGCCCTTAAGGCCTCTAGAGGCTCAAAGGATATCTCTCTAGCTAAGGCGCCTAATTGGCTAATTGATATGTAAGGTGGATTACTGATAATTAAATCAAATTTTTCGTGACTATTTTCTAAAGCACTAAAGAGGTCTGCTTGCAGGAATTTAACATCCACATTGTTCAGGAAAGCATTCTCTCGGGCCAGTTGCAAAGCCTCATCTGATATATCACTTGCCCATATAATTGACTGCGGAAATAATTTAGCTATTGCCACTGCGATACAACCGCTTCCTGTACCTAAATCAAGCACCTTAGGACAAGCGATATTTATAGCCCTTAATTCCTCTATCGCTGTTTGAACTAAAATTTCTGTTTCCGGACGAGGAATCAGCACGCGCTTATCTACCTTAAACTCCAAACCCATAAAATCGCACGATCCTAAAATATACTGCAGCGGTTCCCCAAAAATTCTGCGTTTTAATATATGTGAAACTAAAGCAGATTTATCTTTATCCAAACTAGCATCTTTGTTTAAATATAAAGATAATTTATCGCAATTTAAAACATGAGTTAAAACAAATTCGGCTTCATTCATCCTGTACCTTTTTTTATTTATTCTGCACCACTATAACGTTCTTTTTTGTTCCCTAAAATCTTTATTGGATACGGGATTGACTTTTCTTCTCCGATTCTGCCTTTAATAGAGCCTCAAAAAGTTCATGCATTTGGCCTTCAAGGATAGACTCTAATTGATGCGAAGTAAAGTTAATCCGGTGGTCAGTGACCCGGCGATCAGGAAAATTATAGGTACGGATCTTTTCGCTGCGGTCGCCGGTACCTATCTGAATTTTTCTTGCGCTAGACATTCTTTTTGCCTCTGCTTCTATTCTTGCCTCTAAAATACGTGCGCGTAGTATCCTCATTGCCTTGGCTTTATTCTTTATCTGCGAACGTTCATCCTGACAAGCAACTACTGTTCCAGTGGAAATATGCGTAATCCTAACTGCGGAATCAGTCTTTTGCATATGCTGTCCTCCGGGACCGCTTGAACGATAAGTATCAATCCTTAGATCCTTTGGCTCAATAACCAGGTCCACCTCTTCCGGCTCAACTAATACCGCGACCGTTGCCGTAGAAGTATGAATTCGGCCCTGCGCTTCAGTAGTCGGAACCCGTTGCACGCGATGTACGCCGCTTTCAAATTTAAGAAGACGAAAAGAATCTTTTCCCTTTACAGCAAAAACATTTTCTTTAATTCCGCCAGCCTCATTGATACTGCTTGACATAGGCTCAATCACCCAGCCTTTTATTGCAGCAAATTTTGAATACATGCGGTAAAGATCGGCTGCGAAGAGACCAGCCTCATCTCCGCCTGTACCCTGCCTGATTTCGATAATACAATTACGGCCGGCGTCTTTATCCTCTCCGACCAGAATTTTCTTTAGCCTAAACTCAAGATCTATTTTCTTTGTTTCTAAGCTCTTAAGTTCATCTTTTGCCAGCTCCAAAAATTCCTTGTCATGTTTTTCAGAAAGCACAGCCTCAAGATCACCTACCTGCTTAAGCAGGTCCTTATATTCAGCAAATAAAGAAACAGTGCCTTTGATATCAGAAAGTTCCTTGGCAAGCTTATTATACTGGTCTCTATCAATAATCTGTTCGTTCCCAGTTACATCTTTACGATTAAATTTATCAAGATGTAAAGGAGCGTGGCTGGCTAAAAGATGCTCAAGCTCTGCATAACGCGCTGCTAGTTTCTCTAATTGTTTAAACATATTTTTAATTTTTTATTCGCTCTTATCCCGCTGTTAATTTAGCACTTAAAAAACAAAAACCGCGGGCATAAGTTCGGCTGACGGCTTATGTCGCGCTTTCGCACTCCATAAACCATGGCCTCATTTATTTTTTACCGTATTTTTTCATAAATTTATCCACACGGCCGGCAGAGTCTATTAACTTTTGCTTTCCGGTAAAAAACGGATGGCATTTTGAACAGATCTCAACGCGGATACTGGGTTTAGTTGAACGGGTGTGCACTGTCTCGCCGCAGGCGCAAACAATTGTGCTTTCTTTGTAATTCGGGTGTATTTTGTCTTTCATCTTACTATCTCCTTTATTATCTTTGCTCGCTCCCTTGGCGAGGATAAGTTTAACCAACAAACTTATTTCTGATTCATGCTGTTTAAAAATTCTTCATTATTCTTGGTCTTGCTTAATTTTTCAATCAATAGCTCCATGGCTTCTACGTTATTTAATTCATTCAAGACTTTCCGTAAAATCCAGGTCTTCTGCAATACATCCTGCTTAACTAGAAGCTCCTCGTGACGTGTATTAGAACGTTTAATATCAATTGCCGGATAAATCCTGCGCTGAAAGAGGTTACGGTCCAGCTGGGTTTCCATATTTCCTGTACCTTTGAATTCTTCAAAAATAACTTCATCCATACGGCTTCCGGTATCAACTAAGGCCGTTGCAATAATAGTTAGGCTTCCGCCTTCATCTACAGCGCGGGCTGCCCCAAAGAACCTTTTTGGTTTCTGCAAGGCATTAGAATCGATACCACCTGAAAGCACTTTGCCGCTATGCGGTACCACCGAGTTATAGGCTCGAGCAAGTCGGGTTATACTGTCCAGGAGAATTACTACATCGCGTTTATGCTCAACTAAACGCTTTGCTTTCTCTAAAACAATCTCAGCGACCTGCACATGGCGTTCCGGCGGCTCATCAAAAGTAGATGAAATTACTTCTCCTTTAACATTACGCTGCATATCCGTAACTTCCTCCGGGCGTTCATCAATAAGCAGAACAATAAGAATTACATCCGGGTTATTAGTGGTAATAGCATTAGCAATCTTCTGCAACAGTACGGTTTTTCCGCTATAAGGTTGAGCAACAATTAAACCGCGCTGCCCCCGGCCGATAGGAGTTAACAAGCTCATAATACGCATAGATATCTCATCCGGCTTTGTTTCCATGTTAAACGCCGCACGGGGATAAACCGGAGTAAGGTTATCAAAAAGCACTTTTTCTTTTACTTCCTCGGGATTTTCAAAATTTACCGCCTCAACTTTAAGCAAAGCAAAATATTTTTCCCCTTCTTTAGGCGGTCGAATCTGGCCGCTCACCGTATCTCCTGTGCGCAGCTCAAATTTTCTAATCTGCGACGGAGAAATATAAATATCATCAGGGCAAGGCAAATAGTTATAATTCGGACTCCTTAAAAAACCAAAACCTTCGGGAAGAATCTCTAAAACCCCTTCCCCGAACATCAATCCCTCTTTTTCTGCCTGAGCCTGAAGTATTTTAAAAATCAGGTCCTGTTTTTTTAAACCGCTTGTGCCGTTGGCATTTAATTCCTTAGCAAGTTTATTTAATTCGCTAATCTTCATGTCTTTAAGATTCTTAATATCTAACTTTTCCACAACTTCCTCCTTATTGTTTTATCCAGAAAGCCCTTGTCAGCTAGGCGAATAAGGGTCTTCCTTATTTCAAAAACTTGTTTTCGGGTTTTACCCACCTTGCCGCTATTATCTATGATAAAATCCGCAAAACGCAATTTTTTGTTTTGCGGAATCTGGAATTTCATTCTCATAACAATATCTTCCTTTGTGAACCCCCTTTTTTGTATCTTGCGTAAAATTTGCTGCTCCTTTTTAGCTTTAACTACCACTAATCTATCAACCATTTTTTTTAAGCCAGCTTCAATAATTAAGGCCGCATCTAAGATTATTATTTTCTTATCCGAATTCTTAATACGCCGTTTAATTTCTCTAATTAACAGCGGATGCACAATACTACTAAGCTTATTTAACGCCTTTTTATCAGCAAAAACTATTTTTGCCAATTTCTTTCGATCTATGCAATTATCACGCTTAAGGACTCCCCGGCCAAAAGCACCTTTAATCTTTTTATAAACTCCCCTATTTTTCGCTAATAAAAGGTTCGCACAAGCATCCGCATCGATTAAGAGGGAATCTTTAGTTTTAAACATCCTGGCTACCGTGCTTTTGCCACAGGCAATATTACCGGTAATCCCTAAAACAAATTTAACTCGTCTTTGCTTTAACATATAGCTTGATGTATTTATCGGCTGAAATCCTCCAGGAAAAATTACACTTCATGGCATTGCTTATCAGGCTTGCCCATTTAAGCTCATTCTTAAAAGTAAACACCGCTTTCTCAACTGATTTTAACAGTTCTTCTTTAGAATAAACTGAGAAAAGAAAACCATTTTTAGTATTTATCGTATCCGCTAGGCCGCCTGTCTTAAAAACAAGGGGAATTGTACCGTAACGCAAACTAATTAATTGCCCAAGTCCGCAAGGCTCATATTTTGATGGCATAAGAAACACATCGCTTCCGGCATAAATTTTATGCGCCAGCGGGTCATCAAACTTTAAGTTTAAAGAAATAACCTTAGGGTATTTTTCGGCGGCGGTTTTAAGAATTTGATGATATTTCAAGTCTCCAGTTCCCAAAATTACTATCTGTAGATTCATCTTACAAAGTTTATTTAGGCTTTCAACAAAGATATCAAAACCCTTCTGCTCGGCTAAGCGCGAAACCATCCCTAAAACAGGAATATCTTTATTAACCGGAAGGCCGCATGTTTTTTGTAAATCTTCTTTATCAAAAACTTTACTTTCGATTGTTTGCTCAGAAAAATTCTGCATAATGAACCTATCTGCGCTGGGATCCCAGATTGAATAATCCAACCCGTTTAGTATTCCGCTTAAGACATTCTTACGCTGCCTTAGCAGACCTTCTAAACCAAAACCGAAATCTTTGGTCTGGATCTCTTTGGCGTAAGTAGGACTGACGGTATTAATAAGATCTGAAAAGACTATCCCCCCCTTAAGCAGATTAACCTTACCGTAAAATTCAAGGCCATTAATATCAAAAAGATCACCGCTAAGCCCAAGCTTACTAAACTCATCCTTGTCAAAAATTCCCTGATATCCGGTATTATGAATAGTCAAAACGCATTTCATTTTTTTATAAAAACTTTTATCGAAATAAGTGTTTCTCAAATAAACAGGAACAAGGCTACTTTGCCAGTCATGCAGATGTAGGATATCGGCACTGAAATTTATCTCTTTCAATAAATCAATAGACCTACGGCAAAAAAAAGCAAACCGTTCTAAGTTATCTTGGTAATCGCCATTTTTATCTCCGTACAAACCCTCACGGTTAAAATAAATACTGTTTTCTATAAAATAGACCTTAATGTCTCTTCCGATAGTTGTAAATGATATGCCTTCAGAAATTCTATTAATTCTAAATTTAGAATCAGTAATTGATTTATACCTCGGCATTATAACAATTACCTCTTGCCCGCAATATTCAAGCGCCAAAGGCAACGCGCCAATTACATCAGCAAGCCCTCCGGTTTTTACAAAAGGCAGGGCCTCTGAAGCCATCATAGCTATCTTCATCGATTACCCTCCTTCCCAAGAGAAAAACCGGTCATCTCCAGCCAATTGGGGCCTTTTTTAATATCTACTTTTATCGGCACATCGAATTTCACAACATTCTCCATTTTGTCTTTGACTAAACGACAAAGCACATTTAATTCATCCGTAGGTAAATCAAAAACTAACTCGTCATGAATCTGTAAAATCATTTTAGCTTCTAAGGCGTTAGTTTTAATCTGCTCAGATATATTAATCATTGCCAGCTTAATCAAATCACTAGCTGTCCCCTGAATAGGAGTATTTACTGCCTGACGCTGAGCAAATTGCCGGATTCCCGTATTTTTATTATTAATCTCGGGAATATACCTCCTCCTGCCCAAAAGCGTAGTAACAAATCCCTGCACTTCGGCCTTTTTAATCTGTAAATCAATATATTCTTTAACCTTAGGATACCGCAAAAAATAAGCATCAATAAAATCTTGAGCCTGATTTATAGGAATACCTAGATCTTTACTTAAACCATATGCGCTTTGACCGTAAATAATGCCGAAATTAACCCTCTTAGCTACTTCGCGCATATTATCATTAACTTGGCCTTCAGAAATATTATAAATTAAAGAAGCGGTTAGTCGGTGTATATCCTGATCACAGCTAAATGCCTTAACCAATGTGCTATCGCCGGACAAATGCGCCAGCACCCTTAATTCTATTTGTGAATAATCACAGGATAATAAGCAGCTATCTTTGCCTGAAGCAATAATTGCCTGCCTGATTTTACTACCGATATCTGTCTTAATAGGGATATTCTGTAGGTTAGGATTACTTGAGCTAAGCCTTCCTGTTTCAGTTCCGGTCTGATTAAAAGACGTATGCACCCTGCCGGTGGCTGGATCCACTAATTTTGGCAAAGCATCCACGTAAGTATTCTTTAATTTAGTCAACTGACGGTATTCCAATAAGAAGGCCGGCAGTACATGCTTATCTTGCAGGCGTTTTAACACCTCTTCATCTGTAGACGGCCCAGTCTTGGTTTTCTTAATTACCGGAAGCCTCAGCCTTTCAAATAAGACACTTCCCAGTTGTTTCGGGGAGTTAATATTAAACTCAAATCCCGCTGCTTCATAAATCTCTGAGATTAATTTTATTAACCTTTGTTCTATATCGGAGGAAAGGTTTTCAAGTAATTTTAAATCTAATTTGATTCCGTCTGCCTCCATCTGAGCCAAAATGCTTACCAGGGGCATTTCAAGTTCAGTGAATAATTTAATTAAACCCTTTCCTTCTAGGCCGGCATTTAACACCGGCTTTAATTTAATTATAAGGGCCAATGCTTCTTTTGTTTCTAATGTCCCCTCGCGGATAAATTGGCTTAAGTTCTCCAGCGCCAAGTCGACAAGCGCATAACTGGCTTTCGATGGATTCAATAAATAAGCGGCGATCATGATATCAAAGTCTAACCCATTTAAAACCAGGCCTTCCTTCAAAAGGGAAGCTTTTAATTTCTTAAGGTCATGGCCTGTCTTTTTTATTTTTTTATCAGTTATTACGGCAGATAGCTCTTCTTTGACAGATTGAGCGCTAAATAATTTATCATCTATAGCGAAAAATAAATCATTAATCCCCGATCCCAAAATGGCAACTTCTTTAGTATTTTTGAGTAAATTTCTTAATTCTGTTCGGCTGCAATTGCACAAATTTACTTTGATGTTTTTATCATCTGCATCGGGAAGTTCATTAAGGAACTTTTTAAATTCTAATTTTTTAAAAACCTGGGATAATTCTGCTATGTCCGCCTGTCCAACTTTAGCTTGTTTTAAATCAAGCTTTATGCCTACTTCTTGGCCCAGGCTGATAAGTTCTTTATTTAATTTGATACGCTCCAGGTGGCTGGATATCGCCTCTCTTATCTTTTCAGGCTCAATTTTTGAAATATTTTTAAGCAATTTGTCTAAAGAACCGAATTCAGAAATAAGCTTTCTTGCGGTTTTGTCTCCGATCCCCGGAACCCCCGGGATATTATCCGCATCATCACCCATAAGCGCGATAACATCTGCTACCCTGTCAGGGACAACCCCGAAAAACTCTTTAACTCTATTTGCATCATAAAGCGTTCCGTTATCTTTATAGGGATTAAATACTGAGATATAATTATTCACTAATTGCAGAATATCTTTATCACTGCTTACAATAGTCACGGAAATTTTCTTTGAAGCAGCAATCCTGGCAAGTTGAGCAATTATGTCATCTGCCTCAAAACCTTCTTTTTCAAAAATCGGTATGCCGTAAGCGTTAATAATTTTTTTAATTATGGGAATCTGACTGACCAGGTCATCAGGCATCGGCCTCCTTTGCATTTTATACTGCGCAAACTTAACCGAGCGAAAGGTATCCCGAGATACATCGAAACAACAAATCAAATAATCCGGCTTTTGTTCCTTTAATATTTTGTTGAGGATATTGACGAACCCGTAAATTGCATTTGTCGCTTGGCCAAAAGATGTGCTTAAGTCCTTTAAGGCGTAAAATGCCCGATAGCAAAATGCATTCGCGTCAATCAGAAATAAATTTTTTTCAGCCATTAATCAAATATAAAAGGAATTCAGTATAAGGAAAGATTTTTTGCGGTACGTTTCTATCGCGACAAAGCTCTTAGCTCTGCCTTTTCAATAAATGCCTCAATTTCTTTATTATCTTCGTCTATCTGCTGGGCATCCAGAGCTTCCTTGATTGCTGTAGCAAGATCACCATCTTTAAAACTTTTTTTGGCTTTCTGAAAATAAATACGGGCCAGATCATTATCTTCTTTTTCTTTAAATGTGGATTTAACTGTTGTTACATCCTTCATGAGGCCAAGAACCTCTTCCTCCCGCTGATCGGCGAATGTACTGTCATTTAATACTGAGTGTATATCTTTAAGCCGCCTGGCAGCTTTCTGTGCCCAGGGGTCATCCGGAGAGCCTAACTCTGCTCTTTTGGCCCAATAAAATTCCGCCTTCTTTAAATCACGCTTATTTTCATAAAAAAAAGCAAGGTTTGTATAAACGCTTAAATAAGCGGGATCAATTTTAACCGCCCTTAAATAACTTTCTTCAGCTTCATCAAGAGATCCTTCAGCCTCATAAACAACACCTAAATCATTATAGGCTACGGCATAATTAGGATCTAAAGTAACGGCCTTCTGATACCGTAACTTAGCTTCGGATAAATTACCCGTCTCTTGATATTTCAACCCTTCTTCTCTATATCTCCGGGCCTGAGTTAGTAGCGAATATGGGTCTTCATAGGCCTCAGGATTGACAGCTGCCCCTTTAGCAAACAGTAGGTCCACAGAACAAAAAACGCAAGATATTGTAACTGTAGTAATTAAAAATTTAGGCAGGATGCGTTTATTCATTTATGGAATTTATTATATACGTTTAAGACGTACACGTCAAGAAAAATTTGAGCACCTTAAGTTTTTGTTCGGCGAAATCATACCGAGTTTACGAGGCAGGATCAAAAAACCTAAATAATCGGATCCATAGTTAATGCCGGATGAGCTACTTTATTCAAGAAGGCCAAAAGGTCTCCAGGGCTAGTGGCAATTGATTCATCGGCAATCTTTACCAATAAATCCGTATGCCCAATTTCTTTAGCCCTTGCCTTTAACTTATCCCCTAAAATCTCCTTTAATTCTTTAGGCATCCAAACAACTCTGGCTAATCCTCCCTCGGCTGAAATAAATTTTTTGCTTAAAATATATAATTTGCCCACGCCTAAAAATCCTGGCGTCTGTACTCCTCCGCCGACTGATCCGGCTAACGTAGTAAAACTCATCCCCGAAGGAGTCAGGCCGGAAAAATCACGATGCACAACCATCACCCCGTTAGCTTCTGGAATAATTGCTACAATACATTCAAAACATCCGCAGGAAGATTGTGGGCCGTCCATCAGCGAATACATGCTAACTGTATCAATGGTATGATTGGACTTTTGTTGAACAAACTCATTTACATTATCCCATTGGCCAAGTCTTGCATCCAAAAGGTTACCTTTAAGAATAGGTTGATTCGGTCCAGTAGGCGTAATTTCAAAAGAAGCCTTGGCATCAAGCCAAGAATATGCCCCGCATAAACCTAAGCGCTCCGGAGTAACAATACAAACATGATTCGGAGCAAAAGATTGACATAGTAAACAGGAATAAAAAGTATCCACGCTTTCATCAGTCATCCCGGATAGACGCTCATCACGCTCATTATATACTTTCTGCGCCACAAGGAAAAACTTCTTCACATCTTCCTGGTTTGTATAAAGTTTAACCTGCACTTTATCTACAATGGCGCTGTACTCCTGATGCAGCATAGCATGTAAAATGACCCCCAGGTGCTTAAGCCTAAAACCTTTGCTAAAAGCATCCTTGGATATTCTAATCCAAACCATGTCACGCTGGCCCATATGCATAAGGCCCATCGCATAATTGGTAAAACGATGAATCTGGCGTTCTAATATCGGCTCAAAATCTTTTTGCATCTTACGGCCAAAAACGCTAACTATAATTGCCAAAGGCAACGATTTAGATCCGCCGGGCAATTGATCAATATCTGGCCCAATTAATTCCACTTTTCCGTCTTCAACGTTTTGTTCATCTTTAACGCTTAAGAATTCAATCGCTAGAGTCGCCTTGCCTCCAAACTCAACGGCTAATTGCTCTTTACGCACGCGCTCGCCTTCAAATGCAGCAGCGTATGCCACAGGTACTGCTACTTCAGACATCTTAACTTTAATTCCGCGCGTCAAAATACATTTAGAAGGTAACTTCTGATAATCTTTTTCCGTAACTAAGGCTTCAAATAAAGTAGTATCGATTTTACCCAGCTGCGGAACTTCTAAATCAGTAATTATCGGCAAACCAAAAGCCAAAACCCCTAAACCCGTGGCCACCAAGAGCTCATCAACATGGCTGAGTAAAAGAACAAATGCCGGAACACGGTTACGGATATAATCCGCAACCGCCTCCCATTGCCCGGGCTTATTTCCACCATAAATTAAGGGCGCGCGAACTGCAAAATTTACCGCGTAAATCGCAGAAAGATAATCATCTCCAAGCGGAACAATATAATTTTCCAAACCTAATTCTATCCCCTTATTCACAAGCTGCTGCCTAAAAGTATTACCATTAGCGCTTCCCGCCAGTAAACTAACAATACCTTTGGACTGGAAATTACGGATTAAGTAAAGAGCCGCCTCTTCATCCTTAGCCGGGCCTAAAATTACAGCAATCCCGGAAATTCTTCCGTCAACTAATTGCAGGCCGAGTGAACGCAGAATCTTATCAGGAATAAAACCCAATCCTTCTTTAGGATGTTCTTGATTTAATACTGCCAATGCGGCTAAAATCTCCTCACAGATTAAAGTAGCTACACCTTTATTTAATATGCCGCCTGAAGAATTAATCAACAAACCGCTGGCGGTTGCCTTATTATTAGCTAAGCCTTCGGCTTGATGAAAGGCAACCAAACAATCTCCGAGAGTTTTTATTTCAATATTCAAAAGCGCGTTAATTAAAGGCAGGTAATAATTAGTTTCCGGAAATTCAATTTTTGCGCTCTCGCCCTTTTGAGCTATCGCGCTATCTAAAACCTGACGCGTAGTGAGCAATACATTATCTGTGCCTTTTGTTCCAAGCTCTGTTAATATTTTATCCAACTCTCCTGCCTCCGGCTTCCTTTGTAATTTATCAAGCATTGCTTTATCTATAAAGATAACCAGGCACACACCAACTGCCTTGCCGTCATTTAATTTAACTGCCTCTGCCCTGCCTTCACCGACGATCTCTTTAATCGAGCTATCAATTATTTCAATATTCGCTTGTTCCCCGGGCACACTTTGATTTCCATTAGCCAAAACCCCTCTCAGGTCCCCGGAAAACTTATCTGAACTTATAAGCTTAAAACCAACTTTATGTTTCTCATAAATTAATCTAACCAGCTTAATTGCTATCTCAACAGGCCCCTCAATACAAACAGTATCATTAATAAGATAGTCATCTAATTCCCTAAAATCATCCTCAGAGCTTAATAAAATTACTCCTTTTTTTCTTGCTCCGGGTATCTGGGGTAGATTAAGCGCCATATGTTTTTATTTAACGAAATTTGAGCTCCAATAAAACTATAGCCAAACCCTTGCGCTTCGCTGGAAAACCTATGTTTTGCAAAACCAGACTAAAAATAAACTTCCTATAACTCGCTTGCCTCTAAAACTCTAGGCACTAATTTATTCCAGCCGATTGGCATGATATGAATCCCCTGACAGATAGGCTTTAATTTCTTAATCAGATAGCTAGCAATCTCTATTGAGGTAGCTACCCTGTCTTTACTTTGATCCATCTCTTTAATTAAATTATCCGGGACAAAAATTCCAGCCACATTCTTATTCAAATAGTTAGCCATCACTGCTGATTTTAATAAAACAATACCTGCTATAATCGGAACCTTGATGTGTTTTATCTTAGAAATAAAACTCTCGAAGGTTCTTATATCAAAAACCGCCTGTGTTTGAAAAAATTCTGCCCCTGCGGCTATTTTTTTCTCCATTTTCATAATCTGCGCCCCTAGCGGATCTGACCCGGGGTTAACTACTGCACCCAGGCAAAATCTCGGCGCCTTACCCACTAACTTATTGCCGTTCATATCCTCACCGATCTCTAGCCTTCTGGCCGCTTGCAATAACTGCACTGAATCTAAATCAAAAACCGGCTTTGCCTGCGGATGGTCCCCTTTGCTGGGATGGTCTCCGGTAGTAATCAAAACATTTTCAATCCCTAATGCGGCGGCAGAGAGTAAATCTGATTGTAGGGCTAGGCGATTACGATCGCGGCAGGTAAGCTGATAAATCGATTCAAAACCTTTTTGCTTAAGCAAGTAGCTTACTGCCAATGACCCTAAGCGCATTACCGAGCTCTGTAAATCCGTAACATTAATCGCATCTACTTTTTCGCGGATAAGCCCTGCTTCATCCAGTAATTTTTGCGTCTCTATACCTTTGTCCGGTCCGATCTCTGAAGTGATTAGAAATCTTCCAGCCTGTATTTTTTCTTTAAATGTCATATTATTAGTTCATAGCTCTTTGCTCGTAGCTGATAGGAAATTCCTATAAGCTAAAGACTAAGAGCCTCAACATATGCCGTTTCTTTTTTATACTAATAGATTCAGAGTCTATGGTCTATAACCGATAGTCTAATAGCGAATTCTTTATCGAACGCCGTCTATCGGCTCTTTTATGCTTGTTATTTTGATTTGAGTAAAACTTACTGCTGAAGTTTGGCTGCTTCAACCAGGTTGCGCATTAAGATGGCTACGGTCAATGGCCCTACTCCTCCAGGCACAGGAGTAATATAGCTGGCACGTTTTACAGCTGATTCAAATTCCACATCTCCGACAATCTTATCGCCAACACGGTTAATCCCTACATCAATTACTGTTGCGCCTTCCTTAATCCATTCGCCCTTGATTAATCCGGCTTTGCCTACTGCTGTAATAAGCACCTCTGCCTGCCGAACATGCTTTTCCAGATTCCCTGCATCACTTGTCCCAATATGGCAAATATTAACCGAGGCTAATTTTTCTAATAAAAGTATCGCAATCGGTTTGCCTACAATGTCACTCCAACCTACAACTACTGTTTCTTTACCGTATAAATTTATTCCGGTAGAATCTAATAGCTCCATCACTGCACCGGCTGCACAAGGGATGATATGCGCCTTGCCGAGTAAAAGTTTACCGATATTAAGCGGATGCATTCCCTCTATATCTTTATCCGGAGAAATATTCCGGATAACCTTTTTGCAATCTATTTTGGCCGTTAACGGCATTAGAATAATTATGCCGTTAACTGACTTATCTGAATTTAACTCCTCTATAAATGTAATTAATTCATCCTCTGAAGTACCGGCCTTCAGTTTATGAAACTGATAATCTATGCCTAAATCCTTAGCAACTTTATTCTGTGATTTCACATAAGTTTCAGCTCCGGCATTTTCTCCAATCATAATACTCGCTAAAACTGGAACATGCTTTAAGCTCCGCACGCGGACTCTCAGCTCATCTTTAATTCTATCAGCAACAATTTTACCCTCTAATAATCTTGCCAAGGCTTCCCTCCGTATTTTTACGGATCTTTACAACAGCTTTATTCATCCTATTCAGCTCTTTCCTGATTCCTTGAGCCAATTTTTTATCACCTAGATTTTTTAAATTGATCTCCACATTAAAACAAGCGCAAACAAAAGCAGATTCTAAAAAAACTGCGGCCACCGCAACATCGCTGATCAAATTAATATTGCCTTTTTTTATTAAAGGCGGACATAATTTAGCTGCTTGATTACAAAGACGGCTAAGCATAAAAGGCACGTCTATTGCCTTCCTGATATTTTTACTTTGATAAGCCTCTACATCCAAATCCACCAAATCTAAGAAATCCACTCTTAATCTCTCAGATTTAATCAAAATACCTCTTAGCTCTCTGGCAAACGCGGCATATTTAGGTAACCCTAAAGTAAAATTAACAACCATACTGATAAGGCTTGCAGCCATTGCCGCGTTTAAAGCCGCAGCAGAACCTCCTCCCGGAGCAGGAAGTTTTGCGGAGAGGTCATTTAAATATTTAGTTAAACTTTCGGTTTTATATTTCATAATTTAGAAAATACGGTTTGGAAACAAAATGGCCAAAGCCACAGGCCAAAAGGCCGTGGTTGGGCTTCCGTCACCCGGCCTTATTTGAGAGGCCGGTGCACGCCTCTGCGTAGTAGCCCAAGCCATAATTTTAAATAGTAAAATTTGTGTTTAGCTCAAAAGCATCTTTAATTAAAGATATCTGGACTTTATTGTCTCTATTCAAAACTGAAAGCACATCAAAACGCGCCGGAAACCCTAAAAGATTATTAAGTTTTAAATAATAAAGAGCCGCTTTTGCAATATGGTCCTGTTTCTTAAGCGAGACTGCTTCACAAGGCGAGCCAAAGTTAAAAGAATGCCTCCCCTTAACCTCCACAAAACAAATTGTATTTTTATCTTTTGCGATTATGTCAATTTCCCCAAGTTTAGTTTTATAATTTACTTCGAGGATCTTATACCCTTTTGTTTTTAAAAACTCTGCTGCTTCTTTCTCAACAGCTTTTCCGAATTCTAAATTTTTTTTAGACACTTCAAGAAACTCTTTCTATGTATAGCTACAGGACCTCTTGCCTTTAAAACTTTGCGATGCAGTTCTGTCGG
>CAZOSW010000003.1:23835-26192 GCA_964582765.1 uncultured Planctomycetales bacterium | reverse complement strand
ATATTGATCCGGTCAATCTGCTTATGTCCAACCGCGGTTATCGCGTATAAAGATTTATTTTTTATTTCAAAAAATGCGTTTTTTCTTCTTAAAGGAGTTAGTTTCTTCGAATCATCGATACGATTATTAAAACTAAAATTTTTTAACAGCACTGCTGCGGCTACTACCGGCCCGGCCAATGGGCCTCTGCCGGCTTCATCAACACCGATAATTAAATCAAAACCTTGATCTTTTAGTTTTCTTTCGTATGCCAGCACTAATTTACTTTTTCTTCTTTGGCTTCTATCTTAGTTGCATGCTTGCCAATTTTGCCTCTTAAATAATAAAGCTTAGCTCGCTTAACCTTACCGGAACGAATAAGTTCAATACGATCGATAACCGGAGAATAAAGCGGGAATACGCGCTCAATCCCCTCGCCGAATGAAACCTTTCTTACTGTAAAATTAATTTTAGTCCCTGACCCCTTTTTGGCAATCACAACGCCCTCAAAAGGATGCAGGCGGAATTTATCAGGCCCTTCCGGAATCCTAGTGAGCACTTTAACTGTATCCCCAACATTAAACGCTGGCATCTCTTTCTTAGCAAATCCTGCTTCAATTGATTTTATATTCACTACTACTCCTTTCTATTGCTTTCATCTTTAAATAAACACACCTTAACAGCCGCCTGATGGCCTAGCCATCTCTCTTAACGGAGTAAATCCGGCCGCCTAAGCTTTGTTCGTTTAAACGCCTCTAGTTTGCGCCAGGCGCTGATTTTATCATGAGCTCCCGAGACTAAAACCTCAGGTACTTGCCATTTCCTGAATTTAGCTGGCCTGGAGTATTGCGGGTATTCTAATAGATTACCTTCGAATGACTCAAAATTCAAGGAATTTTTATCTCCCAATACCCCCGGAATAAGCCTAACTACGCTATCTACCAACACCATAGCAGCAAGCTCTCCTCCGGTTAGAACATAATCCCCTATTGAAATCTCCTCGTCTGCTAGATAAAGCCTCACCCTCTCATCCACTCCTTCATAATGTCCGCAGATAAATATTAAACTGGCGCACTTAGATAATTTTTTAGCGTAATTTTGATTAAACCGTTTTCCCTGAGGGCACAATAGTACAACCTTACTTTTACCTTTAATTTTTTTCTTAATTGCCTCTATCGCCCTAAAAATCGGCTCCGCCTGGATAACCATACCAGAACCTCCGCCGAACGGCCGGTCATCAACCTTACGATGCTTATCTAAAGTATAACTTCTTAAATCGTGAGTAAAAATCTTTACCTTGCCTTTTTGCTGTGCCCTTTTAATAATAGACTCATTCAAAACAGCAGAAAACATCTTAGGAAAAATAGTAATTATATCTATGCGCATATCTGATTATTATAAGCCATTAAGAATATCTGTTTAAATTGGCTAAACCTGTCTTCTCTTATCGCCTGGCGGATATTCCGCATTAAATCTAAGAAGAAATAAACATTGTGTAAGCTGAGTAATACAAGACCCAGCATTTCTTTGGCGTTAAATAAATGCCTTAAGTATGCACGGGAAAAATTCTTGCAAGTATAACAGCCGCATTTTTCATCCAAGGGGCCAAAATCTTCGCTATAAACGGAATTACGAATAATAATTTTACCGCTAGAGGTAAAAGCAGTTCCGTTTCTACCGTAACGCGTAGGGATTACGCAATCAAACATATCCACGCCCCGGCTAACTGCCTCCAGCATATCAAACGGATAGCCAATGCCCATAGCATACCTCGGCTTACTTTCCGGCAAGTACTGGGCGGTTAATTCAAGGATATTATATATTACATTGCTGCTTTCGCCAACAGAAACTCCTCCGATAGAATAACCGTCAAAATCCATATCCACTAAACGCTTAGCAGATTCGCGCCGCAAATCTTCATAAGTTGCGCCCTGAACAATGCCAAACAATAACCCTTTATCGCTATGGCGGGCCGCCTTTGAAATTCTGGCCCAAGAAATTGTCCTTTCCATGGCTATTTTTGCCTGATCGCGTGTACACGGATAATGCACGCACTCATCAAGCGGCATCATAATATCCGAGCCTAAATTTTCCTGAATTCCGATTATATCCTCTGGGGTAAGGAAATGTTTTGAGCCATCGATATGTGATTGAAATTCAACTCCCCGTTCATGTATCTGGCGAAAAAGCGCAAGGCTAAAAATTTGATAACCTCCGCTGTCAGTAAGTATCGGTTTATCCCAGCCCATAAATTTATGCAGGCCTCCGGCTTTTCTAATTATCTCCATGCCGGGCCGCAAAAATACATGATAAGCATTAGACAAAATAATCTGGGCACCTGCCTCTTGGACGTCTTTAAACATTAACCCTTTTACTGT
>CAZOSW010000003.1:0-23735 GCA_964582765.1 uncultured Planctomycetales bacterium | reverse complement strand
AATAAAGTAGTCATCGGAAAATGAAAATTAGTTAAAAGACAGTCTACTAATTTAAACTTATAACCGGGATAGATAAATAAATCGGTATTACCTTCTTTTTGCCCAAGCGAATAAGTCTCTAGCGCCCGCAGGCTGGTCGTACCTACTGCAATAATTCTACCCTTATTTGCTTTTGTTCGGTTAAGTAAAACCGTGGTTGCATCAGGAATTAGAAAATATTCCGGATCCATTTTATGATTGGTTATATCTTCACACTTAACCGGCCGAAATGTTCCCAAGCCTACATGCAGAGTTAAATAAGCAAGTTTTAATCCTTCTGTCTGAATCTCTTTCAGCAATTCTTCTGTAAAATGCAAGCCTGCAGTCGGAGAAGCGAGCGCGCCTTCGTTTTTGGCATAAACCGTTTGATAATAAAGCTTATCTAAATCTTGGACCTCGCGTTTTATATATGGCGGCAGAGGAACAATGCCAAAACTATAAATTTCATCTGCATCAGGCTGTTTAAAACTTATCTTGCCGCGGCTGCTTAAGACCCCTTTAATCGAACCTTCGGCAAAAAAAATCTTCTCCCCAACTTTTGTGCGGCTTGGCTGAAGAAGGCATGAAAAAGTTGTCCCGTTAATCCTTCGGGTCAATAAAATTTCAACTTTACCACCGGTTGCCTTTTTACCTATTAGACGACAATGCAAAACCCTGGTATCATTGAGCACTAATAAATCGTCTTTTTTAAAAAACCTATTGATCTCTTTAAAAACAGCGTGGTTAAACCGGCCTGTTTTACGGTCTACAATCAATAACCGAGCCTCTTCTCTTTTTTCTAAAGGATACTGAGCAATCAGCTCTTTAGGGAGCATGTAATCAAATTCAGAAAGTTTTATCATTATTATAATAATTAGGGACAGCGACTATTTATTTTTTAAAAATATTCGCTGTCCCTAATTTTAATTTAGGTAGCCGATTACTTGATCAGTTAAATCATCAATCGAAAAAAATACTAATCCGTCAGGAAACAAATCAGTAATCATGCGATATTGATTAAAAAACAGGTCAGATTTATTATTCATCAAGAATAACCCTATTCCAATATAAATTTTACCCTTGCCGCGATGGCCAAGAGCGGATTTGACTATCTCTTTGGCAAATTGGTTATCCTTGGTGTAAGCCATTAACACAACATAATCAATAAGGCCGTCTTCAAGCCACCCCGACCAGTCCTGAAATGCGTTGCTGTAGGCACGCTCAGTTAACGGAATAACTGCACAGGAAACCAAAAGGCCGGGGGATTTAACCTTAACTAAGCTAGAAATCTTACGCACTAGACCTGTAACCTGCTGGCGTTTCCAATTATCCCAGGCTAAATACTCATCCTCATTATTCAACGTATCTAAACTATTCAAACCGGTCTTATCTTTAAAGCGCTCCACATTCTTTACTCCATAACCATAAGTTAAGCCGTATTTATTAAACCTGGTTCCCGGAATAAAAGGCACCGGCGAAGGATAACGCACATAATCTAAATGTATTCCGCTAATTAACGGATAACGGTTAACAATTTCATTGATAATGGTTAGAATGTACTCTTCTACCCTAGGGTCACCGGGTTCCAAAAATATCATATTCTCCCTCAAACAATATTTGTCTATCTCCATATTATATGTAGTTTTTGAAGGCCTTTGGTATTGATCTCGAGTCAAAACAGAGCCGCCGTATTTAGTTAAAATATCCGCTTTATCGTTATTGCCTAAACTCAAAACATTAACCCAGGCAAAAACATTAATATTGCTTTCCTGAGCCTCCCTGAGCAATAGATCCAAAGTATCTAAGCCGGCAGCTTTAACCATTTGATCATATTTTGATCTATCGCAAATTTTAGAATCATAATATGCATTACCAGATTGAAAAATTTGCAAGTAAATTTCATTTACCTTTGCCTTTTTACATCTTGCTAGCAAATTGCGTACTCCATCTTTTGAATAAAGTGCCTTTTTTGTAGAGAATACCGATACCCAAACCCCCCGCTTGGAATAATCTTTAGCAGGAAGCAATTTGTCTTCAGCCAATAAAAGACTGGAATTCAATAAGCAGAAAAATAATATAAAGAATGTTCGAAGCTTCATTTTCCTCTCCAGATCCTGCTTAAGAACGCAGGATTAATTCGGCCGGCGACTTATTATTGTTTAGGCTTCATAATTCCTGGCCTTATTGAAAATTTACAACCGCAATATTTTTGCCGATAAATCCTCATAGCCTTAGCTTCTATTTCCCCTTCTTTAAAACCAACACGAAAATCTTCGTAATAAAAATCCAAGCCTGCTTCTTTGGCAACTTGATTGCCACATTCCCTAAGTAACTGGTGATTCTGATAAGGACTGACTAATAATGTCGTACTAAATATTTTGAACCCGTTATCTTTAGCGAACTTAGCTGTTTTCTTAAGGCGCAGATTAAAACAGATTAAGCACCGCTTTTGAGAGTTTTCATTATCAATAATTGCCTGAAAATAATCTGATTGTTGATACTCAGGATACTGGACATCAAACTTTAAATTTTCTTTTAGAACCTCTAAGGCTTCTTTGCGCCTATTGTATTCTTCAAAAGGATAAATATTAGGATTGTAATAAAATCCGCTGATCTTAAATTTTTTCTTTAATCTGCTAAAAGGATAAATTAAACACGGACCACAGCAGATATGCAATAAAATATCCATTACTTTAGGCGGCTAGTAAATTTCTTCCTGAGGCTTTGGCTACTGCACAAAAGCGTGCACCGGCCTATCCAATTAGGCCGCCTGACGGAAGCCAAACCCTGCCTTGCCGGCAGGCAGGCATTGCTCTTTAGCTTGTGGCTTTGACTACTTGAAGCCAAACCACTGCTCTTTAGCTTGTTACTCTTTATTTAACTTTAAACCAAAATGTTCAAAGGTCTTTTTCGTAGCCAGCCTTCCACGAGAAGTACGTTTTAGATAGCCGGCTTTTAAAAGATACGGCTCAACTGTATCGGCAATGGTATCTACTTCTTCATTAAGGCTGGCAGCTAAAGATTCGATGCCTACCGGCCCACCGTCAAATGACTCAAGGATTAATTTTAAAACCTTACGGTCAAGTTCGTCAAAACCCGCCTGATCTATTCCCAGCTCATTAAGAATTTTAGAAGCCAAAACAGAATCGACTTTTTCTACCTTTAACACTTGAGCGTAATCTCGCACCCGGCGCAGAAGCCTGTTAGCAATTCGCGGAGTGCCTCTGGCACGCTTAGCAATTTCAAGAGCAGCATCATCATCAATTTGGACGCCAAGCAACTGGCTTGAATTATTTATAATTTTAGCTAACTCTTCAATTTTATAAAAATCAAGGTTATAAAATATACCGAACCTTCCTCGAAGTGGAGCGGCCAGAAGGCCTGTACGCGTAGTTGCTCCGATTAAAGTAAACGGCTTAAGGTTAAACTTAATTGTTTTAGCATACGGCCCTTTATCGATAACAAAATCAATTTGGAAACTTTCCATTGCCGGATACAAAAACTCTTCAACCACCTTTGATAAGCGGTGTATCTCATCAATAAAAAGGATGTCTCCTTTTTCCAAATTAGTCAGGATGCCAATTAAGTCTCCGGCCCGCTCAATTGCCGGGCCGCTGGTGGCGGTTATTTTTGCAGCCATCTCATGCGAAATAATATGCGATAAGGAAGTTTTACCTAACCCCGGAGGCCCGCTTAAAAGCACATGCTCAAGCGGCTCTTTTCTCTGCCTGGCTGCCTGAATAGCTATTTTTAAATTATCAACGATATCTTTATGGCCGACAAATTCGCTAAATTTCTTCGGCCTCAAGGATATGTTTAAAACAACATCTTCCTCGGATTCTTTAACATCGGCGATAATCGGATTGCTCCTAAGCAGGGTGCGTCTGGTCTCTTCGCTCATAAGGTATGATATTTTCCTTGTTTCTTAATATAATTATGTCTTCAAATTCTGCCATCTGCCGGGCAACGATTTCTTTCATCTTTGCAAGCTCTAAGATAGCAAGGAAAGTTACGATTATTTCTATCTTACTTTTTGACTTTACGAATAATTCCGAAAGTTTAATCTCTGATTGAATTAACAATAAATGTAAAATATCATGGACCTTCTGTTCAACTGTAAATTGATCCTTGACTACTTCATAAAAAACTTCCCGCGGTACATCTTTCAAAGCCCGAGAGAAAGCACTAATTAAATCAAATATACTCGCCTCAAAATAAACGTCTTCTTTATCTTCTTTGTTTACCCCCTGAGGCAATTCACTTTTAGGGCGCCTAAAGACTTCCTGCTGGCTAGTTTCTCTAGCTTTTAAGTTTTCTGCAATTTGTTTAAACTTTTCATATTCAAGAAGCCTTTTAACTAACTCAGCGCGGGGATCTTCTTCTTCTTGCGCAGCCAGTTCTTCGGCAGGAAGAAGCATCTTGGATTTTATTTGCATAAGCGTAGCAGCCATTACCAAAAATTCCCCTACTATATTTAGATCCAAAAGTTGCATAAAATTAATATATTCTAAATACTGCTGTGTAACTTTGGCAATAGGAATATCGTAAATATTAAGATGATCTTTTTTCACTAAATATAATAAAAGGTCTAGTGGGCCCTCAAACATATCTAATCGTATTTTATAATTCATATTAGACCCCTAGTAGTTGCCTTACCTGCGCAACAGTTTCTTTTGCCACCTTAGATGCCCTGGCAGTGCCTGAAGACAATATTTCCCGAATACGTTCTGGTTTTTCCCGCAAAATGCGTCTTTTTTCCTGGATAGGGGCAACCAAACAAATTAATTTTTCGGCTAATTCTCTTTTACATTGCGTACATCCGATTTGGGCTTTAACGCACCGCTCATTGGCCTCTTTAGCCATCTCAGGGAAAAATACTGTATAGTAACTACAGACATTACATTTATCTGGGTGCCCAGAGTCACTAGATCTGATACGCTTTGGGTCGGTAAACATGCTTTGAACTTTTTTCCGGATAACCTCCGGCTCTTCGGATAAGCCTATAAAATTATGGTAACTTTTGCTCATCTTACGGCCATCTATCCCTAAGAGTCGAGGAGTTTTAGTAAGCAAAGCATTGGGTTCGATTAAACAATCTGTTTTATAGAGGTGATTAAATTTGCGCACAATCTGACGGGCCAATTCTAAATGTGGCAGTTGGTCTTCGCCTACAGGCACTATATCTGCCTTATAAAGCAAGATGTCGGCGGCCTGTAAAACCGGATATCCCAAAAAGGCATAAGTACTTAAATCGCGATTTGATACTTCTCTTAGCTGTTCTTTGTAGGTAGGGCAACGCTCGAGTAATCCCAACGGAGTGACCAAAGAAAGGATCAAATAGAGTTCAAGGTGCTCCGCTATCTGTGATTGAACAAAAACATTGGCCTTTTCCGGGTCAATCCCGCAAGCAAGCCAATCAATAATATTGTCCAATATATTTTCTTTAAGATTACCCGGATTGGCATACTCCGACATCAGGGCATGCCAATCCGCAACCATAAAAAAACATTCATATTCATCCTGGAGCCTTGTCCAATTAGATAAAGCACCGACTAAATGGCCAAGGTGCAATTTACCCGTAGGCCGCATTCCGCTCAATATACGTTTTTTAGTCATAGCCTAAGTTTTTAAATAAAAAATAAATTTAAGCCGAGGAGTTTTCATTACAATTTTCTAGCAATCTTTTCTATATCGTAAGCTTCAATAATATCCCCTTCCATTAACTGAGCAAAACCACCGATAGCTATCCCGCATTCAAACCCTTCGCCGACTTCGCGCACATCATCTTTAAAACGCTTCAAACTTGAAATCTTGCCTTCAAAAGCAACCTCTCCATTTCGCATCACTGTAACCATGCAATTACGGTTGAATTTACCCTTAGTTACCATGCACCCGGCGATTATACCTGAATGGGAAAGTTTGAACATTTTCCTTACTTCAGCTTTACCTAAGAATAACTTCTTCAATCTCGGGCTAAGCATACCCTCTACAGCCGCCTTTATATCGTTGGCCAACTCATAAATAATATTATATATTTTTACTTCAATGCCTTCTTTAGAAATCAGCTCTTTAGCCGGTTCATCAGCATTAACGTTAAATCCTAAAATCAACGCGTCGGAGGCCATAGCCAAAATTACATCTGAAGCATTGATATTTCCTGCGCCCATGTGGATTATGCTTACCTTTATTTCAGAAACATTCAGCTTCTCCAAAGTATCTTTGATTGCTTCAAGCGAACCCTGGACATCAGCCTTAATAATTAATTTTAATTCTTTAATTTGTCCTTCAGCAATCTGGGTATGTAAATCTTCTAAGCTTACCCTTTTTACCTCTTTTACCTGCTCTCGCCTTTCTTTTTCTACTCGAGTCTCTATTAAATTCTTTGCCTGCTTTTCATCTGAAATCACAAAAAATTGTTCCCCTACATTAGGAATGCCGGTTATTCCCAAAACTTCAACAGGAGTTGCCGGCCCGACACTGGTCACCCCCTGTCCACGGTCATTAAGCATCGCCCGGATCTTTCCATATAAATTACCTACGATTATATTTTGATTGAGGCGTAGTGTGCCGTTTTGCACAAGGAGCGTAGATACCGGCCCCCTACCCTTAGCCATCCTCGCTTCTATAACCACTCCATTAGCCAGGCGGTCAGGATTTGCTTTTAACTCCATAATTTCCGCCTGAAGTAAAATCATTTCAAGTAAATTATCTATTCCCTCACCTGTCTTAGCAGAAACCGGCACAGTAATAGTCTTTCCGCCCCAATCTTCAGCAGCAAGACCTGCTTCTGATAGTTGTTTTTTAACAATATCGATATTGGCCTGCTGCTTATCTATTTTATTTATCGCAACGATGATTGCTACTCCGGCATCACGTGCGTGATCAATTGCCTCCTTAGTCTGAGGCATAATTCCGTCGTCAGCAGCTACAACTAAAACTACGATATCTGTTATACGTGCGCCTCTGGCACGCATCGCAGTAAATGCCTCATGGCCGGGAGTATCTAAGAAAGTAATCTCACCCTGCGCAAGGCTTACGCGATAAGCACCAATATGCTGAGTAATCCCTCCATGCTCTGCTTCAGTAACTTTAGTTTTACGTATAGCATCAAGTAAAGAAGTCTTACCGTGGTCAACATGGCCCATAAAAGTAACTATGGGCGAACGGTTTTTAAGATTATCAGGCTGATCTATTTTCTTATGCTCCTCTAAAGCTATTTCTTCAACATCAGGAGCTTTTTTAATACCAAAATTATATTTTAAACATAGTTTATTTAAAGTAGCTTCATCCAAAGCCTGATTAATACCAATCATCACCCCCATACCCATAAGATGCTTAATAAGGACAGATGACTTTTCCTGTAATTTTATTGCCAGGTCTTTTACTGTAATAGGAAGCTCAAGCTCAATCTCTTTATCCGGGACAGTAACTTTGGCGGCAGAAGGAGCAATTTCTGGTTTAAGGACAGTGGTTTGGCCTACATCAGGTGGCCTCATGGCACCTTGGCTGAGAGGAGTGCCAAATGCGCCCTTTCTGGGCGGAGAGACCGGTACGTGCTTGTGCGCAGCAGGTAAAGTCGTTGGCTTATGAGCAGGTTTAACTATGTGCTTAATTTCAACCTTGGCCTCAGGTTTGGCTACTACCCTGATTTCAACTTTTGGCTCATGTTTAACAGCGGGCTTAATCTCTTTCTTTGCCTTTTTTATTGCCGCCGTCTTTGTCTTAAGCGGCTTGGCTGTAGGCTTAAGCTTTACAGCATGTGAGATAGGAGAAACCTTTTTCGTTTTTACCTCAGTTTTACCCGGCCCGATCAGAGAGGCCGCTAGGCGCTTGTGAGCAGTTATTTTAGGTTTAGTTATTTTCTTTGTGGCGCTTTTCTCTTTCTTTGCCTTAGACATAATTTCTCCGTCTTATATTAGAAAAAAATTACAATAACTTCTTTGCTTCAGCAATAATTTTCTGTGCTTTCTTTTCTCCAATACCTTTAATTTTTGTAAGCCCTTCTACTTTGGCTTTAATTATATCATCTATACTCTTAATTTGTGCTTCTTTTAAACTTTCAATAAGCTTTGCACCTACCCCTGAGAGGCCTTCTAAAGAAACCCCTTCTTTTTTTGTTTCTTTTTTGACTGCTTTCTTGGTTTCCTTCTTTGTTGCCTTCCTGGCTTTCTTTACCTTAAGCCCATCTGGCTTGCTATCTAACCCTACTCCAACAGCAGTTTTTTCTTCTGTTTTCCCTCCCAGAGCCTCGGCAGCGATCATACTCTTAGTACGAATGTCTAACTCCCAGCCAACTAACCTCGAAGCCAGGCGTACATTCTGGCCGTGTTTGCCGATACTTAAAGAAAGCTGGTCATCCTCAACAACGACCTCAGCCTTATTTTTCTCCCTATCTAATTTTATTTCTGCGATCTTAGCCGGAGAAAGAGCTGCTTTGATATATTCACGTAAATCCTCATTGAAACGCACAATATCGATTTTCTCTCCCTGCAATTCATTGACAATATTTCTTACACGGTTTCCCCGCATTCCAACACAAGCACCCACTGCATCTACCTTTTCATTCTTTGAATAAACTGAAATTTTAGTGCGCTCTCCGGCCTGGCGAGTTATCCCCCTGATCTCGACTATACCCTCATAAATCTCAGGAACCTCTAGTTCAAATAACTCTTTAACTAAATTAGGGTGGGCGCGCGATAAAATAATCTGCGGCCCCTTGGTATCTTTTTTTACTTCGACAACGTATGCACGGATACGCTGTCCCTGCTTAAACTCTTCTTTAGGGGATTGTTCACGCTTAAGCAAAATCCCTTCGGCTTTACCCAAAAGATCAACGACAACATTTCCTTTTTCAAAACGATAAACCGTACCGCTAACAATTTCTCCTACCCGGCTTTGAAATTCACCAAAGACTACATCTTTCTCTGCCTCGCGCATCTTCTGGATAATTACCTGACGGGCAGTAGATGCGGCAATACGGCCAAAATCAATATTGGTAAACGGTTCATTATTACAAAAAGCGCGAATTTCTCCAGTTGCCCGGTCAATCTGAACTTTAAATTCCTCATCCGGCTTTAAATCTATAACTCTTTTGGCAGCGCTAAGCATAGCGCTTTCTACTGCCTCAAGCATAATCTCCTTTTTAATTCCTTTTTCACGTTCAATCTGCTCAATAATTGCTAATAATTCTTGACTCATTTTTTTATTCTCCAGTTTGATGAGTCCGCCATTGATTCGGTGGCGGACGAATTAACCCCTGGCTTCCTTAAGTATTTTTCCAATAAAAATACAGATGCGAAATCCGTGGGGTCCTCTTTTTTAACTTTCTTTTATTACTAATTGCGCCTTATTTATCTTTGTTAATGGGATAACTAAAACTTGCTTAAGCGTCTCGATAGATACATTATCATCAACTTTAATAATTTCCCCTTGCCACTGACATTTACCATTTATTAAATCATTGAGAAAAAAAACTACCTCTTTATTTAAACTCCTTAAAAAATCTTTCTTCGTCTTAAGACAACGGTCAAGACCAGGGGAAGAAACTTCAAGGACATATTCGCTATCAATTAAATTTTTTTCATCCAACAAGCTTCCGAGCTGACGGTTAAGCAAGGCACATTCATCCAGCGTTATCCCGCCAAACGGATAATCTGCCAAAATTCTTAAAACTAATTTCCTACCCTCCTGCCTACAAATTAAATCAATAAACTCTACATTTCTGGCACTAAAACAGATAGAAATTAGATTTTCTAACTTTTCAATTAAATCTTCTTTTATCAAAACTTTTCCTTCTCTAGAAATCTTTACTTGTATAACCAGATATTTTGGTTAGTTTGGAATAAAAATTTGGCTTTATCTTTGTCGGTTTAAGGCTCTTAGAATCCTCATCAAAAACGAAAATATCCTGTATGGAATATTCTTTTGATTTTATGACTTCACTAATCTGAGTAACCCTTCGGCAACCATCCGGAAATCTGGTTAAGTAAACGACTAAATCTAGTGCTCCAGTAATCTGTCTCCTTGCAACTTCACTGGACATATTACTGCTGCCCATTAAAGCCAGAATCTCAAGACGATCTAAGGCCTCTAAAGGTGAGCTGGCATGTAAAGTAGTCATAGACCCCTCGTGGCCGGTGCTCATTGCCTGGATCATATCCAAAACCTCACCTGCCCTTACTTCGCCGGCAATAATCCTGTCCGGCCGCATATGTAGCGCATTTTTAAACAAATCCCTTATACTAATCTCACCCTTGCCTTCGATATTAAAAGGCCGGGTCTCCATTGGCACGGTATGTTTTCTATTGATCATTAATTCCCGGGTATCCTCTATAGTAATCAACCTCTCATTCTCGGGAATAAAATCAATTAAGGCATTTAAAAATGTTGTTTTTCCCGTACCTGCGCCGCCGGAAATTAATATATTCAGGCGGGATATTACGCATGCCTTCAAAAATTCAGCAGCAGAAAAATTAAGGCTACCTAATTTAATAATGTCTTCTATGCGTAAAACGCTATAGGAAAATTTTCTAATAGTCAATAACGGCCCTATTCTTGAAACCGGAGATCTGACTATATTGACGCGCGAGCCATCCCTAAGCCGAGCGTCTACAAAAGGCTCAAATTCTGAAATTCTTCTGCCTACAGGCGAAATGATTTTTTCAATAAGATATAATACCTGGGCTTCATCATTAAAAGTAATGTCGGTGAGCTCTAAATTACCACTACGTTCAACGTAGACCTGATGCGGCCCATTAACCATAATCTCGGTAACGCTCTGATCTTTAAGCAATTTCTCAATCGGCCCAAAGCCAAGAAAATAGGTTATTATTTCGCTCAAAAGCTCTTCTTGCTCCTGACGATTAAGGCTAATTTTATTCTCTTTTATAACAGACTTAAAAGCAGCCTCTATCGTACGCTGAAATATCGAACGATCCTCTTTGCCAAAATTAGCCCTAAGCTCATCTTCTCTTGATTTTAATTTATTTAATATGTCTTCTTTTACAGCCTCTAGGTGGTTATTCATAATCTCCCTTCCCTATTCCTAATCGGTTACTAATTTCGCAATAGATTGCAGTGCCTCTTCCTTAGAAATAAGGAGCGTTTCCTTGGTCTTACGAATCCTTAATTCAATCTTTCTTTCATCAATACTCTTTTTACCAATCACGATGCTCAATGGTATACCAATCAAATCTGCATCTTTAAATTTTACTCCAGCGCGTTCATCCCTATCATCCAGAAGCACTGAGTACCCCGCGCTACTAATCTGTTTATAGAAATCTAAAGCCTCTTGCATAATTGCATGGTTAGTTATGTCTAAGGGTAAGATTATAATTTGGAAAGGAGCAATTTCTTTCGGCCAGATAATCCCATCGGCATCATTATTCTGTTCAATTACTGCAGAAATCAAACGCGAAACGCCGATGCCATAACAACCCATAACTACCGGCTTAAGTAAACCCTTGATATCAGAAAAATTTGCCTGCATTGCCTGGCTGTATTTTAAACCCAGCTTAAATATATGGCCAACCTCAATAGTATTAACTTTATCCATCCCTGCCTTACATTTAGGGCAGGAATTTTCTTCTTTAAAAACCATAGCCAGCTTACATTTTGGGCACACCGATACTACATCTTCGCCAAGCGCAGCCTCTGCCATAAATTCATGCGAAACTTTACCGCCCATAACACCGGAATCAGCTTCGGTAATCAAAGTTTTTAAACCGCATCTGGAAAAAATCCGCTTGTACGCTTCATAGATTAATTGATAATTTTTATCCAAGCCTGCTTCATCCTGATCAAAACTATAAGCATCTTTCATAATAAATTCACAGGCACGAATTAAACCAAAACGCGGCCGTATCTCATCGCGGAACTTTGTCTGAATCTGGTATAAGATTAAAGGCAGTTGCCTGTAGCTTGAAATATTATTTTTTACTAAATCCGTAATAACTTCTTCATGCGTTGGCCCGAGCGCAATATTTCTTCCGCGGCGGTCTTTAAGCTTTAACATTACTTCGCCTAAATCTTTATCACGGCCTGTTTTTTGCCAAAGCTCAAGCGGATGTAAAGCCGGCAGGAGCAATTCGCTTGAGCCACAGGCATTCATCTCCTGACGGATTATTCCCTGAATTTTTTCTAAAACCCTCAGGCCCAAAGGAAGATAAGTATACGCCCCCGCCATAAGCATACGGATGAAACCGGCGCGTAATAATAATTGATGGCTTAATGATTCCGCCTCCCTAGGTGTTTCTTTTAGCGTGGGGATAAAAACTTTTGTCCAAAACATCTTTAATCCTTTTTGAAAATTTCTTTGGATAAACTAACTCCTCTTTTAGCAAATAACTGATAGAATGCCGGCTCTACCCCGGTAGTTTTAAAAGAACCATAGACCTTGCCTTCTTCAACAACACTACTAATCTCATAGTAGAAAAGATCTTCCAAGTTCACCCATCCGTTTTTTAACCCGTTTACTTGGGTAATACGGGTAATTTTACGCGAGCCATCGGCAAGCTGATCCTGTTGGATAATTAAATGTAGGCTTGCGCAAATCTGACGATGTATTGCTTCTAAGGTTATAGGTATCCCGGACATCAAAATCATTGTCTCCAAACGATGCAGAACCTCCTGGGGGGTATTGGCATGAATGACTGAAAGAGCCCCATTGTGGCCTGAGCACATTGCCTGAAGCATATCTAAAGCTTCAGCCCCTCTTATTTCACCCAAGATAATCCTCTGGGGACGCATGCGCAGAGTATTGCGGAAAATATCCCTGATGGTAATCTCGCCTTTTCCTTCAATATTAGCCGGCTTTGTTTCAAGCCTGACAACATGATCTTGAGCCAAATGCAGCTCAGCTGTATCTTCAATAGTAATTGTACGCTCGTCATTGCCGATATAACTGGAAAGTACGCCTACCGTAGTAGTTTTTCCGCTTCCGGTAGCACCCGCAAATACCATATTAACTTTAGCTTTAATGCATGCTATCAGAAAATCTGCCATTCTTCTATCAAAGGTGCCTAATTCAATAAGATCCTCGGCTTTTATAATTTTTTTAAGGAATTTACGAATAGTTATTGTTGGGCCGTCTAAAGCAAGGGGCGGAATAATAATATTTACGCGCGAACCATCGGAAAGACAGACATCAGTATAAGGGGATAACTCATCGACCCTCCTCCTTGTGGGGGCTAAAATCTTCTGGACAATATACATTAGCTGTTGATCACTATCAAATTTAATACTGGTCAATTGTTTTTTCCCCTGCTTTTCTACATATACATTTTGCGTGCCATTAATCATAATTTCCGTAATATCAGGATCCATCATTAATTTTTCAATAGGACCAAACCCTGAAAATTCATCAACCAATTCGTTAATAATAGTATCTCTCTCCTGCTCCTTAAGCGGACCACGCGGCTGGCTTAAAATACCCTCAAGAATATTCCTGACTACTTCTGCTACTTCAGCTTTATCTCCGGAACTCTTCTGTAAAATATAGCTGTATCTTGCAATAAAGTCCTCGCGTACCCTGCTTTTTAATGTATGATGCGCCATATTTTCTCCTTGTGTTCTAACACAACACGCCACAATTCCTCTAAAGCTCAGGATGCCTGTGTTGTAGCCAGCTGTTAATTCGTTGAGCACTAATTAGCGCTCAAGTGTCCTTAATTTAATTTCTCGTAATAAAATACGCACGCAATCTTTTGCTAATACTTTCTTGACTATTTTGCCATGCGAAAACAACATTCCTTCTTTTTTTCCGAAAGCAATCCCCAAATCTACACTTTTTGCTTCGCCCGGCCCATTAACCACACAACCCATTACAGCTATTTTTAAAGGATGGACGAATTTCTTAAGCTTCTGGCCAGCCAATTTATCTTCTAATTCTTTAACTATTTTTATCAGGTCTACTTCGCAACGGCCGCAAGTGGGGCAACTGATTATTTGAATTCCGCTTCGGCGCAGCCCTAATGATTCCAAGATACATTTGGCTGCTTTTACCTCCTCTACCGGATTATCCGTAAGCGACACTCTTATTGTATCACCAATACCCTCTAGCAGTAAAGCACCTATTGCAACGCTAGACTTAATAATACCGCTATAAGGAGAGCCTGTGGCTGTAACCCCCAAATGCAAGGGATAATCGCAGAGGTCAGATATCTTACGATAACTCTGGATCGTATCCAAAACATTGTTTGCTTTAAGTGAAATTACTATATTATTAAATTTTTCCCTCTCAATCATCTTAACATAACCCAGACATGTAGCCACCAACTTATTAGTCATCGAAGTCTTCCTGGGGCCAATATCTTTTACTGAACCGCTATTAAGCCCAATTCGTAAAGGGATCTTAGCTGCTTTTAATGCGGAAATAACTGTTTTAACCTCTTTTAGGTTATCAATATTTCCCGGGTTTAGCCTGATTTTATCGGCGCCATTTTCAATAGCAGCAATAGCCAAACGATAGGAAAAATGAATATCAGCAACCAGTGGAATCTTAACCGTAGCTTTAATTTTTTTTAAAGCTGCTGCATCTGATGAATCTTTAATCGCTAAGCGCACGATCTGGCAACCCGCAGCCTCCAATTGCTTAATCTGCCTGACAGTACTATCCACATCCGAGGTTCTTGTCTTAGCCATTGATTGGATAACAATGGGATTTTCTCCACCCATTAAAACTTTACCAATCTTAACAACCTTAGACTTTCTTCTCTTTATTTCCATATTATTTGGTAATTAACTTGCTAAACTTATCTCCGTAAAACCTTAATACATCATTGTAGGTAACAAATAAGGCAAGAGTAATTAAAAGCGTAAAACCGACGTTATTGATTATCTCTTCCGCCTTAGCCCCCAAAACTTTTTTCCTTAGTTTTTCTACACCCAACAAAAATAAATGCCCACCATCTAAAATAGGCAAAGGCAGAAGATTAAATATTGCAAGGCTTACGCTTAACACAGCAATCAAGTGTAATACTGCAATCAATCCTAATTTTGCCGCCTTGGAAGTAATAAAAAATATTCCTAGCGGCCCAGTCATAGATTCACGCATTGACATCTTACCGCTGACTAAGCCCCACAAGCCTTCATAGGTTGCAATAGTTAAATCAATGGTTTTTTTAACAGCAAAATACGCCGACTCAAAAAAACCGTGCTTCACTTCAACTATTTCATCAAAAGGAGAAATACCAATAATCCCTAAAACACGCTGCTTACCTAGCTTGTCATCAATAACTTTACCTTTAATCAAAACATTAAATTTTAATTCTTTATTGTTGCGCAGGACCCCAACTACAACTCTGGGTTTTGTTTTATTTTCCTGGATTCTACGCTGAAGATCCTCCCAAAAATCAACTTTTTTACCTTCAATTGAGATAATTTTATCGCCTACCTGAAGGCCTGCTTCCTTAGCGCCATAACCATCGATTAATCCTCCAACTTTAGAGCTAAGGCTAGGATAACCGATAAAGAAAATAAACCAAAAAAATAAAAATCCCAGGATATAATTTAAAAACGGCCCGGAGAAAATAATCTGGAATTTTCTTCCGGGAGATTTTGCAAGATATTCATAATCCGCTCCTTTATATTCCAGCTGACTGTCGCCTGCCATTTTAACATAGCCGCCTAAAGGAATAAGGCTTATGCTATACACAGTATCCCCAATTTTCTTCTTAAAAATCTGCGGCCCAAAACCTAAGGAAAATTGTTCAACGCGCACACCATTTTTGCGGGCGGCGAAAAAATGCCCAAATTCATGTACAATAATAAGCAGGCTTAAAATTAAGATAAAAATAAGGACAGAGATCATATTTAGTTAAAGTTACTGAGCAAGGCGCATAGCTTCCTCTCTAGCCCAAGCATCGGCAGACAGAATATCCTTTAGGTTAGGATTAGCTTTTTTTTGGTGACGCTGCATTACATTATCCACTATTTTCGGTATAGTTAAAAAATTTATCTTCTTGTTTAAGAAATTATTTACACTCTCCTCATTAGCCGCATTTAATACTGCGGGCATTGTCCCTAAGTCTTTGGCGGCCTGATAAGCAAGCCTTAGAGAAGAGAATTTTTTTAAGTCCGGTTTTTCAAAATGCAATTTATTTAACCGATAGAAATCTATTCCAATAATAGAATTTGGAATACGCTGTGGATAAGTTAAGGCATATTGAATAGGTATACGCATATCCGTAACCGAGAGCTGTGCCATAATTACCCCATCATTAAATTCAACCATGGAATGAATAAGTGCCTCGGGATGAATTAACACCTTTATCTTTTCTACCCCTAAATTAAACAAGAACATCGCCTCAAGCAGCTCAAGGCCCTTATTCATTAAGGTTGCCGAATCTACTGTAATCTTCTTACCCATTTTCCAGCGAGGGTGCCGTAATACTCTCTCTATAGTAACCTGCTCAAATTTATTGCGCGGCAAGCTCCTTAACGGTCCGCCGGAAGCAGTTAAATATATCTGCCTAACATTGGTTTGACTAAACCCACCTAAACATTGCCAGATAGCTGACTGCTCACTATCAACCGGCAAAATCTTAACCTTATGCTTTTCTGCCAAACGCATAATTATCGGCCCAGCCATAACTATTGCTTCTTTATTAGCTAAAGCAATATCTTTACCGGACTTAATAGCGTTGATTAAAGGAACCAACGCAGCAGCGCCAGAAATAGCAAACATTACCTGCTCTATTTGCTTATCCTTAATCATTTCATCAAGCCCTTCCTCGCCACAGAAAATTTTTATCGAAGATCCAACGCCGGCTCGTAACTTATAGGCGCTCTGTTTATCTCTTACGCATACCAGGCGCGGGTGAAATTCATCTATCTGCCGTTTTAATTTAACAATATCGGAATCTACGCTTAAAGCTTCAACCTTAAATTTATGCGGCAGGTTTCTTACTACCGCAAGCGTATTTTGACCAATTGAACCACTAGAACCTAAAATTGCAATCTTTTTCATTTTATAATCGTGCTAAGATAAAATAAAATACCGGGGCACTAAAGAGCAGGCTATCGATTTCATCTAATACTCCACCCATACCCGGAAATATAGTCCCGGAATCCTTAACCTTACAGTCCCTTTTAAGCAGAGATTCTGAAAGATCGCCTAATTGCCCTAATATGTTTAATCCAATTGCAATTAACAGCAATTGTATGTAATTAAAAGGCAAAAATGATTTACTGGCTATTGCCCCTAAAATACTAAAAGATAGGCTGCCTAAAGCTCCTTCCACTGTTTTCTTCGGGCTAATACGCGGAATTAATGGATGTTTTCCCCACCTGTTGCCAACTAAAAATGCCCCGATATCCCCCAGTTTTGTAATTAATAACAGGGCGGCTAAATTTCCTAGCCCGTCGGGTAAATACCTTATTTTTATAATAAAACTAAAAAACCAGGAAACATAAAGTATACCGAAAAGCGTGGTAGAAATATCTACAATTACCCCGGAGTTATCCCTGCGTTTAAACTGCATAACTATAAGGGAAAATAAAGCTAAAACGATAAAAAGCAGCTCCCAATTTTTAGTCGGCTCAAATTTAAACATAATCGACAAAGGAATGATCGCACCAATTCCGATACCGAAATATTTATAAATATGAATTCCTTTTTTTTCAAGCATCAGAAAATATTCATATAATCCTACAATAATAAAAAGGGTTACTACTAAACCGCATAACCAATCGAAAAAGATTACTCCTGTGACAATACTAATAAGTACCACAGAACTTATTATTCTCTTAATTAACATTTATGCCCCCGAACCTTCTTTCCCTTTTCTGGTATTCCTTAATAGCTTCCTTTAACTCATCAATTCCAAAATCCGGCCAGCATTTATGGGAAAAATAAAACTCAGAATAAGAAAGCTGCCAAAGTAAAAAGTTACTAATGCGCATTTCGTTACTTGTACGGATTAATAAATCAGGATCAGGTATATCTGCGGCGTAAAAATAACTCCTAAATTTTTCTTCATCTAAATTTTCCGGATTAATTTTCCCAGCTAAAGCTTCTTTGGAAAATTTTTTGGCAGCGTCTAAGATCTCCTGCCTGCCCCCATAATTTAAAGCCAAAATAACCGTAAGGCCCGTATTATCCGCCGTTTCATCTTGCGTCTTTTTAATCTTTGCCTGGAGGTATTTAGGTATAGGGCTAGATCGACCAATTGTTATAAAACGTATATTATTTTTATGCATCTCTTTAATCTCTTTACTCAAAAAATTATCCAAATAACGCATCAAAACATTTACCTCATTCTTGGGCCGGTTCCAATTCTCTGTTGAAAAGGCAAAAAAAGTCACTGTTTGAATACCGAGCTTGCTTGCGCCACGGATAATTTCTTTAACCCGCTCTACACCCTTACGATGCCCGAAAGCCCGGCTCATACCTCTCTCTTTAGCCCAGCGGCCGTTACCGTCCATAATAAAAGCTACGTGTTTAGGAATATTGGAATTATTCTGCATACTACCGATGTAGTTGATAATCTATATTGGGGAAGAGGTTGTCTTTATATTCAATGTCAGTTAGCCAATTTTCATCAATATTATTTGACTTAACATCTTCATAAATCTTGCTAAACCTTAAAAGATGATCTTTAGTGCGGCGTATAGCATAACTGGTATGTGTCCCTGTTCCTAAAATAAATGCCCAATCCGAACTCTGCGCCAACAATAACTCACGCAGAGCCTGATTTAACGAACGACGAAGTAAACCTTGAGCGCCTGGAAAACTCCTTGCCAATTCGCTCATACGCTGTGAAGCTACATGTAAGTGGCGATAGATCCAATCATTTGTCCCCTGCAGCCACATTTCCGAATAGCCTTTATAACCCCAGCTGGATAATGATGGAGTAATTACCTGATTACGCAGATTCTGGTTTAAATACTCAGAAGGAGTAATCATGCTGATTTCGTTCTGATCACAGGCAACTTTGCGGAATAAAAAATCAAGCCACATCGGGCCCTCATACCACCAATGCCCAAAAAGCTCGGCATCATAGGGAGAAACAATAATGGCAGGCTTGCCCATCAGATCATTAAGGTAAGAAGCCTGTTTCTGACGGTTAAACATAAAATTACCCGCATGCTCTGCTGCGCGCAACGAAGCCCACTCCGCAACATAAGGCTCCTTATGATTGCCTGTGCCGGTAATACGGTAGTACTTTATCCCTGTGTTAATACGCACACCATCAGGATGAATGTACGGTTTAATATAATCAAACTCTAAATCGAAACCAATATCACGATAAAATTCCCGATAATTATAATCACCGGGGTATCCCTCGATAGAAGACCAAACCTGCTTTGAAGATTCTAAATCACGGCCAAAGGCAGCTACTCCTGACCCTTTACAATAAACCGGAGCAAATACCCCATATTTTGGCCGAGGGGTACCATGAAGCAGGCCGTGAGAATCAGTAAAAAAGTAACGGATACCCGCATCTTTTAGTATTACATCTTGTCCAGGAGAATATCCGCATTCCGGCAGCCAAATACCCTGCGGCCTCCTGCCAAAAGTATCCTGATAATGATTAGCCGCTACCTTAACCTGTGCGCGTACCGAATCCCGGCAAACATCCATCAACGGGAAGAATCCATGCGTAGCACCGCAAGTAATTATCTCAAGCTTGCCTAAATCCTGAAATTTCTTAAAAGCATTAGCCAGATTACAATTATATTTCTGAAAGGTATCCCGCGCATGCGAAAACCTGTTAAAATACATTATTGCCAGATTTTTAAAATCTTGCTGCCACTTAGTCCTTTCTATTTCTTTTTGGGATAATTCAATAAGCCTATTTATATGCTTTAAGTAACGCTCCTCTAACAAGGGGTCAGCCAACATAGAAATAAGCGTAGGGCTTAAAGTCATAGTGATACGGAAATCTATACCGTCACGAACGAGCCCTTCAAAAACAGAAATTAATGGGACATAAGTTTCGGTAATTGCTTCATAAAGCCAGTCTTCTTCCAGAAAATCTTCGTGTTCTGGATGGCGTACAAAAGGCAAATGGCCGTGTAGAACTAAACAAAGGTATCCTTTAGGCATAAGTATTATTTGGTTTCTCGAATTACGGTTGGAGTAATAGTGCGCTCTTCCAAATTATCCGCCGAAGTTGCCCTAACCGGGATTACTTGTTTTCCGTCGGGCAAATAATAACGCAAGGTAAAAGTACCATCCGGCCTTAACTTAATCGGGGCCCCCTGCACTGTTACTTTTGCATCAGGCTCTGTTGCCCCGTAAACAATTAATTCACAATCAACTTTTAACCAAAAATTTCTTTCTTTAACTATTTTTTTTACCGGGCTCGAAGATAACCCTGAACTAAATAGCCCTTGTTTAATACGTTCCTGCCAAGCGCCCCCTACCGGTGAGCTTCTACCTAGGCCAAAACCCATTCCATAAAGCCTGGCGAACATATCATCGGGAATCATCCATTCTTCATCAGTAATCCATGAAGGCCCGTCTAAAGGAGTAGAAACGACATTAGAGCGTAAGATAGTAATAAACCTGCCATCAGGAAGCATTAATCCCAGATCTACGCACCAAGAGCGGCCCGGGCCTGCAGTATCAATATACCAGCTGTTAGCAAAATCATTAACTGCAATATCAAAGAATCTATTTGCATTAGAACCATTAAACATAATATTGCTAACGTCATAAATTCTTAAAACTTTTTTAGCACGATAAAAATCATCCCCTAACTTATTCTTTACTGCTTCGATAGTCTGCGTCCTTAACTCCCAGTATGAATGCAGCCAGCGCGGGTCGCGTACCTGCAAAATAATTCTGTCCTGATCATAGGAAGGAGGTAATTCCTGAGCCATAGTACGGCTAAAGGAAGGGCTCTCTGAATGAGAAAATTTTGTATTAGCAATGGCAGTTTCATGAAAGCTGGGAATTTCTTTATTAATCTGGCGATTTATCTTTTTCTCAAACGTCTGCTTCTTCTTTATCTTTACCTTAGAACCTACCTTAGAAATAATTTTCATTCGTATTTCTTTTAATTTCTTCAGCATTTTCTTCATCCCTGCCTCCCTCTAATAAAAAAGGGGAATTTCTCCCCTTATCTTCAAAACTGTTAACGCGAACTTTGACCTCCCTTTATTTCATTTTTTATTTTTTTTCCCGTCTTCCTTTGCTTGCTTCAAATCCTCTTCCAGGGCTTCTTTAAGCTTAGTTACCTTTTGCAACTCTTCTTTTAAACTCTGATTTATCAACTGCTCTCCAACCAATGATTTATTGACACTCTCAAACGCAGCCTTTAATTCCTGCGCCTCTTTTTCTTTCGCCTTAGCTTTTTCCTCTAAGGCTGACCTGTCTTGCGAAAACTTACTCATTTTTTCTTCCAGCGCCAGGCGCGCAGCCATCTCTTTATCACGGCCGGCCTTCTGACGCATAGCGCTATTACAGGAACTAAGTGAGGCAAAAAAGAATATTGCCAAAAGTACCGCTAAAATAATTACTATACGGTTTTTTAGTGCGTCATTTAGATTAAAACTCATATTTATTTAAGGTTACCTTGAGGTTCTTTTAAATCGCTTGATCTCGCAGAATTACCCTTTACTTTAGTAACATTGGGAAGTATAACTATTTCTACTCTGCGATTCTGCTTACGGCCATCTTTGGTTTCATTGGAAGCCACCGGGCGATATTCGCCATACCCGATCGCTGAAAGGCGCTCAGGAGATATCCCCTGATCATTTACCAAATAATGCAATACGCTTAAAGCGCGGGAAGTCGAAAGCTCCCAATTAGATTTCCAGCCAGAACGTTGAATCGGGACATTATCTGTGTGGCCCTCAATACCCACATTAAACTTAAGCATGTTATTTTTTAATATCGAAGAAACTTTTTCCAGTAAAGGATACGCTCCAGGCTTAATTTCAGCTTTCCCTGAATCAAATAAAAGATCCCCCACGACGGTAATTACTAAGCCTTTCTCCATCATCTGAAGTTTTATCTGCTTATCATTTATTTCCTGGCCAAGTTTCTGCTCAAGCAAACCTCTTGAGCGGGAAAGTTCATCAAGCTGAGCGCTTAGTTCATCGATTCTTTGAAGATCAGAGCGCCTGCCTTTTTGAAAAATAAAAGTACAGCCTGCTAAACTAAAAGTTATAAATAAAGTTAATGTGATTTTAAGTAAATTGTTTTTCATTTTACCTCTCCTTAGCTTGGCTATTCGATTGTAAACCATAGTCCTCTTGCCTATTTATTGAGACTTAAATATAACACAACCCTTAATTATAGTCAAGTGTTTTATCCTCAACCACTTAGATAAAAATAGTAGATTTCCTGGCAGAGCCTATAGAAACCATGGTTATTTTTGCCCCAAGCAGATTTTGTAATTCTAAAAGATAGGCCCGGGCATTAGGATGTAACTCTTTAAAAGAACACGGCTTATTTTCCTGATTTGGCCAACCTACCATCTCTTTGTAAATTGGTATAGCCCCGTTTAACATTTCGAAATCATGCGGGAATTCTTTAATTACTTTACCTTTATACTTATAGGCAATACAAATTTTTATCTTTTCTAAACCATCAAGTACATCCATTTTCATAATCGCCAGCTCCGTAATACCATTAAGCATTACAGCTTCCCTTGCAATTACCGCATCAAACCAGCCGCATCTGCGCGGCCGGCCGGTAGTTGCGCCAAATTCATTGCCTTTATCGCGCATAAACTTACCGAAATCTACTGCAAATTCAGTAGGAAATGGGCCTTCACCCACCCGGGTAGTATACGCCTTACAAACGCCGACAACTTTATCGATTTTGACCGGTGGTATGCCTGTACCTATACAGGCACCTCCTGAAGTTGCCGAAGAAGAAGTAACAAAAGGGTAAGTTCCAAAATCAATATCCAGAAAAGTTCCTTGGGCCCCTTCTAACAAAATATCTAATTTATCTTTACAGGCCTTATTTAATAATACAGCGGTATTACAAACATACGGCTTGAATAATTTGCCATAATCAAGGTACTGACGGTAGATTTTTTGGAAATTAAAACCCGGGTGCCGGTAAACTTTCTTAAAAATCTCATTTTTTTCTTTTAAATTATCTTTAAGCTTATCCCTCAAAACACGCCCGTTTAATAAATCAATCATACGGATCCCGCAGCGGTTAATCTTATCAGCATAACATGGCCCAATACCGCGGCCGGTAGTGCCGATCTTATTCTTTCTTTTAGTCTCGCGTAGTTGATCTAAATTTTTATGATACGGCATAATCAAGTGCGCCAGGGTGGAAATCTTAAAACGCTTACTAAAATCAATGCCGTTTTTTTCTAAATCTTTCAATTCGAGCTTCAACACATCAGGATCAATTACTACACCATTACCGATACAACAAATTATTCCGGAATGTAATATTCCAGAAGGGATAAGATGGAATATATGCTCTTTCTTGCCTACGACTACAGTATGGCCGGCATTATTACCGCCCTGATAGCGTACAACATAATCTGCTCTTTTAGAAAGGACGTCAATTACCTTGCCCTTTCCTTCATCCCCCCACTGCATACCAACCAATACGGTATTCACTTAAATCTTCCTTTCTTGGCTTTTTGCTCTTGGCTCTTTGCTCTTAGATATCATTACCAAGATTTTCCTAAGAGCTAACAGCTGCGGCCTAAGAACTAAAAGGTGCTATCCGGGCTTACGGAGTCATAGTAAATATCTTATGCGCGAGCTCCGGGTATTTAGCGATGAAATTCAGC
>CAZOSW010000002.1:15040-70775 GCA_964582765.1 uncultured Planctomycetales bacterium | reverse complement strand
GCACAGGTGCAACAGATTTACAGTCTGTCCCCTTTGGCCACTTGGGTACCTGCCCGTATTGCTAAAAATTCAGCGACGATGTACTATAGACTATTGTCTATAAAACAGATTTTATAGACCGTAGGCCATAGACTATCGACCTTTATATCTTAACTTATAAAGCCGGCGAGAGGAATCGAACCCCCGACCCATTGTTTACAAAACAATTGCTCTACCAACTGAGCTACGCCGGCACTAACTACATTTCTTAATCGCATCCGGAATCCGGTTAATAATATCGGATGCGATTAATCCCATCTGTGTTTTATCTTTTGCTGCAATATCTCCGGCTAAGCCGTGAATATATGTTGCGTATTTAGCAGCCGTAAAACTATCTAACCCTTGAGCCAGAAACGCACCAACAATCCCGCTAAGCACATCTCCACTTCCAGCAGTTGCCATTCCTGGGTTACCGGTCCTATTTATATAACATTTTCCCCTGGCACTAGTTACAATGCTATTATGCCCTTTAAGTATAATTACACTATTATAGTATTTAGCGTACTTTTCCGCAACCAATTTCCTGTTTTTATTTACAAAACCAGAGCTTATCCCAAAGAGTCGAGAGATCTCTTTCTCATGAGGAGTCAAGATTAATTCTCCCCTATGTACTTCTAGAATCTTTAAATGTTTATTCAGAGCGTTAAGGCCGTCGGCATCAAGAACGGTAGGAAGATTTGATTCTGCTATAATTTTCCTTATTAACGCATAAGTTGATTTATGCTTTCCAAGTCCAGGGCCGATTATCAGCACATCAACATTCTCAAGAAAAATCCTGATCTTAATAAAAGCCGCTTTACTCAGAGTGCCATCTTTAGTTTCTGGAAAAGGCAAAGTCATTACTTCTTTTGCCTTATTTTTAATTACCGCAAGATTTATTCCTTTAGGTATGCCTAATGTTACTAACCCGGCACCTGCGCGTAGGGCTGCTTCTGCGCAAAGTAAGGCCGCTCCAGAAAATCTGCTTGAGCCGGCCAGAATCAATATATGCCCATAGTCGCTTTTATGAGAATCAGCTTTTCTTAGTAATAAGCGCGTTGGCAACCGCATAAGTTTTGACATGTGAAATAGAAATATACACGTTAATATCTTTATATTTTCCGTTTAAAAATTGGCAAATTGGTTTACCTTCATGATTATTGTATACTTGAATATCCTGCCAAGAAAGTTTACTGTCCCCCATTGCTTTAAAAACCGCCTCTTTGGCGGCAAATCTTCCGGCTAGATGCTGATAAAAAGAAACTCGAGTGTTAGCATTTTCTAATTCGGTTTCAGTAAAGACGCGGCTTAAAAAATCATCCCCCCATTTCTGAATTGCCTGACGAATACGGCGAACTTCGGTTATATCAACACCGGTTCCGATTATCATTATCTTAAAAGTCGGCGCATCTCTTTAACTGCTTTGGATAGGCCCGTAAAAATCGCCTTAGCTATTATGGAATAACCAATATTAAGCTCTTCTATTCCCCGGATACCGGCAATACGCCTGACATTAGCGTAATCGAGTCCATGGCCGGCATTAACAATTAAACCTTTAGATAAAGCATACTTTACGGCAACTTTCATTTGATTAAAAAATTTGTTTCTTTGTTTAATATTCTTTGCCTCTGCGTAACGGCCGGTATGCAACTCGATAATTTTGGCTCCGGCTCGATAGGCAGAGTCAATCTGATTCTTGTCTGGATCAATAAATAAACTTACCCGTATGCCGGCTTTCTTAAGTTTTTTTAAAGCAACCACTACTTTTCTAAAATTAGCGGCAACATCCAACCCGCCCTCAGTAGTCAGCTCTCTTCTTTTTTCAGGCACCAAGGTAGCCTGGAAAGGCTTTATTTTACAGGCAATTTTTAAAATTTCCGGAGCTATGGACATTTCAAGATTAAATTTAGTTTTAATTTTCTTGCCTAGATTTTTAATATCGCTATCCTGAATATGCCGACGGTCTTCCCGCAGATGTGCTACAATACTATCAGCTCCCGCTCTTTCACATAGAAGTGCCGCATGAACCGGATCGGGGACATTAACCCGCCGAGCCTGGCGTAAAGTAGCTACATGATCGATATTTACTCCTAATTTAGGCATATTTGATTTTACAGGCCTTCACCTTTCACATAAAACCAAACGATAATTGCCAGGAGTAAAGATACAAGTTTTAGCCAAGGATGAGTAGTAATAAGGCTTACTATGCGGGAAAGGGTATCTTTTTTATTCTTATTCATCATTATTTGTTTTAAGTAATTCTTTTATTTTTAGTTCCAGCTGACCGCCGCCTAAATCTCTATAAAATTTCTTGCGGTAAATTATGGATATATCAGATCTTTCTTCCGATACCACAATTAATACGGCATCGGTTTCTTCACTTAAACCTAAAGCCGCACGATGGCGCGTTCCGAAAAGTCGGCTTAAGTCCCAACTTGTAGCTAAAGGAAATATGCAACCGGCTGCGGCAATCCTTCCACGGACAATAATCAGGCCACCGTCATGAAGCGGATTATTGGGAGTAAAAATTGCCTGAATTAAATCCGCGCAAATACGCGAATCTATAGCTTCACCGTTTTTGATATATTCAGCTAAAGAATCCATTTTCTCAATAGCAATTAAGGCTCCAAGTTTATTTTGCGCAAGGTTTTCACAGGCAACAGTAATTTGCTTGACAAAAATATCCGCATCTTCCTCATTTAAATTATACCTGAAAATCTGCCGTTTCCCCAATGAAGCCAATCCCTGCCTAATCTCTGAATGAAAAATAATTAATATTGCAATAACGCTGATTCCAAAAAGTTTATTAATCAACCAGTTTAATACAAGAAAATCAAATTTCTGAAAAACTAAAAAAGCAAACAGAAGTACGATTATTCCGCGTAAAGCCTGCAATGCCTTGGTGCCTTCAAAGAAAAGCATAATATGGTAAATAAAAAACCATAGGATAACAATCTCTATAGCGGGTTTCCAGTATAGAATTAGATTATTAATCAGCATTTTCTTACAGCCTCAACCATTTTTAAAGATTGACTTACTTCTCTTACGTCATGAACGCGAACTATATTCGCGCCGTTTTGCGCAGCGATCACGCAACTTGCAAGCGTGCCGGTAAGCTTGCTTCCTAAACTATTTCCCAAAACATTACCGATAAAAGATTTGCGCGAAAGGCCTATTAGAACAGGTTTCCCTAAAACTTTAAAATCCGCCAGCCTTTTAATTATTTGAAGGTTATCAGCCGGATTCTTACCAAACCCAATACCGGGGTCTATAATAATTTTGTCGCTCTTTACCCCCAAAGAATGCGCCGAGCAAATTGCATTCTTTAAATAAACAGCAATATCCTCAATCAAAGATTGATAAGAAATTATTTTTTGCATATTAACCGGTTTGCCAAGCATATGCATGATAACTACCGCCGCTTTGTATTTAGCAACCATTTTAATCATCTGCCTGCTTCTTAATCCTGAGATATCGTTAACTATTTGGGCGCCGGAATCTAATGCAGCCTTAGCTACTTCCGGTTTTAAAGTATCGATAGAAATAGGTAAATTAATCCGCTTAGCCAATAGCTTAACCGCCGGCACAACCCGGTGTAATTCTTCTTTGATACTTATATTTTTGGCACCCGGACGGCTGGATTGCCCGCCAAGATCAATAATATCTGCTCCATCTTCTGCCATTTGCTCCGCTTTTTTAAGAGCTAAGCTAATAAAGCTATCGCTGCCCTTTCTATATAAACCATCACCGCTAAACGAATCCGGAGTCAAATTAATAATACCCATGATGTGCGTTTTTTTACTAAGATTCAAAGAGCGTTTCCTTAAATGTAAAATAAAATTATCTCCTAAATAGTTTTTAATTCCTTCTCCTAACTTTTCACTAACATTCTTAAGGCCAAACGGCTGGAATTTTAATTTATATTTAAGAGAATTAAATTGTCCAAGGGAACCGATAATAAGAATATCGGTTTTTTTGATTTTCCCTGTAAGTGCCCCCCGGGCTATTGCCGCATCCCCTCCCAGAGAAAGCATTTCTTGCTTAAGAATATTAGCGGCAATATTATTAACATTTTTTATGAAAATTAAAAAATTTAAAGCTTTGGACAGCATGATCTTGGCCCCATAAGGGTCAACACCAATATCATGCATAATTTTTTTTATTTCATTTTGATTGTTAAAGCTAAAGATCCGCATTATTTTTAGGCCAGATCGTTTTTTTCAATCCCAAGTATCTTCTTTACTTCTTCACCGCTTAAGACTTCTTTTTCTAGGAGGCTGTTTGAAAGAAGCTTGAGCTTATCCTGATTATTTTTTAACATGCCTATAGCTTTACCATAGGCATCGTCTATTATCTTTTTAACTTCTTCATCAATCAAACGCGCTGTTTGCTCGCTGTAATTTCTTTCCTCCATGATATCGCGGCCTAAAAATACTAAGCCTTCTCTTTTACCTAAAGTTAAATTTCCCAAATTCTCAGACATGCCGAATTGAGTAACCATACGCCTTGCCATTGTCGTTGCTACCTCTAAATCATTTTGTGCACCGGTAGTTACTTCATCTAGGTTTATCTCTTCCGAAGCCCTGCCTCCAAGTATCATAGTAATTTCAGCAAGCAATTCTTTTTTGGTCCAATAATGCCTGTCTTCTAACGGCGGAGTAAAAGTATAACCTCCCGCCAATCCTCTGGGAATGATAGAAACCTTTTTTAAAGGATTCACCTCAGGCAACAATAATGAAAGAAGCGCATGTCCGGATTCATGCAAAGAGGTAATTTCCTTTTCCTTACTCGACATAATATGGCTTTTTTTCTCCGGCCCCATTAGGACTCTTTCCACCGATTTATCGAAATCGATTTCTTCAACCGCCTCCTTATTATTGCGTCCGGCCATAAGCGCTGCCTCATTGCAAAGATTGGCAAGGTCAGCCCCGGAAAAACCTGGAGTTTGACTAGCCACGGATTTAAAATTAACCGAAGAAGCAACCTTGATCTTGCGGGTATGAACCTTAATTATTTCTTCGCGGCCTTTAATATCAGGAAGATTCACAATAATAGTACGGTCAAATCTCCCCGGGCGCATAAGCGCCGGATCCAAAGTATCCGGACGATTAGTCGCCGCAATAAGAATTAAACCCTGCTGGCCGTCAAATCCGTCCATCTCAACTAATAACTGATTAAGAGTTTGTTCGCGTTCGTCATTACCTCCCCCGATCCCGGAAAAACGCAAACGTCCCACAGCATCAATTTCATCAATAAAAATTATTGCTCCTTTGCCCGAGACTACTCCGGCTTTCCGGCCCTGGTCAAATAAATCTCTCACGCGGCTAGCACCCACCCCTACAAACATTTCTACAAAATTAGAGCCTGATATGCTAAAAAATGGCACATTAGCTTCCCCTGCGACTGCACGGGCAATAAGTGTTTTTCCGCATCCCGGAGGGCCGACCAAAAGAACACCCTTAGGAATCTTTCCCCCTAGTTTTTGGAATTTCTTTGGGTCTTTAAGGAATTCGATTACTTCTTTTAATTCTTCTTTTGCCTCGTCTACTCCGGCAACATCATCAAAAGTAGCTTTTTCAGTATTGCTCTGAATTTTAGATTTGACTTTTCCAAAAGTCATGATCTTACTGCCAAGTTGTTCTCCGCGAGCTGCCATCATCCACCAAAAGAAAATAAGCAACAATATCGGTCCTAAGTTAAAGAGCAATGTAATCCAAAATGTGCGCGCTGGCTTTACTTCAAAATTGTTTAAATTAGTGCGCATAAGGCTAAGTAATTCCTGGTCATTTTCTGGAATATTGACAAAAAACTTGGAATTATCTGAAAGATCACCTTGCAGGATAGTCTCGGTTTTGGTAACTTTTTTTATACTGTCGGGATTATCCTTTAGGAGCTTATAAAACTGGCTGTATGTAATCTCCTTAGGAATGCCGGTTATAGGAATATTGCCGAATGAGTTTATCAGTATAATGAATAAAAAAAAGACAAACAACCAGCCGAACGGAAAACGTTTAAATTTTTTATTTTTGTCAGATTTAGGTTTATTTTGAGAATTCATTTTATTTCTCCATTTAATGTTAATTAAGAGACTTATTATATCTTTAAAAGAGCGTAAAATCAAGCATTTTATGGATTTAGCGCTTAAAGAAACGCAGGCAATTACGGGTTTTCTGTACGGATATCCTCTTTGGTAAATCAACTATAGAGCCGATTGGCCGGTTGGTAAGTAAATCCTCTATTTCTTTAATATGGGCAAAACCTATTCTACGCGTGTCACCCTGGATATATGCTATGCTTTGCCTGAGTTTAAGGCGTAAGATTGCAGGACATAATCTCATAATTTTATTTAGATTAAGCCGTAAAATGTTTCCCTTTGCGCTACGCCTGGCAACCTGGTCTAAGTATTCGTAATCGTAGGAAACGCTTTCAGCTAAATTAGCCAATCCCTCCACAATATTTTGATTATATTCTTTTTTAAGTAAAGGAATTAGATTATGCCGGATCTTATTGCGCAGGAATAAATCTTCTAGGTTAGTTGAGTCAATACGCGGTTTAACTCCTTTCCTTCTTAAAAAATCATCAATTTGGCAACGGGGAATTTCCAAAAGAGGCCTAATAAAAATTACTCCCCGAATATTTCTTTTTGCGGATATCCCGCTTAATCCTGATAAACCGGTCCCCCGCAATAGGCGCATCAGAATAGTCTCCGCTTGGTCATCAAGGTTATGGCCCAAGGCAACCTTATCAGCTTTGATCTCTTTAGCGGTCTTAATAAAAAAATCCAGCCTTGCCTCTCTGTATATTTCTTCGAGAGAACCATTTTTTTTGATAAAATTGGCACTCAGTTTTTTTAAGCTTAACGGTATATCTAATTTTTTAGCCCACTTTTTCACAAAAGAAGCATCAGCTCCTGAATCCTGACGTAAATTATGGTCAACGTGGGCAATATGGAGAACCAAACCCATCCTGGATTTTAAACCGGCGAGCTTTAAAAGCAAGGTTAGGGAATCCGGCCCACCAGAAACCCCAAGTAGAATTTTATCCCCTTTCTGAATCAGGCCGTATTTTTTAATCGTTTCAGTGATTTTATCCATTATTGATTTATTTTACCATAATAATTATAAAATTTATAGTTTGATTTTGTGATAATCCTTGCTCGCCTTGCTTGCGAGGATTAAATTCGGCCAACAACTTATGGAGCGATAGCGACATAAGTTGTTGGCCTCATTTAAATTGACTTTTTTGGGCTTAAAGTGTAAATTATATGGAATGAGTTCAAAACGGATCATAACGCACAAGGAAAGAAAAATAGTCCTTGGGAATTTTGTTTCTCTTACCAGCCTTCAAAGCATTAACTATATCCTGCCCCTAGTTGTTCTGCCTTACCTTATTAGAGTAATCGGGATGGAAAAATTCGGGTTAATTGCTTTTGCTCAAAGCCTTGTGCAATATTTCATGATCTTGACGGACTATGGTTTTAGCCTATCGGCAACAAAAACTATTTCTCTTATAGGGGATCATAAACAGAAAACTAACGAGGTGTTCTCTTCGGTAATGACGGTAAAGCTTATATTCTCCGCGATCAGCTTTTTAATTCTCTGCGCTATATTATATCTTGTGCCAAAATTCAAAGCAGATTGGCTGGTTTATATTTTAAGTTTCGGTTCAGTAATCGGCAGCTCATTATTTCCCGTCTGGTTTTTTCAGGGCAAAGAAAAAATGAGCTATATTGCCGTGGTTAACGCAATCAGCGGTTTAATTTATGCGATTTGTATTTTTATCTTTATAAATGGCCCCAAAGACTTCCTATTGGTTCCTTTGTTAAATTCGCTCTTCTCAATAATAAGCGGAATACTTGGTCTATATATTGCCTTCAGGAGATTCCGCATTAAATTTATTTTACAGAAATACGCTTCCATAAAAAGAGAGCTCAAGACAGGTTGGGATATTTTTATTTCTATTCTATCTATTAACGCCTATACTACCACCAGGATTTTTGCCGTAGGATTACTTACCAATAATGTAATTACCGGCTATTATTCACTTGCTGAGAAAATCGCTAATTATATCCAAACATTCCCTATGGATTCCTTTACCCGTGCAGTATTCCCCAGGATTAGCAATGTTTTTGCAAAGAATAAACAGAGGGCAATAGCTATAATGTATAGGATCCAGGATAGGATTACCTTGGGTTTTATAGTCAGCCTGCCTATTGCCTACTTTATAGCCCCTTGGATTATTAAGATTGCCTGCGGAGTAGCTTATAAAGAAGTAGTGTTTACTTTGAGGCTATTGCTGGCCGCGGTGTTCTTTATCGGTGCAAATAACTTTAAGATACAGTTTCTGCTCGTCTGCGGAAAACAGGATTTATACGCAAAAATTCACGTTATCGCCGCGCTTATCGGTTTACCGCTTATATTCATATTGATCTATCAATTCTCTTACGTAGGTGCCGCGTTTGCAACAGTATTGACTGAGGCAGGAATATTTATTATTACATCGCTGGTTGTCGAAAGACTGGCCAAGAAATACTCAGGAAGATAAACCTAAATTCTTTACCGAATTTAAATAACTTTATTACCAATGCACAAAATCTCGTTTATCTTTCCGTCTTTACCCATGATAGCCTTATCTATGCACTCTCTGAAACATGACAAGTCCCTCCGCTGCTAAACAAATTTTAGAATAACTAATGATAAAGAGGCAGCCCCCCTAGAAATCCGGGTGCTACCTCTCGTGACACTGGTGACGGAGAGTGGTCCTACTCCATAGGACTGCCTCTATAGATACAGCGCCACTTACTCAGTATATTTGGTGGCGGAGAGTGGATTTTTGAGGACCCGCCGTCTGCCGAAGGCAAACATTTAGCGAAATCCCGCCCGTTCTTTAGGCGGGAAAACCACGAAGTGGAAAGTTCCACTCTTGTATAATTAAAGTGGCGGAGAGTGGATTTTTGAGGACCCACCGTCTGCCGAAGGCAGACATCTAGCGAAATCCCGCCCGTTCTTTAGGCGGGAAAACCACGAAGTGGAAAGTTCCACTCTTGTATAATTAAAGTGGCGGAGAGTGGATTTAAACCACCGACCAAGCGGGTATGAGCCGCGTGCTCTATCAGGCTGAGCTACTCCGCCAAATCAATTTTGATTTTATCGATTACTTGTACACGCGGCTTGTTTAGGTATCAAGCCGCAACATTTTTATCTTCTGCGGCGCAATACCCCTAAGCCGCAGGCATAGGGGACAGGCCCGCATGCTCCCTGACTGCCGGCAGGCAGGGAGCATGCTCAAGCTACTCCGCCAAGACTTTTATTCAATACTTATCAAGAATTTCACTTGCAGCTTAAATTTATTTTTTTCTGTAAGCTTTTAAATACGAATCGCAGTAAATATTTTTATTAAAAATAAGCTCTGCGGTAATCAATGAGTTCATTAGTTCATTATCTTTAGGATTAAGTATAGCAGAATCCAAGCCACAAGCAACAGCCATAGTTAAAAACGTGCGATTAATTAAGCTATGGGCCTGTATACCTTGAGAAATGTTACTTAAACCCAGCACAGTTTTTGGACTAGGCTCGGATAATATTTTAAACTCGTAGATAGATTTTAAAATATCGCTTATTTGCTCCTGAGCCACATTAATCGGTAAAACTATTGGGTCTAAATAAAGATCCTCAACAGGGAATCCGTTATCCTGACAATAAGCAACAATGACTGCGGCTAATTCCACGCGCTGGTCTTTATTTTGCGGGATACCCTTTTGGCTGATTGTAATCCCGATTAACTTGGATTTATACTGTTTAGCCAAAAAAACAAGAATATCCAACTTTTCCTTATCAGCTGTCGTAGAATTAATAATAGTTTTATTTCTCGATGCCTTCAAACCTTCCTCAATGACCCGTGGCTTACTAGAATCAAGACAAAGCGGCTTATCAGTAGCCTCCTGGATGGTTTCTACAAGCCACGGTAAATCAATCAGCGGATCTTTAGAATCCGGCCCGCAATTTATATCTATAGCATCAGCCCCGCAGGCAATTTGCTCCAGTGCGCACTTTTGCACTACTTTTTTATCGCGTCTAGAAATTGCTGATGCGATATTTGGATACATCCCATTAATCAGTTCACCGATAATAAACATATTTATTTCCTGTATAACGTTTCAATAAAATTATTAACTTTTTCTACTGCTTTAGGGTGGCGCATAACTAAAAGATCCGCACCTGATTGTATGAGGCTAGATGCAGTAATCGTCTCCCAAATAATCCCCTGCTTGGCGCTTGCTTTTGCTTCTTTAGTTTTCCATGACTCCTGTCCCACAAAACAGATAAACGGAGAGGCAAGAGTTTTATCGCCGCTTAAAGCAGCAAGCCTGGCTCTTTCCATAATAGAATAAGCATATTCAAGCCCATAACCTAAAGCCCCTATAGTCGGATCCATTACAATACGTTCGAACGCTAATCCCATATCAGAAATTAATATATTTAACTGTTTTGCAATATTAATATCTATAGGACTCGAAGCGATAATACTGTGGCTATCAGCTAAAGCGCTAGCTGTTAATGTTTTATAATTATCCTGTAGAGCAGAGCCGATTAGGCAGCGTTCTTTCTTAGCCGCTTCTGAAACTGCCGGCATAATTAAATTGTCCTTAGTATCGTCATCACTTCCTATGATAACTAAAGGTACGCCAACTCTACTCAATAAGGCCGAAATAAATTTAGCCGACGCGCCAGGCCCCTTATCACCAAAATCAGGGTGTGCTCCCTGCATTTTTACGCAAAGCAATTCCGCCTTAAATTCATTTACGCATTTTTCTGCCCAGGCAAAAGGGTCATTCACTGATTTTCCATAAGCAGAAACAATCTCATCCTGCCAATCGACAGGCGGGATGTCCCAGATTTCAAAGGCAATCTTAGGCTTATTAGGGATTTCTCCTTCTTTAAATAATAAGGGCAATGATTTTTGTCCACCGATATTAACTATATTGCTACGAGAACCTCCGTCCTCTTTCTTTGCCCCAATAATTACCGTTGATATTTCTCCCGGCCATTTTTCAAGCACTAATTGCGTTTCCATATAGAATCTCCCAATAAATTAAGTGCTTTTATTATCTCTGCGTCTGGTTTGAGCTCAAAAACCGATTTTCCTTCTAAGCTTAGCTTCTCAATCTCTAAATCATGCGGCAGGCTTCCTAAATAATCCAGTCCCGTTTCCTTGATCTTCTCATTTCCGACATTATTATTAAAACAATTTATTAAGAGGAAACTTTTTCTTACTTCAAATTTTAATTGTTTTACTAATTCAATGATCCTTTTCGCTGATTTTAAACCTACGACCGAAGTATCTGATACGACTATAAGTATATCGGCTAAACGTGTAGTCCTCCGAGAAAGATGCTCTAATCCCGCTTCATTATCAACTACAATATAATCATAATCTTTAATTAAGTTAACCATAACTGACCTTAATACGTTGTTTACATAGCAATAACAGCCGGGTCCCTCAGGCTTGCCCATGCTCAATAAGTCAAAACCTTCTTCCTCGTGGATAGCTGTTTGCACCTGATGCTGAATAAAACGGTCTTTAGTCATTCCGGGTGGAACTTTATCAGCAATGCTATCAAGAATTTCTCCTATACTGAATTGACTTTTTATTCCTAAACTCTCTGCTAAATTACTGTTCGGGTCAGCATCTATGGCTATAACCGAGCCCAGTTTTTTTTCTTTTATACAGCGAACAATTAAGGCGGCGATTGTGGTTTTTCCGGTTCCGCCTTTTCCTGCCATTGCAATAATCTTACCCATTAAATTTCACCGTAGGAAATTTTAATAAATCTGTATGCGGAAAGAATAGTGCCTGACTATATTCTTCCATATACCCCGGATCAACTGATAATTCAAAATATGTAATTTTAGATGCGAGTTTATCCGCCATAGCCATAGCTTGGGCGGATAGAAGTATTTCCCTTGCACCTGCCAAAGAACTATTACCGATAAAAACAAATTTAGAACGCTCTAAATCTGGCAACAATCCAATCTTTATTGCCTTATCAATATCTAAATAAGTACCAAAACCACCGGCGATATAAATTTTATGTATTAGTGAAAATTCTAACCCTAAATGTTTAACTAATATTGATGCGGCAGAATATATCGCCCCCTTTGAGCGCTTAAGATTTTCAATATCTGCTTCGTTAATTACAATATCATTGTCTCCTTCAGCTTCTTCTTTAAAACAAACTACGAACTCATTGCCGAAATCTGTTTGACGTATTCGCCTATCCTGAATTTTGATTTTACCGGATTTATCAATTATTCCCGCCTCCAGCATTTCACTCAATAAATCAATATAACCTGAACCACAGATCCCGCGGGGTTTTTTATCCGCAATCGTAGAATATTTAACGCTAAAATCTGTTTTATCTATGCTTACTCTCTGAATTGCCCCGCTACTTGCGCGCATACCGCTAGTTACTCCGCTGCCTTCAAAAGCAGGACCGGCTGATGCAGCACAGGCAACCAGAAAATCTTTATTGCCTAAAACAATCTCGCCATTTGTTCCGATATCAATCAATATACTTAGCTCCTCTTTTTGATATATCAGGCTGGATAAAACCCCGGCAGTAGTATCTCCCCCTACATAACTAGAGATTCCCGGTACACAACTAAGCAACCCCCTCGAATTGATATTTATATCTGCTTCTGTGGCCCGTAAAACCGGTAAAAAATTTGCCGTTGGAACATACGGCTCTTTACGGATATGCGCCGGGTCCATATTTAACAAGAGATGAATCATCGTAGTATTACCCGAACAAACAATACAGTTAACATCGTTGAGGTCAGTACTATGCTCAAGAATCAATTCTTTAATAATCTGATTCATTGTATCCGAAACGGCATTATGCAGTTGCTTAAGGCCATCAGGTTTAGCCGCATGGACTATACGAGTAATTACGTCGCTTCCGAAAGCAGCCTGTTGATTATAAGCTGCCTTTGTCCCCAGGATTTTCTTTGAATTTAAATTTACCAGCTGGCCGGAAATTGTAGTTGTACCAATATCAAAACAGAGGCCGAAATTTTTTCCACTTGTATCGCCCGGCTCAATTAAAACAATTTCAACCGTATTATCACGTTTTCCTAATGTAACGGTAACTTTCCAATCGTAATCCCGCAAAAACTGGCCTAATTGACGGATATTAAATAGCCCTGTCTGTATCACAGTGAAATCTTCAATTTTACGAATGGCCCGGTATAGCCTCTCTAAATCACTTACGCTATCCTCAATCGTCGGCTTAGAAAGTTCCAGATATAATTTTGTGGCAAAAGGAGAATGCTTAAAAACACTATTATCAAATTTTGCTTTTGCCGGACGGACATCTTCAACTTTTGAATATAACCCGTCTAGACGCTCCTCTAATTCTTCAGGAGTGAGTTTATCGAAATTAAGCCGCGAGCTATCAGGAATCGTTATCTCTAAATCACTCTGAATGCTCGATAAACAAGCTAAATATATATTATTCGCCTTCTCAAACGGTGTAATTATGCCATTTGGCTGGCTTATCGGGCGCCCTTTATTAACTATTACCTTGCATTTTCCGCAGATTCCATCTCCTCCGCAGGTAGAATTAATATAGATTCCGGCTGAGACCGCCGCAGAAAGAATGGTTTTATCTTTCTCAACGTTGATAGTTTTATTCTCCGGTAAAAAAGTAATTTTAAATTTTTGCATAAATTTAAACCCCTCAGTATTAAACCCTAAGCTTCCTTATCCTTATCATTCAGGCGAAATGGCTTAAAGTAGTCGCAATTTATCTACGCCTTAAGGTGCACGATTTTTAAGCCACAAGGTAAAAGTTTTAATTCAGATTTTTTAAAAACGCGGGAATCCCGGCAGCTTCTTTGGGGCCTACGATGACATTAAATCCTGACTGATCCTGGAGATCCCCGCTCATCATCGCTACATAACCAGGAATAATTAAATTCTTATGCTTAAGAACATCTCTAACCCCGCTACTTTCCAGTGACTTAGTTATTGTTTCAGCGTTGAATTTTTCCGCAGCCCATGCTGTAAGCACAGACATGCCTTGAGTATCCACGCTCAAAATATACGAAGGTATTTTGCTCGCTTCTACTTCTCCTAAAACAGTATAATAACTTAAGGAAAAGTTGGTAGTAACTAAAAGCGGAGAACTGCCATCTACATTACCTATCGGATAAAGCTTGGGATCAATTTGCAGAGGTTTTTGCGGATCAGTGAAGATATTCTGCCTTAGAGTTAAAATGGAGATAGCCTCCCAAGCTTCAATGCCCTTAATTAAAACAATCCCCGCATACTTAGCAATATAAGCAGTTGCCTCCATAGCTTCTTCATAAGGGTCGCTATTATCAACGATAGCTAAAGTTGGGTATCCTAGCGCCCGGTTTGATTTCTTAAGCGCAAGCCTGCGAATTTGCGTTAAATCCCAAATTTTATCAGCAATCGGTTTTAACCCAGTATCTAAAATCAGTTTATTTACCCCTATCGCATTAAGTTCCTTAGTAAGCCTGGCCAAAGTATCAAGCTTCTGCGCAACCACCACTAGGGGTAACCCAAACTCCTTGGCAATAGCTCCAATTTGCATAAAGTTATCTTCTGTTGCACAATAAAGCAGCGGAATACGCTCTTTTGCGATTTTCGCAGCCTCCCTTAAAGCTAAAGGCTCAGAAGCTACTAAGATTATCTGCATAGCCGTATGATTTAAAATTAATTTAGTTGCTTCTAAATACCTTTTGATATCTTTATTTTGCTTTAAAGCAACTAGATTAACTTCAAGCAGTTGGCCCACGCGTTCAAACTTTAACTGGTTAATCTGATCAAGATGCGCTTTTATCTCAGTATCAGTTAAGCTATCATCAAGAATAAAACCTACACCAGTAGGGTTGCGGAATTTCTCTTCATGCCTAAACATTACTGTTTCATTGCCAATCTCAAATTTTGATTCATTTGTGCCTAAAATAATCGGCTTTATTGGAGGCAAAGCCTGCGCCTCTAGAATACTTTTAGCCTCCGGCGAAATAAAAGGGCATTTTTCAATTGCCATCGCTTTCTTAGCTAGCTGCATAGCAAAAGCAAGGCAGGTAGTAACCCCGCACTGGCGGCAATTTGTTTTTGGTAATAATTTATAAATATCCAACCCTGAAAGTGCCACAATTAACTCCTTGCCCGCAAGGGCACACCCGCCATAAGGCGGCACTGGCCCAATTCCAATCTGGGCCAGCTGCTATCAGCGCGGGGTGTTATTGATTAAACTCGCAAAGTATCCTGCCCCAAAACCATTATCGATATTTACAACACTTACTCCCGGCGAACAACCATTTAGCATAGTCAATAAAGCAGCCAACCCCGAAAAACTTGAACCGTATCCGCAGCTCGTTGGCACTGCAACAATCGGTGCCTTAACTAAACCGCTGACCAAACTGGGAAGCGCTCCCTCCATCCCTGCTACTACAATAATCACCTGAGCCTTTTTTAATTTATCTATATTGCTCATCAGGCGATGCACTCCGGCTACGCCCACATCATATAATTTTTCAACACGATTACCCATAATCTGCAACGTCAATGCCGCCTCTTCAGCTATAGGCACATCGCTTGTACCGGCGCAAATTACCAAAACCATCCCCTTGGGGATGACTTTAGGCCTAGCCAAATGATAACCGATTTTCGCCAGGGGATTATATTTTAAAACAGGAATTACTTTTTTTAGAAAAGAAAATGTACCCTTATCTAATTTGGTTAAAATGAGGTCTTCTTTTAGCTTAATGACCTTTTTAGCAATTGCCTTAAGATGCCTGAGTTCTTTTCCCGGACAATAAATTATTTCAGTAAAACCTTTTCGATTTTTTCTATCCGTGTCAAACTTGGCAAAACCCAAGTCACAGAAACCGCGTCTTTGTGGCATTGATCTATAAACCCCGGAAAAGCAGATAACCCAAAATGATTAAAAAAATTATTGCAAAAATATAAAAATCATTAAAATAAAAAAAATCATGAATCCTGTTTTTTATCCCAACCGGTCCTGCTTTAGCGGCTTTTGGATGTAAGTGGCCATGATTTTTTTTGTATTGATCAACCTGCTCTTTTTTAAATCTCAAATATACCCCACCGACCTTATAACCCGGGATGGCCCCTGTTTCTGCTAAATCTAAAACATCCTTTTCAGAAACTCCCAAAATAATAGATACATCCCTAACTGTAAGCATTTTATCTTCAATCATGAAAAACTACTCCCAAATATACCTTTATACCTAAATGATATCATTTAGGTTTCAAACAGCGATAATTATCCCGCCCGAGATTAGTAAATGCGGGATAAATTTATTTGGCGATTTTTCCTGAAGCTACCCAGGCATCTATCGCCTTACGTTCAAATTTCCATTCATTATTTTCTTTATTTGCCGGCACTTTTCCGGAATTAGCCCATTCCGTTATCGAACTTAATTCCACTTCTAAATATTTTGCCAGCTGTTCAGAGTTAAGAAAATCGTGCAACATAGTGCACTGACCCTGCAGAATCGCCCCTTCCGTAATATTAAGCCTGGCCGGATAGATATGTCCTTCTACAACAGCCTGCGGCAGAAGCGTAAGCCGCTCTTTAGCAGTAATCTTGCCCTTAATATGGCCGCCGATAATAATGTTATCCCCGACAATATCCGCATTAATTACAGCTGTTGTACCAATAGTAAGGTTTCCGCGAGTATCAAGATTGCCTTCAAATTTTCCATTAATACGCAGATTAACCGGATCCTTAAAACTTAAAGTTCCCTGCATTGCGGCATCAACATCTAGAATTTTTTCCTCTAAATTCTTTTTAAATGCCATCTTTATCCTCCTTTGTAAGAGTTCCTTCTACGTAACGTAAAAAATGCAAAACGATTAAAACTAAAACCGTAGTATAAATAGCTATTCTATTAAAACCGACACCCACTGCTAGCCCAATACCTGCAACCACCCATAAGCTGGCAGCTGTAGTTAATCCTTTTACACCGTCGGCAGAACGGATTATTGTGCCGGCACCGAGAAAACCGATACCTGTAACCACGCCGGCTGCCATACGCACCGGGTCTAATGAAACCTGCCCTTTATGTATATCAAAAACATATAAGGATGTCAACATTATAAGAGCTGAACCCAAAGCCACAAGTATATGGGTACGTAGACCGGCGTCTCTGCGATGGACTTGACGTTCAAGGCCGATCAAACCGCTTAAAACTAAAGTAAGCAGTAAACGTGTAATTATTTCTAAATCGGTAGGCATATTTTCTCCTTCTTTTAATTAGGGACAGCGACTATTTTTTAAAAGCGTGTAGCTAGTAAAAAATAGTCGCTGTCCCTAATTAATTCATATTTAAATATAAATTGCTCCTTTGGCCTTTTTTATAAAGATAACCCCCTAATGCAGCAACCATTGCCGCATTATCCATACATAAATTAATATCAGGAAAATAACAATTTACCCCTGTTTCTTTCGCCCTAGTAGAAATTTTCTGCCTTAAATATGCATTCGCGGCTACACCTCCCCCGATTAAAAGGCTTGAGGTTTTTTTATGTTTACAAGCAATTAAAGATTTTCGCATTAAAGTATTAATTACACACTCCTGGAAAGAAGCGGCTAAATCTTTTTTTAGTCCGGGGCCGCATTTCTTATCTCTCAAATAGTAGAAAACTGCTGTTTTTATGCCGCTGAAGCTAAAATCCATATCGATGTTTGTACCTGAGCAGGTAAATTTAATTTTATGCTTATTTCCGTTTTTGGCTAATTTTTCAATTAAAGGGCCTCCGGGATAACCCAGCCCCATAATCTTAGCCACTTTATCAAAGGCTTCCCCGCATGCATCATCCCGAGTCTGCCCTAATACCCGAAAATTAGTAAAATCCTTGATGTAGAAAAGGGTTGTATGCCCTCCTGAAACTACCAATGCTACGGCTGGAAATTTAATATTACTATGGCAAAGCAGATTGGCGTAAACATGGCTATAAATATGGTTAACACCGATTAAAGGTTTACCTAAACTTAATGCCAACGCCTTTGCAAATGATATCCCAACCAAAAGTGAACCCGGCAGTCCAGGCCCTGAAGTAACACTAATCAAATCAATCTGCTTAAGTTTTATTTTAGCTTTTTTTATTGCCTGGTTAAATACATCGACTATACTCTCAAGCTGGGCGCGGGAAGCAATTTCAGGTATAACCCCGCCGTGTTTACTGTGTAGTTTTAGGCTGCTGGCAATTATATTAGAAAGAATTTTTTTGCCATTCTTAACCACTGCAACAGAAGTTTCGTCGCAAGAGCTTTCAACCCCTAGAACAATCATCGCTAATCCTTTTTAATAATTCTTAATATCGCCAAAACAAAAGAAATAATTCGAAGATTTATTTTACTATCTCAGAAACAAAGACAAATTTATAACCCTGCTCCTCTAATTGCGGAAGCATTTCTTTTAATACCATTAAAGTCGTCTTGCGGTCATGCCCTATGCCGATAGCTGCCTTATTTTTTTTGCTTAAGTTTTTTAGTTTTATCAACTGCCCCTTTATATATTCAGGATCGTTTTGATTATCAAGGAACACGTCTCTTTTAGCAAACTTTAACTCCATTTTTTTTGCTATTTTTTGGCAAACTGATTTAATGCTAACATAACTGTCTAAAAAATATAACCTATGTTTTTTTACTTCATTCATAACTATAAAGGTTAATCTTTCGTTTACAGTAATGGCCGAACCCATATGATTCGACACTCCCTTTGCAAAAATTACAGAAGCCAGGTCCGTGTCAATGATATTACGTATTTGATCAGCATTCATGCCTAAAGTAATAGTATTCTTTTCTAGCCTATACTTTTCTTTAGGTTCCATCGGTAGATGTAATATGATTTCAAAACCAAGATTATTTAAGTTTTGCGCAACTAAGGCGGAATTTCTAAGATTGGGTAAAACTGCGCAGGTCAAAGGCTGCTTAATCCCCCTGATAATCGGTAAATTATCTAAGCGATATCCCCAATCATCAATTACAATGGCGATCCGGCCTTTATATATAGGTGCTCTTTTGACCTCAGCTTTCTTATGTATTGGCATTAAAATCAATGCAATAAATACAAAAAAAAGTAAAAAAATTAGAATAAAAATTAAAAATCTATTTTTCATTTTTAGCAGATTGTTTATAGAATTCAATTGCCTCTAAGGCATTTACAGCGCGCAGAACCTGCTCATCTGCTTTGTAATCGAAATCCTTCTTTCCTCCGGGTAACTTTTCGGACTGTTTAGCCTTATTGTCTTCCTCCTCACTATCCGTTTTTTCCCTTGAAACTAAAATATCAGGTATAACTCCTTTACCATGAATAATTTTACCGGAAGGGGTAAAATAATGGCTGGTAGTCAGGCGTAAGGCTGAACCATCACCTAAAGGAACAACTGTCTGTACTGAACCTTTGCCAAAAGATTTGGTTCCAATAATTATGGCGCGTTTATAATCCTGCAGGGCCCCCGCGACAATCTCGCTGCCAGAAGCAGAGCCTTCATTAATCAGTATTGCAAGAGGCAAATCAAGTATCGCATTTTTTGCGTCAGAGGAAAATTCTAAATCCTGATTCTTTTGCCTGCCCTTAGTGTAAGCGATCATCTTATTCGGAGGAAGAAACCTGCCTGTTACCTTTACCGCAACATCAAGGAGCCCTCCGGGATTATTACGCAGGTCAATTATTAAAGCCTTCATTTTCTGCTTAGAGAGAACACTTAAAGCATTATTTAATTCTTGTAATGTATTTTCACGAAATTCAATCAGTCGGATATAGCCAATTCCGTTTTCTAAAATACGCACATACTTAATGTCTTTAATTTTTATAATATCCCTTATAATCTTAAACTCTAGGAGTTTTTTCTCGTTGTCCCTTAAGACCGTAATATTTACTGCCTCTTGAGGTAAACCGCGCATTTTTTTGACAGCATCGGTTAAGGTCATATCACGAGTTAGGTCGTCGTTAATTTTTACAATATGGTCTCCTGGTTTTATGCCCACCTTCCATGCAGGCGTATCTTCTAAAGGAGTAATTACTGTTAGTAGGCCGTCTTTAATAGTAATCTCGATACCGAGCCCGCCGAATTTTCCCCGAGTTTCCACTTTTAATTCATTATAAGTATCCGGATCCATAAACTGGCTATGCGGGTCAAGTGAAGCAAGCATCCCTTTTAAGGCCCCATAGATTAAATCTTTAATTTTTGTTTCGCTAACATACTCTTTTTGAATAACTGCCAAGGTATCGCTAAACAGCTCAACTTGTTTATATAGCTGGTCATTATCTTTATTTTTATTATCGGAAAAACTTATTTTTGAGCCGAAAAATAAAATCACCAAAAACAAAATACCGATAAATATATTCTTACGCATCAGTTAGCCTCCGCTTGATTAACTCTCCAACAACTTTGGGATTAGCTTTACCGGAACTTTTTTTCATAACCTGGCCTACTAAAAACATAAGCGCATTTGTTTTCCCTGACTTAAAATCACCTACCGATTTTACATTCTCAGTAACAACTACCTCGATTATCTTTTCTAACTCCGCTGTATCCGAAACTTGCAAAAGATTGCCTTCTTTAATTAAAGTTTGAGCGGTTTTCCCAGAATCAATCATTTGGTTTAATACACCTTTAGCAGCAAGGCCAGAAATATCTCCCCTTTCTACAAAACCAATTAAACTGATTAACTCATCCTTACTAATATTCAATTCATTTAATTTAACCTTTCTTAAATTAGCTTCTGATAGCAATGGTCCGATTAACCAGTTAACCATTACTTTTTTATCCTTACCCAAGTACCCCTGAATACATCCCTCTGCAAACTGAGCATCCTCTTTTGAACTAACTAAAATTTTAGCATCATACTCTGATAATGAATAATTACTCATAAAGCGGCGCATTTTTTCCTGCGGTAACTCCGGTAACTGAGCCCTAAGTCGTTCGACCATAGGCTGATTGATATAAAAAGGAGCTAAATCAGGATCAGGAAAATATCGATAATCTTTTGCGCCTTCTTTGCTACGCATTGACACAGTTACTCCTTTTTCCGCATCCCAAAGCCGTGTTTCCTGAATCATAGGGTCATTATTTTTAAGTAGTTCAGTTTGACGCTTCACCTCAAAGGATAGGGCATCTTTTACTCCTTTAAAAGAATTCATATTTTTTAATTCCGTTTTTACTCCTAATTCTTCTGCGCCCTCCGGCCGAAGCGAAATATTAGCGTCACAACGCAATGAACCTTTTTCCATATCACAATCAGATACATCTAAATATTGGACTATGCTTTTTAAGTTAGTCAGATAATCAAAAGCCTCCAGGGGGCTATTTAAAACCGGATCACTTACAATCTCGATTAGCGGAATTCCCGTGCGGTTAAAATCTACCAAACTATGCTCAGCTTCATGAATAAGTTTCCCCGCATCCTCTTCTAAATGTATACGGGTAATGCCGATGCGTTTAGGTTTATTTTCGCTATAAATATATAAGTGGCCGTTTCGAGACAAAGGTAAATCATATTGTGAAATTTGATAATTTTTTGGTAAATCAGGATAAAAATAATTTTTTCGGTCAAATTTGGTATACTCTTGTATCTGGCAATTAAAAGCCAGAGCTACCTTAATCGCGAGATTCAATGCCTCCATATTATAAACCGGAAGGGTTCCGGGAAAACCCAGGCATACCGGGCAAACGCAAGAATTAGGGGCCTTTCCAAAATCAATAACGCACCCGCAAAATGCCTTAGTCTTAGTACTTAACTGCAGGTGAACCTCTAAGCCGATAACCGTCTGATATTTCATAGCCTTGGTTTAAGTTTATGCCATTGCGTATTTTGTTCAAACGTATGCGCAACCCTAAAAAGCATCTCCTCATTAAATGCCCCTGCTGCAATCTGTAAACCGACCGGAAGCGTATTTTTAGTAAAACCGCAGGGGATTGATATTGCGGGAATCCCGGCTAAATTTACAGAAATAGTATATATATCGGAAAGATACATTTTTAAAGGATCACTTGTCCTTTCGCCGATTTTAAAAGCCGCGGTTGGCGAAGTAGGCGCAACGATACAATCAAAATCACTAAAAACTTGCTCAAAATCCTGTTTTATAAGCGTGCGAACTTTTAGGGCACGTAAGTAATACGCATCATAATATCCGTGAGATAAGGCAAATGTCCCCAAGATAATCCTACGCTTAGCTTCATCTCCGAACCCTTCTGCACGCGTTTGTTTATACATTTGGACTAAATTATCCGACTTAGCCCTGTATCCATATTGCACCCCATCAAACCTTGCCAGATTTGAGCTGGCCTCAGCAGTTGCAATAATGTAATAAACCGGCACCGCATATTCCGTATGAGGCAAAGATACCTGGCTTACAGATGCGCCTAAAGTTTTTAGTTTATTAATTGCCTCTTCTGTAATAGACTTGACTTCCGGATCCAGGCCTTCGATAAAATATTCTTTAGGTATACCGATCTTTAAGCCCTTAATATCATTGGTGAGGCTTTTGGTGTAATCAGGCACATCCTTATTTACTGATGTCGAATCATTGGGATCGTAACCTGAAATAATCTGAGTCAAGATTGCTGCGTCTTGAACATCTTTGGTAATCGGGCCAATTTGATCAAGGCTGGAAGCAAAAGCAATTAATCCAAAACGCGAAACGCGGCCATAAGTAGGCTTCAATCCTACAACGGCACAAAAAGATGCCGGTTGGCGAATTGACCCTCCGGTATCAGATCCTAACGCCCAAATCGCTTCATCGCAAGAAACGGCAGCAGCCGAACCTCCGGAAGAGCCTCCGGGAACACATTCTAAATTCCAAGGATTATGCGTCGGCCCAAAATATGAATTTTCAGTAGAGGAACCAAAAGCAAACTCATCCATATTTGCCTTTAAAGAGAAAATTTCCGCACCGCATTTTTTTAGCTTACTAATAACTGTTGCATCATATGGCGGGCAGAAACCTTGAAGGATTTTTGAACAGCACTCAGTATTCAGCCCCTCTGTGCAGATATTATCTTTAATAGTAATGGGCAATCCATTAAGCATCCCTTGCGGGTCAGCTTTTGAATCAGATTTTTTTGCACCCCCAGACCTAACATAAGCATTAACTTTAGAATCAATATTTTGTATACGAGTATAAAGCGAATCCCGGATAGCATTAAAATTAACCAAACCCGATTTAAGCTTAGCCAATAATTCGTGGGCAGTCAGTTGGTTTAATTCCATATTATTCGATTATTTTGGGAACACTGAAGAAATTCCCTTTTTTGCTTGGGGCATTTTCCAGGGCTCTTTCCGGAGTTAATGAAGTATGAGGCTTATCTTCCCGCAGCACATTACTTATGGGTAGAATATGACTTGCAGGGGCAACATTTTCGATATTTAGATCGCTTATTTTATCAATAAAACCCAATATATCATGCAGCTGGCCTGATAATCTTTCTAACTCATTAGGCTGCAGTTCGATACGCGCTAAATGTGCAACATGTTTAATTGTTTCGTTATCTATCGACATTACTCTCTCCAATTTTTTTATATTAACATTCTTTTTTCTAAAAGTCAACACATACACAGCATCCTTCAGCACTTACCTAAGGGCCTGCCGAAACCCGCGTTAAGTCATTGTTACGGTTGACAAATTCAGTAAAATATGTACAATACTACTAATTAACTCAATACAAATGGCAATAAAAACTAAGGAAACTAAAGTAAAGTATTATCTGAATAAGCAAGGCGAATTTGTTATCCAAAATTATAACTACGCCAAGCCATTTGCTAATTTCTTCCCGGGGATTGCCGGAAAATACGGAATCCCGATGTGGGTCTTCTATGTTAACCGCGGCCAATGTATTTGTAGCTTTGGCACCAAAGATAAGGACCAGGCAATTCTAGAGTTTTTCCCTGCAAACAAATCCTGGCAGTTTGTATCAAGCCATGGGTTCCGCACATTTATTAAAATCAAATCCTCAAAAGAAACTATATATTACGAACCATTTCATAATGGCTATATGAATCTAAAATACCGAACAGTTAATTCGATGTATATAGATTCCGCGAAACTTACCATAGAAGAAAACAATTTCACCCTAGGGATTAAAACTCGCGTAGAATATTTTAATATTCCAAATGATAGCTTTGCCGGTTTAAGTAGGACAGTATCGATTGAAAACACGGGTAAGAAACACCGATCTATAGAAATTATTGACGGCCTGAGCCAAATCGTCCCTTTTGGCGTAAATAATTTTTTCTTAAAAAAACTGGGGCGCACTATCGAAGCCTGGATGAATATTGATAATCTAGATAAAGATGTTCCGTTTTACAGGCTAACAGTTGACCCGTCTGACAGGCCTGAAGTAGTACATATTGATTCCGGAAACTTCTATCTTGGTTTCCATTTCCAGGGCACTAAACCCAAAAAGATACGGCCGATTGTTGATCCGGAAACTGTCTTCGGGGCAGTAACCGATTTTTCTTATCCTCTTAAGTTTTTATCAAAACAAAAATTTTCATATCCCGCTTGGCAATTAACCAAGAGTAAGACTCCCAGCGCTTTACTTTTACTAAGCTTTGAATTAAAACCAAAAGAGCAAAAAACATTTTATACAATAATCGGACATGCCCGCGACACCGAAACACTCAATAATTCGATTAATAAAATTACAAAGTACGGCTATATAGAGTATAAACTTGCTCAAAATTCAGAACTAATTCGTAAATTAAAAGATGACATTCTGACTAAAAGCAGCTCTGAACCGTTTAACCTCTATGCGGGACAAACTTATTTAGATAACATTATGCGCGGCGGTTATCCTAAAGTTTTTAAATCGGGAGCCGTTTTTTACCTTTACGCGCGCAAACACGGTGATTTAGAAAGAGATTACAATAAATTTCAGCTGCAACCGACATATTTTTCGCAAGGTAACGGTAACTATCGCGATACAAACCAAAACCGGCGCAGTGACCTCTGGTTTAATCCTGCGATCCAGGATGAGAATATTATCTTCTTTATGAATTTAATTCAAGCGGATGGTTTTAATCCTTTAATTATAAAAGGTGAAAGTTTCCTGCTCAAGGATGATCTAGACCTATTTAAACTATCGGGGATGATGATTGAAATAAATGATATTAATAAACTTAAATCCTTCTTTGAGAAATCTTTTACACCCGGAGAGCTCATCTTTTTCATCGAAGATAACAGGATTAAACTCAAATGTTCTTATGATGATTTCCTAGAGCTACTACTCCGTTCTGCCTCAAAGATACAAGAAGCTGAGCACGGGGAAGGTTTTTGGACAGATCACTGGGCTTATAATTTGGATCTAATTGATAGTTATCTGGGGATTTATCCGGAAAAGTTTAGTGAGCTATTTTTTGGCAAAAGAGTTTTTTCTTTTTACGATAATACGGAGTTAGTTAAGCCGCGCAGCGAAAAATATATCCTTTATAACGGCGCTCCGCGTCAACTTCATTCTCTTATGTTTGATACTCCAAAGAAAGAAATGCTGCGCAAGCGCTTAAACAATCCCCACCTTTTGAGAAATCAGTTTGGCATGGGTGAGATTCATTACACTACGCTAATCGCCAAACTTTTGTGTCTGGCGGCAAATAAACTAGCCTCCCTTGATCCATTTGGGGTAGGGATCGAAATGGAGGCGAATAAACCGAACTGGTTTGATTCTCTTAACGGCTTACCTGCTCTTTTTGGATCATCTATCTGTGAAACCTTTGAATTAAAACGCCTGCTTAAAATGATAAAACAGGCTTTGGAAAAATCACCATCTGACGGAATTGAGCTTGCTGAAGAAATATCTATATTTATCGAACAACTCTCTGTTTTATTTTCGGAGTGCGAGTTGGAATATTGGGATAAGAGTAGTGCCGTAAAAGAAGATTATCGGCATAAGACTCACCTGGGTTTTTCCGGGACCCTAGCTAGCCTGCCTATTCACAGTCTTATTCCATTCCTGGATGCCGCTTTAAAAAAAGTTGATTCGGGATTAAATAAGGCCTTTAACAAATCACTGGGTGTCTACAACTCATACTTTATTAATGAAGTTACTGAATATGATTTAGTTAAGGATCATTATATACACCCTAAAAAATTTGTTCAACGCCCATTGCCCCTTTTCCTTGAAGGCCAAATGCATGCGTTAAGGCTTTGCGAAGATAAGCAGCAGTTCTTGACCCTTCATAAATCGACTAAAAAAAGCCAGCTTTTCGACAGAAACCTAAAGATGTACAAAGTAACTGCCCCTCTTGACACAATGCCGGAAGAAATCGGCCGATGCCGCATATTTACACCCGGCTGGCTTGAAAATCAATCCATCTGGTTGCACATGGAATATAAATATATCCTAGAATTACTTAAAGGAGGATTAATTGAAGAGTTTTATGCAGAATTCAAAAATGTGCTTATCCCTTTTCAGAATCCTCAAAGATACGGCCGAAGCATATTGGAAAATTCATCTTTCTTAGTTAGTAGTGCATTTGCCGATAAAAAATTACATGGTAATGGTTTCGTAGCCAGGCTCTCTGGGTCAACCGCTGAATTTCTCCAGATTTGGCTAATAATGAACGCAGGCCTACATCCATTTTCATTAGATAAAACTGGGCAGCTTAACTTAACCTTTAAACCCAATTTAGCGGGATGGTTATTCGATAGAAAGGGAAAATACTGTTTCAATTTCCTAAGCCAAATCCGGGTAACTTATCATAATCCCGAAAGAAAAAATACTTTCGGCAAAGGTTGCGCCCGGATAGAAAAAATAATTATTTTTGAAAACAACCAACCTATAGAAGTTAACTCCGCCATCCTTAGTCAACCTTATGCACAAAAAATAAGGTCACGCCAAATCAAGCAAATCGATATCTTCCTAGAATAAAAACTAGGACCGACATCTTAAAAAGCATGCGCTTTTTTTCTATTATTTATTCGAATTAGCCGATTTGCTCGCTTAATTTCGCAGAAGCTGTAAGCTGGACTCTCAAAGTATGCACAAAAGTAACAAGCAATATTTTTCCATTATGCACAATAACAATACTCCCTTTGATTTTACAAAAGAAACGCTCTCGTTTCTCTTTAGAATTTATTTCTTTTAAAACATATAGGTATGGTTTTGGCTTTTCAGAAGAAGCTGCGGGAACCTGCTTTATGATATAAGCAAAATGACGGTGCACCACGCTATGTATGCCCTCTTTATCCACCACCTCGGAACTAGCGATTATCTTACGGCCCCTATCCAATGAAGTTAAATTCTTATAGAATAAATCTCGCATGTTATCCTTTATAATTAGCCGGATTCCCGCAAGGCAACCAGGCTCCCCTTTGTGACTAGTGGGAATTTATTATCAAGCTAAGTATGCAACCAAAAAAAGGCCAAATCAATAGGATTTGGCTTAAAAAAGAAAGCGTTTGCTTTATAAATTAATTGGCTTTTTTCTTAAAATACAGGCGAGGTTCTTCACCTTTAAACATTCTGGAGAGATTAGCTTTATGACGGATAATTACAAAAACACTAAGCAATAAACTTAAAAATAAAACCGAAACTGGTAGTTTAAAGAAAAAGCAAAAAATCGGAAGAGCTACGGCCGAAGCAATCGAAGACAAAGAAACCACTCTTGAAATTATAAAAACAGTAAACCAGGTTAAAACTATCAATCCCATCACTATATTCAAACCGGATATTTTCATGGAAAGTGCCAATAATACGCCAAAAGAAGTTGCAATCCCCTTGCCTCCTTTAAATTGTAAAAATATGCTCCAGTTATGGCCGCAAATACAGCATATCCCCACGAGGATAAATAAGTTCTCTTCCTGCAATAAAACAGGTTTATTTACAAAATAATTTCCTAGAAATATCACCGCAACAAAACCTTTTAAAATATCAAAAAGTAAAACCGTAATTCCCGGCCCTTTGCCCAAAATACGCATAGCATTGGTCGCACCGACATTTCCAGAACCTACCTTACGAATATCTATACCTTTAAGGATTTTTCCGAAAAGATAAGCTGTAGGTATACTGCCTAATAAATAGCTAGCAAGTAGTGCGGCGATTGTCCAAAGCATATAGAATCTTAAATCCTCTCTTTACGTAATCTATTCCTGAAATAATTGTAAAAATTACTGCCGGCCACCAGATAAACAAAGCCTGCTTCCATTGCAGTAAAACACAAATAACTGAGAGCATTTGAAATACTGTTGTAAGTTTACCCCACTTTGTCGGATAAACATCAATAGTCTGTTTAACCATATAAATGACTACAGCCCCCATAATTATAATCAAATCCCGCGAAATTACGATAAAAACAACCCACAGCGGAAATTTTAATTCCAGCCTGCTTATCGGTGATAAAAATATAAAAGCACTCATTAATAAAAGCTTATCTCCTAATGGATCTAAAATTAATCCCGCCTTTGATTGCAATTTAGCTTTTCTAGCGATAAAACCATCTAAACCGTCAGAAATTACGCCTAAAATAAATATTACTAAAGCTAAATTTTTTAGAAACATTGTTTCCGGAGAATAATATAGCAGGCAGGCAATAAAAAAAGGAACGCTCAAAATACGAAATGTGGAAATTTTATTCGCTACATTCATACCGCAATAAATCCTTTCTTATCTTTTAGACATGCCGTAATGAGCGCCACCAAGAGTCCTAACGGGTTTCATTTAATTACCCTCATCCTTTGCAGGGGCCAATAAATAATCATTGCTTGTCCGAGGATATCTTCTTTCGGCACAAAACCCCAGTAGCGGCTATCTTTGGAAGAAACAGAATTATCTCCTAAAACAAAATAATTGTCTTTTGGCACGACTATTTTCTGATCTAATAAGCCAAAATTACCTTTGTTAAAATAATAAATCTGATTAAAAATCGTCTCAGGAGCCGGCTTATCATTAATATAGACCGAACCACCTTTAATTTCAACTGTTTCACCCGGCAACCCAACCAACCTTTTAATAAAATCTTTTTTCTTATCTTCAGGATAAATGAATACTATTACATCCCCTCTTTTTGGTTGACTTAAAGCAGGAAGACGAAAGCCGGTAAAAGGAACCTTCGCTCCATAAATAAATTTATTTACAAGTATCAGGTCTCCTTCAACTAAAGTCATGCGCATTGACCCGGAAGGGATCTTAAAAGCCTGCACTATAAATGCGCGAATAAACATAGCCATAACAAAAGCAATTATAAGTGATTCAACCCAATCACGTAATACTGATTTCTTTTTTAAACTCATATCTTTAATACCTCCAGGAATGCTTCTTGTGGTATTTCTACCTTACCAAATTGTTTTAAGCGTTTCTTTCCCTTTTTCTGAATTTCCCAAAGTTTACGCTTTCGGGTAATATCTCCTCCAGAACATTTACTGGTAGCATGTTTTCCTACTGGTCGCACCTTTTGCGAAGCTAAAATCTGATTTCCCACGGCCGCCTGAATAGCCACTTCAAACAGCTGACGGGGAATTAACTCCTTTAATTTAGAAACTAAAATATGCGCCCTTGACATAGCCTTGTCTTTAAACATCAAGGACGAAAAAGCATCGCAGATCTGACCGTTAAGCAATATATCAAGTTTTACTAATTTTGTCGGTAAATATTCTTTAACCTCATAATCCATGGAACCGTAACCCCGGGTAATTGATTTCATGCGGTCATAAAAATCAACGATTATTTCAGAAAGAGGGATCTGGAAAATTACCTTTACTCGATCTTCACCTAAGTACTCGTTTGAAACAAATATTCCTCTGCGCGATTTGGTAAAATCGCAAATCGCTTCGATAGAATCAACTGGCACAATCATAAGTAGGCTTGAATATGGTTCAAGGGCCTCTTCAATATCCTGTGTCGGGCAAAGTTTAGCGGGAGTATCAACTTCAATAAGCTCGCCGGATTTTGTTTTTAAGCGATAAACAACATTAGGTACGGTAAGAATTAAATTCAGGCCATATTCGCGTTCAAGCCGCTCCTGAACAATCTCCATATGCAGGAGACCTAAAAAACCGCAGCGAAAACCTGTCCCAAATGATTGTGAATTTTCCGGCTCAAACACAAAAGAAGCATCCGATAGTTTTAATTTATCCATGGCATCGCGTAACTCTGGGAAATCCGCAGAATTAACCGGATAAATACCACAGAAGACCAAAGGTTTTACTTTACGGTAACCCGGCAATGCTTGAACGCAGGGATTTTTAGGATCAGTAATCGTATCCCCGATTACTACTTCCCGGGGATCACGCATATTCGCAGTAAAATAACCCACTTCTCCGCAGGTCAAAATATCAACAGCACAATATTTTAAATCTTTGAACACGCCAAGCTCTTCAATTTTATAAATTTTCCCGCTATGAAACATCTTTAATTGAGTTTTAGACGTAATTTCTCCGTCTATAACTTTCACAAAAACAACTACTCCTTTAAAAGCATCAAAACGGCAGTCAAAAATTAAGGCCTTAAGCGGGCCTGCGGCTTCTCCGCCAGGTGCAGGAACGGTTTGGACTATCCTATCTAAAATTTCAACAACCCCCCTGCCTTCTTTTGCTGAAGCCAAGATAATCTCTTCATCTTTAAAACCCAAAACAGTTTCTACCTGCGATTTAACGCGGGGTACATCTGCAGAAATTAAATCGACTTTGTTAATTACCGGAATAACTTGAAGATTATTTTCTAAAGCCAGATAATAATTTCCAACAGTCTGGGCTTCAATGCCTTGGCCGGCGTCAACTATCAACACTGCCCCTTCACAAGCAGCCAGAGATTTAGATACTTCATAAGTAAAATCAACATGGCCGGGAGTATCAATAAGGTTTAAGACATACTCTTTATTAAACTTTTTGGAAAAATAATTAAGCCTTACCATTGAGGCCTTAATGGTAATACCTCTTTCTTTCTCAAGATCCATATCATCAAGCAGCTGGTCTCCTTTATGTCGCACATCAACAGCGCCGGTTATTTCTAATATCCGGTCAGCCAAAGTAGATTTACCATGATCGATATGCGCAATGATTGAAAAATTCCTAAGTAAAGTCCTATCCATTTATTTTATAAAACCTAACATTTTATCTACAACTTCTTCTATGGAAAGATCAGTCGTATCGATGTAAATCGCATCAGGCGCTTTACGTAAAGGTGAAGTCTCTCGGGTTGAATCAATTTTATCCCGATTAGATAAATCACGAGCAACATCATCTTGCGATATATTCTGTTTTAATCCTTTTAACTCCTTAAAACGCCGCCTTGTCCGCTCCTCTGCTGAAGCATCGATAAAAAATTTCTTTTCTGCGTTTGGAAAAACCACTGTACCTATGTCCCTGCCGTCTAAGACGCAATCCCCTCTTGCCCCGAGTTCCCTTTGCATTTTTACCAATACCTGGCGCACCTCTTTGATTTTAGCTATCTCTGAAACAAATTGCGTAATTCGCCCCTTACGAATATCCAAGGAAGCATCCTTACCGTCCAAAATAACGCTTAATGATCCGTCAGCATTATTAATCAAGTCTATCTTTACGTCGCGCGCAAGCTGAATAATCTTTCGTTCATCACCTATAGGCACATTATTTTCTAAGGCTTTTAATGTTAGGGCCCGATACATTGCACCTGTATCTATATAAAGAAAGCCGAGCCGTTGAGCCAGCATCTTAGCAACCGTGCTTTTTCCAGCTCCAGCCGGCCCGTCAATAGCTATAATCATCCCAATCTCTTTCTTTTTTTATTGCCTTCTTTTAGAATTTTTTTCAAAAGTGCTTTATCTTTATTTTTCATGGCGAGCTTTAGAACAGTAAATTTTTTCTGGAAGGAAGATATCGCAGACAATAAATTATTGCGGTTACTTAAAAATATCTGGGCCCAAAGGTTAGCGTCAGAACTGGAAATCCTAGTAACATCTCTTAACCCTTTTGAACTTAGACTTAAAAACTTCTCAGGTATCGAGTTTATTAAAGTAAACGCGATTGCATGCGGCAAGTGGCTAGTGCAGGCGAGAGCCTGATCATGCTTTTCTGGAGAAATAATAACTATCTCTGTGCCTAATTTTGTCCAAAAAGCCTTAATTTTATTTAATGCTTTTTTATTAGTTAGAGCTGTAGGCGTAAGGATACAAACTGAACCGTTAAAAATATCACTTTCTAAATTAGCAATTCCTCTTTTTTCCGAACCAGCCAGAGGATGGCAACCGATAAAATTAGAAATAACTGAGTTTAATTTAGACACAACTTCTTCCTTAGTGCTGCCTACATCTATAACAATGCAATCCTTTTGCAATTTATCTTTAATCCTCCAGGCAATATCAATAATTGATTCAACAGGTGTAGCAAGTATAACCAGGTCAGCATCCCGGACTACCTCCAGATCTTTAGCTATTAAGTCTATTGCACCGATTTTCTTAGCTAATCGAGCATTTTTCTGATGAAAACTAAGACCAAAAATAGTCTGGACCAATTTTTTCTTTTTTAAGGCTAATCCCAGCGATCCGCCGATTAAACCTGTGCCGATGATTACAGCTTTATTAAACATTTTCATGAGAGTTTTCTTCCTATAGAATTAGCAATGGCCTTAATTTCACTCATAAGGGTAGAGAAATTATCCGGAATGAGTGATTGCGCACCGTCAGAAACTGCTTCTTCAGGATGATTATGCACTTCAATAATCAAGCCATCAGCGCCTGCGGCAATACCCGCCCTGGCCAAAGCAGGAACTAGACCCCACTTTCCTGCAGCATGCGAAGGATCCACTATAATCGGTAAATGCGAAAGTACTTTAGCTACCGGAACCGCGCTTATATCTAAAGTATTACGCGTAGAATCCTCAAAAGTCCGAATCCCTCTTTCACAAAGAATTACCGAAAAATTACCTCCGCTCAATATATACTCAGCAGACATAAGCATATCTTTAACTGTCGAAGCCATCCCGCGCTTTAAAAGTACCGGTTTCTTAGTAGCACCTACTTCTTTTAAAAGATTAAAATTCTGCATATTACGGCATCCAATCTGCAAGATATCCACATAATTAGCAACTAAACTAACGTCTCGGCTATCCATTACTTCACTTACCGTGACCAAACCTAATTCATTTCCCACTTCCCTAAGCATCTGCAATCCCGCCTTACCCAAGCCCTGAAAACTATAAGGAGATGTTCGCGGCTTAAAAGCGCCACCACGCAACACTGTCGCACCTGCTTTTTTTGTTTCTCTAGCAATCTCAAACAAACTATCAATATTCTCAATAGTACAAGGACCTGCCATAACAACTATTTCTTTGCCTCCGATTTTAACCCCCTTACCAAGATCAATTACAGAATCTTCTTTCTTAAACTCACGAGAAACTAGTCTAAACGGAGAGAGAACAGGAATAACATTTTCTACTCCCGGGTAAACTTCTAGCGGCGTAACTCGTAAGACATCCTCCGGACCAATAACTCCGATAATCGTCCTCTCCGAACCCTTAGAAACATGCGGAGTTAAACCCAATGCCTTTACTTTATCAATAATATGATTAACTTGCGCTTCTGTTGCTTCAGGCCTTAAAACAATAATCATTTTAGTTTTTCTCCTTATCCACCTCAGACAATACCAACGCAATTCCTCTTTAGCGTTGGTGCCTTACGCTGGGCTAGGTGCTGATTAACGCTAGGTGCCTTTATCAACGGGGACATTAAAGAACTTTTCTTAAAACACGCATAGCTCTTATATTCTCATTTTGCGTGCCAATAGTTAGACGAATAAAATTATCTAATCCATACTGTTTCATATCCCGCACGATTACTCCAAATTTAAGCATCGCTTTAAAAATATCACTGCTGTCACGTCCGACATCTATCAGGACAAAATTAGCAACTGAAGGCAGGTAACCTAATCCCAACAGGGACAGTTCCTGATAAATAAAATTCTTGCCTCTTAAAACCAACTGGCGTGTCTTTTTAAGAAAAGCCTTGTCATCTAACGCAGCTAAACCCGCGACCTGAGCCATAGTGTTTACATTGAACGGCTGCCTGACTCGTTCCATGTAAGTTACCAATTCCGGTTGACCAATAGCATATCCCAAGCGCAATCCGGCTAAACCATACCCTTTAGAAAATGTCTTAAGAATGATAATATTCTTTTTTTTACGTAAATAACTTAAGGTAGCCGGATAATCATCAACATCAATGAAAGTATCATATGCCTCATCAAAAACCACCACAATCTGCGCAGGCAGGGAGTCCAGGAACTCCGTCACCTCATACTTAGAGACATAAGTACCGGTTGGATTATTAGGATTAGCAATAAATATTAACTTGGTTTTTTTATCTACCAGCTTTAAAATTGCCCCTAAATCATACTTAAAATAACGAAGTGGGGCTTTTTTAACTTTACGGTCATTAACTTGAGCGATAATCTCATATTCTAAGAAAGTAATATCTGCAGTAATAATATTTTCATCCGGTTGGACAAAAGTTCTAACCACAACATCGATAAGCTCATCAGAACCATTGCCAAGGACGAAATTTTCCGGAGATAACCCAAAATATTTAGCTAGACGCTTCTTTAAATAAAATCCCTGCTTATCCGGGTAACGATTAACTATAGATAAACATTTTTTCATTGCAGATACAGCCTTCGGTGATGGCCCCAAAGGATTCTCATTGGAAGCAAGCTTAATTACTTTCTTTAGCCCTAACTGCCTTTTAGTTTCATCAATGGGTTTACCGGAAATATAAGGCTTAATGTTTAATACACTCTTGCGTATTAATTCTTTCACTTGATTTATTCTCCAATAGGATAAGAACCTAAAATCTTTAAGTAATTACATTTAGGCTCTAATTCTTTTAGTGCTTTCTTTACTTTTTCATCATCATAATGCCCGGAAATGTCTACAAAAAAATAATATTCCCAAGCCTTCTTTTTTGAAGGACGGGATTCAATTTTAGTCAGGTTAACCCTGTATTTACGAAAAGGCATAAGCAGCTCATACAAAGCTCCCACGTGGTCTTTTATCGAAAATAACAAAGATGTCTTATCCTTCCCTGTCCTATCCACAACATTTCTACCGATTACTAAAAAACGCGTAATGTTATGTAAAGAATCCTCAATCCCGCAAGCTATAACTTTAAGGCCATAAATTTTAGAAGCCAGAAGAGAAGCAATTGCTGAGCTATATTTTTCTTTTTTTACCATTTCCGCAGCACGCGTCGTGCTAGATACGTCAACTAATTCTGCATCAGGTAAATTCTTCTGAAGCCAAATACGGCATTGGCCAAAAACCTGTGGATTAGAATAAACCCTGCGGATTTTATTCTTTTTGCAGTTAGCCAGCAAATTATGAGACACATCCAGAATTATCTGCGAACAGATCTTTAAATCTGAATCTACAAAAACATCTAAGGTGTGGCTCACCGCGCCTTCGACGGAGTTTTCTATAGGCACAACTCCATAATCAGCAGTGCCTTTTTCTACTTCAAGAAAAACTTCGGCAATGCTATTGCAGGCTACGTAATTTACTTGAGAACCAAATTTCTTTATCGCCGCCAGATTAGTGAAACTTGCCGCAGGGCCAAGATAAGCAATTTTTAAAGGTTTTTCCAAAGCAAGGCTGGCTGACATAACTTCACGATAAATCGCCTCAAGTGCACCTTTCTTTAAAGGGCCTTTATTAAGGCTTGAGATTTTACGCAAAACCTGCATCTCTCTTTCCGGGGCATAGATACTTTTGCCGGTATCCAGTTTTATTTTACCTATTTTTTTAGTTGCCTCAGCACGTAAATTTAATATGTTAATCAATTTACGGTCAAGCAGATCAATCTTATTACGCAATTTCTTTAAGCTCATTCTTTGTTTCCTCCGGGCAAGTTTGTGCAATCGGCTCGATATCATCTTTAAGCTCTTTGTCTTGGGCCATTGCAGTAAAATCCTCCATCTTCGGTAGATCTTGAAGCGATTTTAAACCAAAATGTTCTAGAAATTCCCGAGTGGTCCCAAAAACAAAAGGCCTGCCGGGGATTTTTTTTCTACCGCAGATTCGAATTAAATTTTTATCAATCAAGTTTCGCATTACTCCATCAACGTTAACGTTTCTTAAAGACTCAATTTCTGCCTTAGTTAGCGGCTGTTTGTAAGCGATAATCGCCAAACTTTCAAGTGCAGGCCTAGATAATTTATCGTTATAGCGATTCTTAAAAAGTTTTTTTAAGAAAGGCGAAAAAGTATTACAGGTAATCATTTGAAACCCACCGGCAATCTCTATAATGCGAATACCGCGATTGGCAGATTCATATTCATTTCTTAACTCATCGATATTTTTTTTGACACCTGCCGTATCAAGATTCCCTAATACCTTTTTTATTTGGTCAATTGTGATCGGTTTTTCTGAAGCAAAAATTAGCGCCTCAACAGCCGATTTTAAATTATTTTCTTCCATATTTACTTTCTTACCAATTTTTGTTTGTATACTAAATTTAATAATTCCTCTGCGGTATTAACCTGCGAATGCATTTCTAAAACCTTCTTAATCATCCCCAGAGCTTCTGGCCTTCTATACTCCAGCTGCAGTAATACATCCAAAGCTTCTTCGGTTATATCTTTAGCTACGATTTTTCCTTCTAGGTTCCGATCTTGAATTAAGCCGAATTTACCTACTTTATTCTGCAGTTTAGCTACTATCTCTTTGGCTCTTTGTTCGCCTATGCCGGGCAGTGACTTTAAAAAAGCTAAATCTCCCTCATCAATGGCTTTTGCAATTAACGAAATAGGTTTATTCAAAGCCTTAAGTGCTGCGCGCGGGCCGATACCGGAAACCGTGATAAATATTTCAAAAAAATCCTTTTCAACCTGATTTAAAAATCCAATTAATATCGGTATACTTTTTGCTTGATCGACCTGATAGTAATGATAAGTTAGGAGGGAAATTTTATCATCACAATCCACCGAATTATCTATGCCCTGCATAACGCAGGCAGGTATCAGAACCTCGTAACTCAAAGCCCCTAAATCTAAAATAAGATAATTTAACCCTTTTTCTATAACTTTTCCGGTAATCCGAGAAATCATATTTTTGACTTCCTGATATAGCTGTGCGCAATCGCTAACGCCAAAGCATCAGTAACATCCATATAGGCCGGCATAGCCACTAATCCCAATACATGGCTAACCATTCTCTGTACCTGAGCTTTAGAAGCTAGGCCTTTTCCTACTATTGCTTTTTTTATACGCGTAGCCGCATACTCAACCAAAGGTATTCCTTCGGTTGAAGCCGCTAAACATATAACTCCTCTGGCTTGGCCTAGAATACAAGCGGTAACCGGATGTTTATAATGTGAATATATTTTCTCAAGCACTAAACAATCCGCATGCGTATCACTGATTAGTTTAATTACACCGCGATATATTTTATCTAGCCTTTTGGCAGTAGTATCCTTGGCTGAAGTTTGGATTATCCCTGCCTCGACTAAAGCTAACATTGGCCCCTTAACCTGAATTACACCGTAACCGGTAGTAGCTAAAGCAGGATCAATACCCAGGATAATCATTCGCCAGAAGCAACCTCATTTAAAATCTCATCCGGAATATCAAAGTTCGCATAAACCTGCTGCACATCATCATGATCTTCCAATGATTCAACTAAAGCTAAAACCTGTTTTGCTTCATTGCCCGTAACTTTAATAGTAGAAGAGGGAATCATGGTCAACTCAGCATCATCCCACTTGATTCCTTTTTCAACGAGTGCCGCCTTAACTTTTTCTAAATCTTGGACGGAAGTATAAATTTCATAACTATTACCTTCGTGTTTCATATCTTCAGCCCCGGCGTCTAAAACAATATTCATAAGCTCATCTTCTTTTACATTATCTTTAGATACCGAGATGTAGCCTTTCTGCGTAAACATCCAGCTGACTGCGCCTGCACCTGCCATATTACCGCCCCTTTTTGACATAAGGTTGCGTAACTCTGCGGTAGTACGATTTTTATTATCCGTGAGCGAATCAACTAAAATAGCAACACCACCCTGGCCATAGGCTTCATACATTACCGCTTCATAAACTACCCCAGGAAGTTCACCGGTTCCACGCTTAATTGCCATCTTTACATTATCTGAAGGCATATTCGCTTCTTTAGCCTTCTGCATTATAGCACGCAGGCGGGGATTGGAATCAGGATTACCTCCCCCGTCCCTAGCAACTACAACAAGTTCCTTAATAATTTTAGTAAAGGCTGCCCCTCTTTTAGCGTCGGCTATGCCCTTTTTACCTTTATTCGTTTTCCATTTTGAATGACCTGACATTTGATTACCCCTCCTTAATTAAACATTAATTCTAAATTTAAAAAACTAAATTTTAAATAAAATCAAAAAACAGGCAGAATAAGCCGGGTTCTGTTTTGATACCTGCCTGCCGGCAGGCAGGCGAATACCATATCTCAGTGGCCATTCCTCTCAATTCTCGCGTTACCGCGAAAACTTTAGCAGTTTACCCGGGATTCATCCCGAAAAAACGGGATCCCGCCAGAATACCTAATAACTGGCAAGAATCGTGCCGGATCAGCACTCATCCCTTATTCTACCTTGCTCCACGCAGAGATTGCCTCGTTTCATCTCACAGCCAAAGGCTGCGAGATGACCCCAAAACCCACGGTAGTGGGACTTGAGCTCTTACTCATCACAACCTAAGACTGTTACTCGTCTCTGTGGCTCTAATCCGTTTCGGCTTACGCCGAAAGACGGGAGTTACCCGTTACGTTATCCTCTGGAGCCCGGACTTTCCTCCCGCCACTAATCGTGGCGGGCAGCCACATTCTGCCTGCTTTTTAATTGCCTCTGTTGCTAATTTATCCGCTAAGGCATTTTTCTCCCGCGGAATATGATTGACCAATACTTTCTCGAAACCCGATAAAAGATGTACTGCCCTATTATATAAATTTATTATACCTTCATTCTTGACTTTATAGATTTTATTAAGTTGCCTAGCTAAAAGCTGACTGTCTGTGTTAATCTTTAAACTATTAGCTTTTAATAGTAGTGCTTCTTCAAGAGCATATATAAGAGCTGTATATTCAGCTACGTTATTCGTAGTAAAGCCTATATAACTTGAAATATTTTTAATCAGCTGATTATCGCAATAAATTACAACACCAACTCCGCTTTTACCTGGATTACCTTTTGAGGCGCCATCGATATAAATTTCTAAATGATTCATTCTTTGAGGAAAAGAATACGGTTACATACTTCACAGGTAATAATATTTTCATACATCTTAATCAAATTTATTACCTGAGGCGGCAATAACATATGGCAACCTCCGCAAGAGTTGTCCTTAATAGTAACAATTGCTAATCCTTCTCGGCTATGCAGGATTCTCTCATACTCAAGCAACATCTTTTGATCAATACATGGGATTATTTGCTTTCTCTGAGCCTCTAATTCCACTAACCGGCTATCGATTTCTTTTATACGTTCATGGATCTTATTTTTTTTATCAAGAAAAATCTTTTCTTCTTCCTTTAACTTTAAATTCTCCTGATCAATCTGCGCTTTAATTTTATCTGATTCTTCATAAGAAATCAGGATGTTCTCCTCTATAACCGATCCATCTGCTTTAGTATCTGCGATCTGCTGCTGCATAGTTTGAAATTCTTTATTGGTCTTTAAAGAATAGAGCTGGCCTTGCAGCTTCTTTACAGCTTCGGTGTTACTTGCAAGCTCAAGCTCCTTCTCTTTACGCTTTTTTTTCAATTCCAATGACTGGTTCTCAAGGTTAACTAAATCTTGTTTTTTAGTTTCAAAAAAAGATTCAATTGTCTTAATCTCAAAAGGTTTAGCTGTCTTTTCGTTTCCCAGGGCGTAAATCTCGCTATCCACTTCCTGCAGCTTTATTAAACTATCTAATTGCGCTTTTAAATTATTTATTGCCAATCTATCTCCTTAAAGAAATTGGTGGGCGCAATAGGACTCGGACCTATGACCTCTACAATGTGAATGTAGCGCTCTAACCAACTGAGCTATGCGCCCAAAAGCCTGATTAATACTGGGCCCCACAGGAACTCCAACCCCGGACCTGTCGCTCCTCGCCAGCTCGTCGCTCCCCAACGCTTCGCTGTTACCCCAAATACGTGGGGAATACTTCCCCACACCCCTTTTGGTCCGGGCGTAAAACTATGAGCCTTTAATTTATCAACTGGGCCCACAGGGACTCGAACCCCGGACCAATTGATTATGAGTCAACTGCTCTAACCGACTGAGCTATGGGCCCTAAAAACAATACAATATAATACTATTTTTAGTGATTTTTGGCAAGTAAATTTAATGAGGCCACAGCTTATGGAGCGCAAGCGACATAAGTTGTTGGCCGAATTAATCCTGTCGAGTACATTAAAATCTTCTTTGAAGATTTTAAAACTTGTTAGAAGACAGGATCCAGCAAACACCACAGCTGCAGAAATCTTTTCTGTTGCCGTAGGTAACGAGGCAAAATCTTAACGTACCTATTATTTTCCAAAATGGTTAACCACAGGGATTAATCTCTTTTATCGATAATCTTTAGGAAGATACTTGCAATGCGAGGATCAAATTGAGTTCCAGAAGCCTTTTTAATTATATCCGCTGCCTCTTCTTTAGTAAACGCCTTATGATATGGCCGGTCACTAATCAGGGCTTGATATACGTCAGCAATAGCAATCACTCTAGCGCCAAGAGGTATATCCTCTCCTTTTATTCCGCTAGGATATCCTTTACCGTCCCAGCGTTCGTGGTGGTAAAAGATAAACGGGATTAAACCATGCAAAAACTGAATAGGCCTAATAATATCCGCACCAATCTGAGGATGCTTTTTAATTTCCTCAAACTCCCTTTTGCTAAGTTTACCTTTTTTTAGTAAAATACTTTCACTTACGCCTATTTTACCTAAATCATGCAGCATTGCCGCTTGTTTAATTAATTCAATATCTTCTTTGGGCAGATTTAATCCCTTAGCAATTTCTGTCGCAAAATGTACTGTGTTTTCAACATGCTCACCGGTATAGTGATCTTTCAATTCCAAAGTTTTAGCAAACGCAAAAATTGATTCAGTTAAACCCTGCTTTGACTGCCTGTGCAGTTTATCTATCGTTTTCTTTAACGATTTGACTCCTACAGCCTTAGAAAACTTTTCCATACCTTTGTTTAAAAAACTCTTGGTATCTAACACAGAGTAGACTCGATTACCTCCGCTCTCCTTAACCTTGTTAAGTACTTTGTTAGCCAGATTCACTAGATCTATTCCGTTTTTTGCCCTATCCCCGGGAAAAGAAACTACAGATAAGCTTATTTTCAATTTAACAGTATGGTTTTTATTTCCAAAATTAATAAAATTTAAAGATTCCAGTAGCCTTTGTGCCATATTAAAAGCTGCATTACGGTCTAATCTTGGAGATATAATTATAAATTCCTCTCCGCTATAACGAATAAGGATATCATAACGCCTCACCACGCGCTTAAGTTGTTTTGAAAACTGCTTTAAAACCAAATCACCAAAAGCAATTCCATAAACATCATTTATGGACTTAAAATAATCAATATCAAGCATAATTATTGCCAAATTCTGGGCATATCTTCGTGCCTGATGGAATTCAGCTTCAATGACCTCCTGCAAATAACGGTAATTATATAAACCTGTATGTGAATCAATCAGCGAAACACTCTTTAATTTTTCATTAATTTTAATCAGTTCACTATTTAACCTACTTTTTTCTAATTCTGAATTTTTATAGCGCACTGTTTCCTGCAAGAGCTCTTGCGTACGCTCCGCCACAAGCTGCTCCAGATGATCCCGATAACGCTGCAATTCTTCATCAATTTTTTTCTTCTGGCTTATATCAACGTTTATTTCAGCAACTAACCACTCACCTTTCTCATCCTGAAAAGGTATTGTAGTCACCTGGACCGGACGATTACCCTCTTTAAGTAAGACTTCTTGGCTAATTACGACCTTTCTTGTCTTGAGCGCCTCCTCAATAGCGCATCCGGGGCAACAGCTCTTACGATCCATAAAATACTCAAAACATTTCTTTCCCTTCCACTCTCCATACTGACGCGCCCATTCGGAATCAATGTAGCGGATATTATAATCTTTATCTATAATATCCAAACCGGTTTTAGTTGTACCTAAAATAAACTCAATCTGTTTATTTAAATTATTTACCCTTAATTCAGCAGCTCTCCTAATTTCAATTTCTGATTCCAATAATTTTGTACGTTGTTCAACTAAGGATTCCAGTTTATCTCGATAACCTTGTAACTCAAATTCATATCCCCTTTTTTCGGTAATATCACGGTTACTTGCCCTGCGGCCGGTAAGCTTACCTTCAGCATTATGAACAGGAATAGATATATGGCTAATCCAATGCAACTTGCCAGCTTTATCAATGATTCGAAAATCTAACTCCAATTTAGCGCAATCATGAATTGCCTTCTTAATTTCTTTACGAAGCAAACTGATATCGTCAGAATGCACTATTTTCTCTATTAAAGAGGGATCGTTTATAAAATCGCTTCGACTATACCCTGTGATCCTTTCACATGAGGGGGATACATATATCATTCGATTATCCGTGTCTTGCCAGTATTCCCAATCATAGGTAAATTCAGCTACTGTACGGAATTTTTCTTCACTAAAACGTAAAGCCTCTTCAATCTTTGAGCGTTCTTTTATCTCTCTGCACAGCTCTTCATTAAGGCTTGTCAATTCCGCTGTCCTAACCTTAACACGCAGCTCAAGCTCCGCACGAATATCTTTTACCCTGTCTTCTTCCTTCCTTCTCAGCGTAATATCTCTGGCTATACCGGTAGTACCAATTACTTTACCTTGATCATCAAAAACCGGTGTTTTAATAGTTTCAAGCCATTGAATCTTGCCTTCGCTATCAGCCAATCTTTCTTCCACGCATTTACGCTTCTTACTCTTCATTACCTCTTGGTCATCAGCGCGGTAACTTTCTGCTAAATCTTTTGGCCAAATATCTAAATCGGTCTTACCAATAATCTCCTCAGGCTTGAAACCGCAACTGCAGCCAAAACGCTCATTAACCATAATAAACCGGCTTTGGCTATCTTTAAGCCAGGCCATATCTGGGATATTATCTAATATAGCTTTTTGTTGAAACTCTATATTGCGCAGTTCCTCAACCGTAAGTATTTTTTTCTTTTGTTTTTCGTTTTGCATTTTAAAAATAAAAAAGGCAGCTTCTCTTTTCTAAAAAGAGGCTGCCTTTTTGTGGTTTACCTGCTAAACAAATCATTATAAACGCCTTTGGCTGTGTAAAATTTAATATTCTCTTTGGTGCGCCAGTGTCATGTCCATAAAGGTGCGTAATCTACGCGAACGTGACGGATGCCTAAGCTTTTTTAAGGCTTTAGCTTCAATCTGCCTGACTCTCTCACGGGTAACCTTAAAAACATTGCCTACCTCTTCTAAGGTGCGTGCGGAACCGTCAAGGATGCCAAAACGCAAAACCAAGATCTTTTTCTCCCTTTCTGTTAATGTACTTAAAGCAGAATTCATTTCTTCTTTTAACATTAAACGTACGGTTTCATTTGCCGGAGAAACCGCTTTTTTATCCTGGATAAAATCCCCAAAATGCGTATCCCCCTCATCACCTATGGGCATCTGTAAAGAAATGGGTTCCTGGGCAATCTTTAGTATAGATTTTATTTTACCCTGCGGAAAACGCATCTTGTACGCAATCTCCTCAGGAGTAGGCTCCCGGCCGTTTTTCTGGACAAACACCCTTGAAAAACGGATTATTTTATTAATAGTTTCGGTCATATGCACGGGTATCCTTATGGTGCGCGCCTGATCAGCAATAGAGCGGGTTATTGCCTGACGAATCCACCAGGTAGCATAAGTAGAAAATTTATAACCCCTTTTATATTCAAATTTCTCAACAGCGCGCATTAAACCGATGTTGCCCTCTTGAATTAAATCGAGAAAAGATAACCCGCGATTAGTGTATTTTTTAGCAATACTGACTACAAGGCGCAAATTTGCTTCAACTAACTTTTTCTTTGTGCGGTTAAACTTAAGATGTGCAGATTTAATTAATTTCATCTGCTCCTTAATTTTAATATAGGGTTCAGCGATTTCCTTTAGTATCTGACGTCGGCGTGCGTAATTACTCTTCCCGGAGCGTTTCATATAATCAAGTTCACGAAGTAAAAGGCTCAATCTACGTACCGCTGCTTCAATTACGGAAGTAGTAAAATTAAGTTGTAATATTAAATTAATAGCTTTGTTATCGCTGCGCGTTTGCTTAATCTTTATCAAGAGGCGCTTAAACCTGCCGAGGGCGCTACTTTTCTTTATCCTAATATCCTCCTTAACTACCTCCTCCATGTTAATTTTATCTTCCAGAATATTATTGGCAACAATTAAAACTTCATTTCTGGAAAATTTAGTTACCAGTACTGAACGCTTAAATTTATCTTCTGCATCCTCGATTTTTTTAGCTAGCTCAATCTCGTTTTCACGGCTCAAGAGAGAAATTGAACCCATCTGCTTAAGATACATCTTTACCGGATCATCCAATGGCATAAAACGCTCTTCACTTTTTAACTGCTCAACAAGTAATTCTTCACGCTGCGTAACTAAATTTTGTTTATCCGTTTGAACTCTATTTGCAGATAATCCAGCGTTTTCCTCGCCTTCAACTACCTGTATATCTTCATTGCCTAATAATTCAAAAAGGTGGTCGATTGCCACCGTGCTTGAAAGGTCTTCAGGCAAAAGATCATTTACTTCATCATAAGTTAAAAACCCTTTTTGTTTTCCAAGGGCAATTAACTTCTCCATGTCTTTAGTTGGCTGCTGCTCTTTCCTCTTCATGCTAATCGCCTTTCTTTATAAGATTATGAAATTCTTGAATAAGACTACTCAATTTTTGCTCATCGCCAAGACATTGAGCGTTTTTTATCTGCACATGTAAATATTCCCGCTTTGATTTTAATCTATTTACCTTAATACGCGTAATACAATCGCTAAGGGCTTTTTCCCTTTCCTGATTGTCTAACTCCGGCATGAACATAGTTTCACTGACTAGTTGGCTTGCATCATCTTCGTTAAAATAATTCATCAGCAAGCTGGGCTGGATATTTTTACCCCGTAAAACAAGATCCTGCATTACTGAAACAATTTTTGCGGTACGGTTATCCTGAAAATCTGAAGGCGTAAGCTCCTGCATGATTTTCTCAATAAGACCTTTTTCCTCAAGCATAAATTTAATTAAAAGCTTTTCAGCCGGATTAATTTCGGGTTGCCTTTTCTGTAAAACCGTATGATTGACTTCATGCTTACTCAAAGTAGGCTTTAATTTATTTAACTCCTCTAAAATATGATTTTGGGGTACTTTAATCTCTTCAGACAGCCTCTTGGTATATTCGCTTCTAAGAATAGCGTTGTCAAATTTATTAATAGTAATAAGCATTTCAGAAGCAATCTTGCTTTTCCCGTGAATATCGTTTATGTCATAACGGCTCTTTAAAAGGTCAAGCTTATAATCAAAAAAACTGATGGCCTGTTCAATCTTAGCCTTAAGGCTTAAGACCCCTTGCTGCCTAACTAAAACATCGGGATCCATACCTTTTGGAAGCGGGACAATCTTTACGTTTATACCTTCATCAATAAGAATATCTAGGCTTCTTAAGGTAGCTATCTCTCCTGCCGTATCCCCGTCAAAGATCATTACTACATTATGAGTATAGCGTTTAAATAATTTAATTTGTTCTATAGTAAGCGCGGTGCCCTGGGAAGCAACAATATTTTTTATACCTTCCTGATAAGGAATCATAAAATCAAGATAACCTTCAACAATTACCGCACAGTCAGAATCCTGTATAGAATCTTTGGATAAATTAAGGCCGAAAAGATTTTTTCCTTTTGTGTAAACTGGAGTCTCAGGTGAATTAATATATTTAGGTAAAGCATTATCCAATACCCGGGCGCCAAATCCAATTATGCGGCCGCGAATATCAAAAATCGGAAAAATGATACGATTGCGGAAGCGGTCATAATAGCCGCCTGCGTCTTTAGTCAGAACTAAGCCTGCAATCTCCATAAGCGAAAGAGGGATATTCTTGCTCCTTAAGAAATTAATCAGGCTATCCCAACCAGAAGTTGCCAGGCCTAAATGAAATTCTTTTATCGTCTGGAGCTTAATCCCTCTTTTTAGCAGATACTCCCGGCTGGATTGTGCGCTGGCAGCCAGTAAGTTATTCTCATAGAAACTTACTGCCAATTCATTAATTTTATATATTTGGCTGCTAACACTAGCAGCTTTTGCTGCCTCGGGTTTATCCTGCTGCGGTAAAATAACTCCGGTTTTTTTAGCCAATGTCTCTACTGCCTCAGGAAATTCCATTCTCTCTTGGCGCATGAGGAATTTAAAGGCATTGCCTGATTCACCGCAGCCAAAACAATGGTAAATCTGGCGCTCAGGAGAAACCATGAAGGATGCGGTCTTCTCATGGTGGAATGGGCAATTAGCCTTAAAGTTTCGGCCGGCTTTCTTAAGCGGTATATAGCTGGAAATAACCTCGACTATATCCAAGCGGCTCAAAATATCTTCCAATAAATTTTCAGGTATCCTTCCAGCCATTTTTATTTTCTTTTAATTCTAGTAAACCCAGAACAGGCAACCACATCAAAGTTCTCTTTTGAAAATTTTTCTATATTATCCAAAAGCAGGTTTAAACCTAAAGTATCTGATGAGACATGGCCTGCGATAACGACATTAAGATTAGCATCTTTTACTTTCTTAAGATGTTCTTCGCTTAAATGCATGGAAACCAGGGTCCTTACTCCTGCATTGTATAATTTATTAAAAACATCTTTTGAGCCTTCTGTGCCGCCAGTCATTTCCAGCAAAATCTTTCCTACTCCCCTTCTAGGCGACCCTAAAATTATACGCGGTCCTGCATTAAATTTAGTGGCAATTTGATACTCAGGTATAGTATTTAATATTTTAAGGATATCTTCAAGCAAACTGGGTTTTTCTTGTTTAAAAATAGCGTTTAAATAACTATAAACATGATTATCCGCCGGCGTATGCATATTCATAAAAGGAATGTTCAATAAGCGTGCTGCGTCAACCGGCCGGGTATGGTTTTGCGGTAACACCCTGCGTTCTACCTCTTGCATCCTTTCTTCAATAAGCCTAGTAGCCGTTTTTTGGGCAACCCCCATATTAGTTAACAAATTAATCTGCAACCGCATTACTTCTGCTAAGCCTACATAAGCCTTTCCTTCAGGATGATGTGCAATTACTAAATCGAGGCCTTCTTGCTGGCGGATTCGGTCAGCGAGAAGAAGCTCAGCAACTTCAATATCAATTCCCACCATTATTTTCTTCACTTCTGTATTCGGACTACCAAAAAGAATCGCCGAATCAGTAAAATTTTTTATTTTCGATTTATTTTTCCGAGGATCAGCCCTGCGGCCAAAATAAAGTACCTGATTATAGAAATTAATTAATTTCATTTGGAATTAAACCTATCTATTACTTCGGTTACAGTAGAATTTAACTTTTCTGTAGCAGAGAATTTAGAAAAAATATTATTCCACAACCAACTGTAAGTATTCGGTGAGATTAAAAACGCCCTGCTCCCTAGATACGAATTTTTTACGGAATTAGTTAGATAATTTATACTCGAAATACTTAACGTATAAACCAATAGCCCTACAACAAGAAAACCTCTTATTAGCCCCAAAAGAAGTCCCCCGAATTTACTAATTTCAGGAACAGCTTCTAATTTTATAAAATGACAAAAAATGTTGCGTATAACAACAAACCCCAGATAAATGACTTGGGCTAAAACAAGGAAAATTACAAAATCAGCAAACTCCAACGGCATTCCTTTTGGGAGTAAACTCCGCTGAATAATATCCGATACCTTAGTATAATAATGCAAAGAAACATACGTTGCAAATATTACTCCTAAAAATTTAAAAAATTCAATGGCTAAACCCATTTTAGCAGCAATGTAACATATTCTGAATAAAATAATTACAATAATAATATCGATAAAATTAGTTTGATTAAAAATATCAAGAATCATTTTTACCCTCCCAAATGTCTTTTGGCAGTAGAATTACCTTAATTAAGTTATTTTGGTTTATCAAAAAGTATAACATATAGGCGAAGATTGTCAACCCTACCCTCAATCTTAAAAATGGGGTAATTTAGCCCTTAAACCAAGAAATGGTCCGCCTGAGGCCTTCGTTTAATGGTACTTTTGGCTTCCAATCAAGAATTTTCCTAGCTTTTGTAATATCAGGTCGACGTTTCTGCGGATCGTCTTGGGGTAATTTCTTAAATAGTATCTTGCTTTTAGAACCAGTTAATTTTAAAATTAATCCTACTAACTGCATAATAGTAGACTCATCAGGATTACCTAAATTCACCGGTTCATTTTCCCGGATCAGCATCAACCGCAATAACCCATCGATTAGATCATCTATATAGCAAAAACTCCTGGTCTGCAGGCCTTTCCCATAGACCATTAATGGTTTATTTTTTAAAGCATTATCAATGAAATTAGGAACCACCCTACCATCATTATGGCGCATCTTAGGACCATATGTATTAAAAATACGTACGATTTTTGTGTCTAATTTATGCACACGATGATATGCCATAGTGATAGCTTCGGCAAAGCGCTTGGATTCATCGTAACAGCCTCGCACGCCGACAGGATTAACATGCCCCCAGTAAGTTTCTTTTTGCGGGTGGTCCAAAGGATCCCCATAAACTTCAGAAGTTGAAAAAAGAATAAAAACAGCCTTCTTCTGTTTAGCTAATCCTAAGGCATTATGCGTACCCAAAGAACCAACCTTTAATGTTTGTATCGGAAAATCTAAATAATCATTCGGGGAAGCCAGTGAAGCACAATGCAAGACATAATCTATTTTACCCGGGATATCAATATAATTTGAAACATTACAAACTTCTAAACGAAAATTCTTATTATTCAAGAATGATTTAATATTTCCTAAGCAACCAGTGATAAAATTATCAAGGCATATTACCGAATAATTTTCGCAAAGCAGCTTCTCGCATAAATGCGAACCAATAAAACCTGCTCCACCGGTAATTAGGACTCTTCCCTTATTCCGTATCATAATCTTTCTACTTTTTCTTTATGTTTTCCCTTATAAACATTCCTTGTATCAAAAATTAATTTAGCGTTTTCTAATAATCTGGTATAGTTTACCCTGGAGTGGTCTGTCGCAATTACCACGCAGTCAAATTTTTTAATATTCTTATCAGTCAACCGGACTGATTCCAAATCTAATCCTCTTATCCTTAAAAATGGAATGATCGAATCTGAATATGCAACTCTTGCCCCTTGCTTCTTTAAACTGTTAATTACATCAATGCTTGGAGATTTACGCAAATCCTTAATGTCTTTTTTATAAGTTGCCCCAATAACTAATATTCTTGCTCCTTTAAGCTTACAATTACGCGCGAGTAAAGCATGATTAACCCTTGTTACAACGTATTCTGGCATATAATTTATAAGATCTGAAGCTAATTTAATAAACCGCGAATGAAAACCAAAGCTTTTTGCCTTCCAATGCAAATATAAAGGATCCTTAGGGATACAATGCCCTCCAACTCCGGGGCCGGGATAAAAAGGCATAAATCCAAATGGTTTGGTCGAGGCAGCCTGAATTACCTCCCAGATATCAATGTTCATCTCATGGGCCATCATAGACAACTCATCGATTAATCCGATGTTAATCAGACGAAAAGTATTTTCTAGAAGTTTTACTGTTTCAGCAGCACGGGCGCTCGATACCGGAATAACCTGTTTAATAATAATATGATAGACCTCCATAGCCAATTTAGTGGCTAACGGGCTAAAGCCACCTACAACCTTGGGGATCTTTTGAACAGGAAATTTCTTATTACCCGGATCAATCCTTTCAGGTGAAAAACAAAGAAAGAAATCTTTTCCGTGTTTAAAACCGCGCTTTTCAAAGATCGGCAGAATCTCTTCTTCTGTAGTACCCGGATAAGTAGTGCTTTCTAAAACTACTAACGCCATGTTTTTTGTATGAATAGCCACCTCTTCTACGGCATTCTTTATAAAAGAGATGTCTGGGAGATATTTACCTTTGAGCGGCGTAGGAACACAAATTAAAACAGCATCGGCATCTTTAATATCTGTAAAATTTCCGCTAGCCTTAAAATTTCCGCAAGTTAATGCCTTTTTTAACTCGTCATTAGTAATATCGCTAATATAGGATATCCTGCTCGCAATAGATTTAAGGCGGCCTTGGTCTATCTCAATACCAATCACTTTAATGCCTTTTTTAACAAATTCTAATGCTAACGGAAAACCCACATACCCTAAACCTATAACGGCAATTTTTACTTTTTTATTTTTTATTTTCCCGCGTATATCCGCTAATATTTTATTCTTTGCCATACCCTACCCCTATATAAGTAAAACCTATTTTTTTAAGATATTTAGGTTCGTAAATATTCCTTCCGTCAACTATAAGGGCACGCCGCAGTATATTTTTTAATTTTAAAAAATCAAGCTCCTTAAATTCATTCCATTCGGTGGCAACAATAAGGCAATCAGCCCCTTTAGCTGCCTGATATGAATCCTTGCAAAAAGTTGCATTTTTTAAGATATCTTTAGCCTTATCCATTGCTTTAGGGTCATATACTCTAATTTTAGCGCCTTCACCTATTAAATCATCAATTAAATCAATGCTAGGTGAATTTCTTAAATCATCAGTATTGGGTTTAAAAGCAAGCCCTAAAACAGCAATGGTTTTATCTTTTATAATCCAAAGTGCCTCTTTAATTTTTTGTAAAACAAATTCCTTCTGCTCTTCGTTTGTATCCCTGACCGCTTTGAGCATTTTAAAATCATATCCCAACTTCTGAGCAATAGTTATAAAAGCATTTAAGTCTTTAGGAAAGCAGGAACCGCCATAGCCAATGCCTGCATGCAGAAAATAACGGCCAATACGATTGTCTAAGCCCATTCCCTGAGCCACTTCTTTTACATCCGCGCCAGCCTTATCGCAAATGCGCGATAAGGCATTAATAAACGAAATTTTAGTGGCTAAGAAGGCATTGGAAGCATGCTTGATTAATTCTGCTGATTTTATATTAGTAACCAGAATTGGCCGGTTTAGAGGCTGATATAATTGCACCATTATCTGCCTTGCCTTTTGGCTTTCAACTCCTATTACAATCCGGTCAGGATGGGTAAAATCATTTATTGCCGAACCTTCCCGCAAAAACTCCGGATTAGAAACCACATCAAATTTATGCTTATTTTTATTATAAATAGAAACGGTTTTTTTAATCCATGCACAGGTTTCAACCGGTACCGTAGATTTCTCAACAATCAGCCGATAGCCATCCATATTTTCCGCAATTAGCCTAGCAACATCTTCTACTCCGGTTAAATCGGCATCACCATTTTCAAGGGCAGGAGTGCCTACGGCAATAAAAATTATCTCGCTTGACTTTACCGCATATTTAATACTTGAGGTAAATTTAAGGCGTTTATTTTTAAGGTTACTGACAATCAGTTCCTCTAGTCCGGGTTCATAAATAGGGACGATTCCTTTTTTCAGGCCGCTTATTTTTTTTGTATCATTGTCAGCGCAGATCACATGATTTCCCAGCTCAGCAAAACAAGCGCCGCTGACTAATCCTACATAACCTGAACCTATGATAGAAATATTCATTTATTCTTGCCTCTAGGTGATTTTTACTATATTACTGCGCTCCGGATTTCTTTCTGCCCGTTGTTTGATCAAATCCGAATTCATTTTCAGGAAATGCTTTAAGCCTGAAGGTAACATATATACTCGAGCCGACATTCTTTGTTTTGTCTATGCTGATTTCCATTTCCCAACAATGAAGGTCTCTAGTTAAAGTAAGCTGCTGCTCCTGCGAGCCAGCCATAATCGTATCTGTCTTCTTTAGGTTATAGCGCTGATAAATTCCGAACTTCCATTTAGAGTTTAGGCGCCAATCAAAACCAAAAGTAATTTCATTCTTTCCCTTTCTTTCATAACGCTGGCCGATTGAAAATGTACGCTCGCGGCCTAAGTCAAAGCTTAAATCATAGTTAACCAAAGAAAACTTATTATAGTTGACGTTATCGTGATCCGAATGTTCATATGTAACATCGCTTTCAAAATGCACCCAAGAATAAGGTAATATCTTTAATTTAAACAGGATATCCGCAAGCTGGCCAGTCAACTTCTTGCCGGTATTATTTAAAATGGCATTATCGCCGGTCTTAGGGTCGATTACATAATCGGCAGTTACTAAGAAATCTAGAAAATCTATGCTTTGCCCGTTACGCTTAGTTTGCAATTTATTAGAAAGGCTTAACGATGCTGTATTCCCCCTATTTATAGAATCAACGGTATCAATCTGCTTTATATTCCTAATAGGGATTGTAGCCGGGTGGGTATATAAATATCCGATGCTGGGAGTAATAATATGCCTAAGCTCATTAATATCAAGATTTAGAAAATTAGTTTTTACATTAAAAATACGGTAAAACTTAGTACTTAAATCTGCGCCGCTGTAAAAAATTGTGCGTACGATTCCAGTTTGGCCGTTTGCGCCTTTATCATAGAGTGTCTGGCGGCTTGAAAGAAATGGCTTAAAACTTATGAAAGAAACCTTCATCGGGCGTGACAACGTATTCTTAGTATCCAACCGCATCACCGTAACAGCATCTTCAACTACAGGGGACATCATCGAACCCTTTTTATCATAATTTCCCAATTGGCTGATATTTTCAAAATAAAATTGACTTTGCCCAAGCTCTAAACTTGGCAAATTATAATTTACTTCCGGCATCTTTTGAATCTGGTCAAACCAATGGTTAGTGCGCATCTGCAGAAGAATATCAAGACTAGAATAATTAAAAGCATGATGGAGCAGGCCGTAACTTAACGGCTGGCTATCTCTTTCATACTCGCGGAAAAAATAATCTTTTAGAATACTATGGTCCAGCTCTTTCTTCCTTCTCTGGTCTGTAATTTTATAAAACTCAGAACTAAAATTTGTACGCAGATCAATATCCCACTTGTGACGCCAACGTAAAAAATAACGGGTAGAGTTTAATGATTCTCCGCTTATAAACTGCTTAAACTGCTGTTTTTCCCTAGTAAAATAATATTTGAAATCGCCCTTTCCAAATCCCGAATCCGTATAATTAAGCCCAAAACCTTCTGCCCAGCCTAATTTACTACGATAATCTAGAAAAGCCCTACCGCTTAGATGATCCGTAAGGTTCATCCGCCAGATACTTAAGAGGTACAAACCCCATTCTTTGCTTTTCCCTGGCTCAACCTGGACATGCATAATCGGCTCTTTCATCGAATAATTAAAACGAGGAATGTAAAGAAGCGGGATAGCGCCCAGATAAAGGGTGGCTCTTTGTGCCTGCATTTTATCTCCGGGGAACATATTTATTTTCTTTGCAGCAAAACGATAATGAGGATGGTCCATGCTGCAAGTAGTAAAATAACCGGATTTAGCCATAAATTCGGTATCGCTTACCTTTTCCATTTTTTTTGCTTTTCCGAAATACGGATTAGCACGAAAATCAGCGCTATAAATCACACCAGTCTTATTCGCAAAATCATATACAATCTTTTCTCCGGTAACTACTCCCTTTTGATCCTCAAGGCGCGCATTACCCTCAGCAACACCTTCCTTTGTCTGCATGTTTACTTTTAATTTTTTACAGGTTAGCTTCGAACCCTTATAGGTAACTTTAATATTACCGGTTGCAATAACCTCCTTATTATCAGTCGAGTATTCAACATTATCGCCGTTAATAATTATCGGCGATTCCTTAATCTCCTCGGCAAAAATTAAATTTCCGCTTAAAACAAAACTAATTACTAAAAAAAATGTTAGTAAGCTAAATTTGGTGAGGATTGAAAATTTATTTGGCATTCTTTCCCTGTGGGATTTTCTTAAAATCTTCTAAAAACCTTTTTATACCGTTATCTGTTAGCGGATGTTTAATCAATTGCTCGATTACTGAAAATGGAATCGTAGCAATATCTGCTCCAACTCGCGCAGCATTAACTACATGCATAGGATTGCGTACAGAAGCCACAATTATCTGTGTCTTAAAATTGTAATTTGAGTAAATTTTTTTTATATCGTTAATTAAATCCATTCCTTCTTGAGCAATATCATCAAGCCTGCCTATAAAAGGAGAAACGTAAGTCGCCCCTGTTTTGGCTACCAACAATGCCTGCGCTGCAGAGAAACAAAGCGTTACATTGGTTTTAATTCCTTCTGCGGATAAAATCTTTACTGCCTTTAATCCTTCTTTGGTAAGCGGGACCTTGATAACGATATTCTGGGCAATTTTAACCAACTGACGCGCTTCCGCTACCATTCCTTTAACATCAAGGCTTATAACTTCAGCGCTTACCGGCCCGCTTATTAAATCACATATCTCCTTTAAAACCTCTTCGGGATTGCGCCCTTCTTTCGCCATTAGAGAAGGATTCGTAGTAACTCCATCAATAAGGCCAAGAGCTGAAGCATCTTTTATTTCCTTAATACTTGCCGTATCAATAAAAATCTTCACCCCAAACCCACTTTCTTATTTAATTTATTAAATCGCATGGCTCTAGTAGCTAAATTTATAGAAGACACGGGATTCATTTCTTTAACCTTTCTTTAACCAGGTACCCTGCCCCGATTATGCCAGCATCAACCCCTAATTTAGCCCTAAATACCTTCACTCTTTTTGCCTGGGTACTCATCGAGCGCTTTCGAATAGTAGCCTTGACGCTTTCAAATAATGATTTACCTGCACCGGACAAACCTCCCCCAATTACAACTGCATCGAGATTAAGCAGATTTATGACCCCGCTTAAAGCTAAACCTAACCTTTCTCCAACTTCATTCCAGAACTTTATGGCACGAGGCTCATTTTCCTTAGCTAAATTACTAATTCCTTCAAGAGAAGTTTCCGGGCCAAAAACCTTAACCGCTTTTTTAATAATTGCGTTATTTCCAATATAAGTTTCAAGGCAAGCTTCAGAGCCACAAACACAAAGCGGGCCTTTTTCATTAATCGGAACATGGCCAAACTCTCCGGCAGCGTTATCGCTTCCACGGTAAAGGGAATTGTTAATAATCAATCCTCCTCCAACACCAGTTCCTAAGGTTAAGCACAAAACATTGCTATATCCTACTGCTGCCCCCGCCTTACTTTCCGCTAAACACATTAATTTAGCGTCATTATCGATAAAAATTGGCAGGCTTGTCTTATGCTCTAGATTTTTTTTAATGTTTACTTCTTTCCATCCCGGGATATTCGGCAGAAAATGCACAATGCCTTTAAAGGTATCTATCAGTCCGGGCATGCCTATGCCTACTCCTAAAATTGCAGTCCTACTTAACCCCTGACTTAAAATAAAACTATTTATAGAATTGGCGATACACTGGATTAGTTTTTGCTTATTGTTGAAACTCTTTGTGCTAAAAGAGTTTTTGGCTTTAATATTTAAACTGCTGTCAAGAAGTGCGCATTTTAAATTTGTGCCGCCTAAATCTATCCCAATAATGTACCTTCTAATCATGTTTGGTATTCTATATTAAAATACATTGTTTTTCAAGGAATAATTTGAGCACCTTAAAGATTTTATCCAGCG
>CAZOSW010000002.1:0-14940 GCA_964582765.1 uncultured Planctomycetales bacterium | reverse complement strand
GAGGCAGGGTTGGCACCTTAAGCGAAGTGCAAAAATCTAGGTAGGAGAAAAACAAACCTTATTTTTTCCGGTTTCCTTGGCAAGATACAAAGCCTGATCCGCCATTTCAATCAAATCCTGCATATCTCGAGCATTAACCGGAAAAGTGGAAACGCCGATACTTACAGTAACCTTCAGCTCTTCATCATAGACCTTAATTGCTGTTGTTTCTATTGCCTTGCGAATACGTTGACTGGCGAAATTAGCCTGCTCCTGCTCTGTCTCTGTCAAAACAACAGAAAGCTCCTCACCGCCGTAGCGCCCAATAAAATCTATCTGCCTAACAGCATCAACTATAATTTTAGAAACCTGCCGCAATATTACATCTCCTACTAAATGGCCATAGCGGTCATTAAATTGCTTAAAGTTATCTATATCTATCATAAGAAAGCTTAAACTTAATTTATTCTTCTTTGAACGTTTCAACTCTTCGGCAAAACGCTCTAAAAAATACCTTCGGCAATAAACTTGACAAAGCGTATCAGTAATAGTCAATTCCTGGACCTTCTGATAAAGTAAAGCCCTCCTTAGTCCGATTAAAAATTGCTGAGTAAGAATTCCGAACTTCTCTTTATCTGCTTCTAAAATCCTAGCCACCGCCAAATACCCGGCAACACGATTCTCCTCGATATTTAAAGGTACAATCATATAATCCTTATATTTAATTAAATCCGCAGCATCTTTAATATAACGACAATCACCTATGCCGATATATTTCTTCAAATTTTTATTAAAAATCCCAAAAACCTTTTCCTCTTCAAGGCTTTCGCATATGTCTTTAGTTAGTTCATAAAGCGCAAGGGTATCTTCAAGCGTTTTACTTAGCAACGCATTTTCTAAATCAAAATTCTTTTTTGAGTCAATTAATCCATGAAGATCATCAAGTAGGCGGCTGTTTTTATCCTCAAAACTCTTGAGCCGATAGGAAAAAATACTCCGCAGAAACATAAACCAGGCCAAAGTAATAATTAAAAATAATATTAGATTGAACATACCCTATTTCTTCCCTTGCTCTTAGCGTTATACATAGCTTTATCTGCCTTTTGGACCAGATCGTCTTCATCTTTTGTATCGAAAGGCATGCTTGCTACTCCTATAGAAATTGTTATATGTGTATACTGCCGGCGTAGAGTAATACTTTCTATCTCTATCCGTCTACGTAGGTCCTCCGCTATCTCTAACGCTTTTTGCTTGTTTAACTCTGATAACATCACTAAAAATTCTTCACCCCCAAAACGGCATAATAGAGATTTATATTCTCCCAGCACGCCCCTTAATAATGACCCAACTTTTTTTAATACAATATCTCCGGCTATATGTCCAAATTTATCATTATATTGCTTAAAAAAATCTATGTCTATCATCATTAAGGATAAATGCTGGTCGAGACGAATGCAGCGCTTGGCTTGGTCTTTTAGCCTTGCGATAAAATAAGGCCTCGTAAAGATTCCGGTTAAATCATCATGAATAGCTAATGCTTGAGTTTTCTGGAACAACAGGCTATTTTCCAATGCAACTGCCCCAAGCTCTGTAACCAAAGAAAGAAACCGTAAATCATCCTGGCTAAAAGATCCGCTTTTTTTGCTTTCAAGCCGTAATAATCCCAACAATGAATTGTGGCTGATTAATGGCGAACTAATTAGAGATAAAACCGGCCGCATTTCGCCAACTCGTATATAATCTAAATCGAAACGGAAATCATTTTTTAGGTCTTCGATGATAAGCTGACTGGAATGCCTCAGGACCCACTGATCGAAAATATCTCCCTCTTTAGTCAGAATAACCAAATCACTATCATCTTTAACAGAATGCACTAAATTAAGTTTTTGATCTTGGCTATCAACAAGATAAAAAAGCGCAGTACCGCAAAATTTCGAGATCAATGAATAAACTGTTGAACTCAGCACCTTAATAACCGTATCCAGCTTTAAACTGCGATTAAGGTCTTCTATTACTTTTTTTAGGTTATTATAACGAATGATTCTAAACTTAAGTGCCTCACCGTATTTGTGGCTTTTCTTAACTTCAACGGTAATAATATTTATTTCCTCTTTGGTACGTTCAATTTGCGATTGAATTAACGATACCTTTTCGTTAAAAGGCTTTAGAGAATAGAAAAAAATTAAGAAGTTGATGAATAAAAAACCTAAAAAAAAGGTTAAATTTATTTTTTGATGAAAAAAAACGGAGCTTATTATTAGACAGGTAGCTGACAGCAGTAATAAAATAAACCAAATCTTCTTTCGGGGGGCGTTTTGCTGCATCGGGCTTTTTAGTTAAGGAGTGTTTTTAAAAACTTAAACTATAGTTTCTTCGGTGCTTTTATCAAAAAAATGCACCTTACTCATATCAAAAACTACGTCCAGCTCTTGATTGACGCGAGGACGATCATGAGCACTAACTCGGGCAACAAAGGTATGCTTGCCTGTATTCAGGTAGAGGTAAACCTCTGAACCCATAGGTTCAAATACTTCGCAGTTTACGCGGACAATATTCTCAGGTGGGGCTTCCGAAACAAAAAGTTTATCATAAATATCCTCAGAACGGATTCCAAATATAACATCGCTACCAAGATAGGGAGACATTTTTTTATACATATCCTCAACCAGTTTTACCTGAATTTTACCTTCATCAAAATAAATCTTCCCTTCTTTCTTGATTATTTTACCCTGCATAAAATTCATTGGCGGCGAACCGATGAAACCGGCGACAAATTTATTCTTCGGATGGTCATAAACATCAATAGGTTCTCCTAATTGAGTAATTAGGCCGTCTTTCATAACTGCGATACGGTCACCCATAGTCATAGCTTCTACTTGATCATGAGTAACATAGATGATAGTGGTTTGAAGCCTTATGTGTAGTTTATGAATTTCGGTACGCATCTGAACGCGCATTTTTGCGTCAAGATTACTCAAGGGTTCATCAAATAAAAAAACCAAAGGTTTTCTTACAATCGCCCTTCCTACCGCCACCCTCTGCCTCTCTCCTCCGGAAAGCTCACGCGGCTTACGTTTTAACAAACGCTTAATCCCTAATATTTCGGCAGCTTCATTAACTCTTTGCGTAATCTCCTGCTTAGATATATGCCGCAACCTAAGCCCGAAAGACAAATTTTCCTCAACAGTCATATGCGGATAAAGGGCATAATTCTGAAATACCATGGCAATATCCCGGTCTTTTGCCGGGACATCATTGACAAGTTTATCTCCGATATAAACTTCACCTGAGCTTATTTCTTCAAGGCCTGCGATCATTCTTAAGGTAGTAGACTTGCCGCAACCAGAAGGGCCAACAAAAACCATAAATTCTTTGTTTTCAACGCCCAAATTTACTTTATTAACAGCCAACACATTGCCAGGAAAAACTTTACAGACATCCCTTAAACTTACCTGAGCCATTTAATTACTCCTTATTCACAAAAATACACCCACACAATTCATTATAAACGCGGGGTACTACAAATACAGACATTGAGAAACTTGAATCATTATACAAAATTAACTAAAATAGTCAAGTAATTGACTTAAAATATTCTTCATGTTCTTGCGGTGAACAATCATATCAATGAGGCCATGATCTAGTAAGAACTCTGATCGTTGGAAACCAATAGGCAGTTTTTGCCTTATCGTCTGCTCAATTACCCTCGGCCCGGTAAAACCAATTAAAGCCTTGGGTTCAGCCATAATTATATCCCCAACTGCAGCAAATGAAGCCATAATCCCTGCCATAGTCGGATTAGTTAATACTGAGATATACGGCAATTTCGCCTTTTTCTGGTGGTAAGATAACGCAGCACAGGTTTTAGCCATCTGCATAAGGCTGTACATCCCTTCGTACATACGCGCTCCTCCGCCTGAGCCGGAAACAATAATCATAGGAAGCTTATTTTTCGTGGCAAACTCAATGGCTCGTGTAATCTTTTCCCCGACAACTGAACCCATAGAGCCCATGATAAAACGCGAATCAGTCACAACCAAAACCACTCTCTTTAAATTAATTAGGCCTTCTCCGGATACTGCTGCATCCTTTAATCCAGTTAACTCTTGGTCTTGTTTCAATTTATCCTTATAGGTCTTGGGCCCTTTAAAATCAAGCAGGTCAACCGCAGACATATCTTTATCAAACTCACTAAATGTATCTTTATCAAATAATAAATTTATCCTTTCATAGGCAGTCAACACAAAATGGTAATTACATTTTGGGCAAACTTTAAAATTCTCTTCCAGAGTCTTATTATAAAGAGTTTCAGAGCACTCTTCACACCTAGTCCATAGGCCATCGGGAATATCTTTTTTCTTTAATCTGACTATGGTATATTTTGGTTTACCGAACAAAGCCATCTCTATTCCTTTTCAAGTTTATTAATTACCAGCCCCGAAAATACCTTAGGATAAAAATAAGTGGATTTAGGAGGCATTTTATGGCCGCCAAGCGCAATATTAATAATCTGCTCAATTTTAACCGGATTTAGAAAAAATGCTATATTTGACGCATCCGCATCAACCTCATCCATAAATTCCAGCGCATCTGGGCTATATTTTATATTCGCTAAGTCATCTAAATTAAATTTTAAGATATTTTTTAATACCAAATAATTAAGAATAGCCACATCAAGAACCCTATATTCCTTAGGTTTATCCGCAATCAACTTATCTAGAATTTTCACATTCTTTAAGCGTAGCAGAAAGTATTTTTTATCTTTATATAAACCTATAAGATGTTCGGAGCATCCTGCTTTCTCCATAAGAAATAAAAACCGGGTTCTGTCTTTAATCTTATCGACATCAAAATATTCTTTAGCTTTTAAAATAAAATCATTAATATCTAACTTAGTATCTAATTTAATTAGGCGATGAATAGGCAGAATAGACAGGCCCCGGTAATCAGTATTTGTAAAATACGATAAGCAATAATTGAAATATTCTTCTCCGCTAAACCGTGTGCCTAATTTTTGCCGCATAAGGTCCCGATAGGCACATGAAACTTCGTAGCGATGATGGCCATCCGCGATAAACATGTTTTCATCATTCATGCTGGATTCGATTAACCTTATGGCCTCAGGCTGATCAAGGCGCCATAATTTATGCACGGTCTTTTCATCGTCGGTAACTTCAATAAAAGCATTCTTAGCTGAAATATGTTTTTGAAATACCCGCTGAATAATTCGTTGTTTGTCCAGAAAAATCATGAATATGGGGCTAAGGTTTGCTTTTACCTGTTTAATTAATTTAAACCTATCGAGCTTTGCCACGTTATGCGTATTTTCGTGGCCAAATATAGGAGAACCCTTCCCATCGCCAAGTTTAAGCAAAGAAATAAATCCTAAACGAGTTTTTTTCTCACCGCGGATAACATACTGCTGGCTATAAAAATAGATCGCCGGATGCTCATCTTGAATCAACACGGCTTCCTTAAGCCATTGTCGAAATATTACTCCAGCCTTATGATACCTATCTTCGATAGGAGTATCTTTTGCTAAAAGTATATGGATAAAATTATAAATAGATCGTTCGCCAAGTTTATCTTGGGCCTGAGGAGAGATTACGTCATACGGCGGACAGACAACCAGTTTTAAATCCCCAATTTTTTCTTGATTATAAACATACGCCTTAAATGCTTTTATTTTAGTCATTAGGGAAGTTATTTTAGCATAAAAATCAACAATAACAATGAAAATCAGCCTGAATACGCCCGTGATAACTCAATAAGACCCTTGTCCCCTTTAATCTCAAGTATCACCCCGTTTAACGTTACCTGATGCTTATACCAATTTAGCGATATCCATCCTTGCAGTTTTTCATTCTGCAAAGGCGGAATAAATTAATGGCAGCCGGCACAACCTTGTTTTGCCTTAGGACAGGTAGGAACTTTGGGGTTATCTAAAGGTTTATTTGGCTTCTTATAATCTGTTGCATAGAAGCCTGAGCCTTTAAAAATAAAACCTGCAGTACCAGAGATTAACTTTTTTAATTTCTTGCCGCACTTCGGACATTTAATCTTCGGCTTTTCAGTTATGCCCTGTAAAATTTCAAATTTATGTTTACAGGATAAACATTGATATTCATAAGTAGGCATATTTATCCATCCTCGCCGTTAAATCTGGCAAATTCTTCCATTAGTCTCCTCTGCTGAGATGATAATTTTGTAGGGATATCAATATTTACCCTGACTAATTCATCGCCAATACCCCGGGAGTGTAAATCCGGTATCCCCTTACCTTTGAGGCGAAAAATCTTACCGCATTGAGTACCCGCTGGGATTTTCATTGATAATTTACCTTCCAGAGCCGACACTTGAACCTCACCGCCTAAAACAGCTTTAGACATACTTATATTTACCGAAGTAATAATATCATTATTGTGCCGCTGAAAGATATTATGCGGCCTAACTTCAATAACCACATATAAATCTCCTCGGCTGCTAGTGCCTGCCTCTCCCTCTCCCCGCACGCGCAGCTGAGAATCATTACCTACACCTGCCGGTACCTTAACTTTTATTTTTTTAGTAACCCTAACCCTTCCTTCCCCATGGCAATCCAGACAAGGCATGCCAATAGTTGATCCCTCACCGCCGCAGCGCGAACAAGTTTGTGCGAGCTGGAAAAAACCATTAGAAACTACAGTCTTTCCCGCCCCCCTGCACTGCGGACAAACAGTCCTTTTTGTCCCGGCCTTAGCTCCACTACCAGAACAACTCTGGCATATTTCATAACGCGGAACAGTTATAATCTTCTCTAGACCCTTAGCTGCTTCTTCTAATGAAATATCAACCGCAATCTGTAAATCCCTACCGCGCCGGCGTGAGGATTGACCCCTTGTTTGCTTACCGCCAAAAACATCAAAACCCATATCTCCAAAAATTTCTTCAAATATACTACCTGCACCTGAAGCGCCACCCATATCCCTAAATATGCTGCTAAAATCAGCACCCCTAAAAATGTCCTCCTGTGCATATTTCTGGTCAATACCCGAATGCCCATAATTATCATACAGAGAACGCTTCTGCTCATCAGAGATAACAGCATAAGCTTCAGAAATTTCCTTAAACCTTGTTTCTGCCTCTTTTTTTTGATCAGGGCCTACGCGGTCAGGATGAAATTTAAGCGCCAGCTCTCGATAAGCCTTTTTTATCTCATCGAGGCTGGCACTCTTTTGTACTCCAAGTATTTCGTAATAGTCGCCCTTTGTAGACATCTCTATTTACTTCTTAGCTCCGCCATCTTCTTCTTTATACTCCGCGTCGATAATATCCTCATCTTTTTTACCGCTTTGCTTTTGTTCTTCGCCTGCATCTTTTTCTTCGGCTCCTGGAGCAGCTTGCTCTTGCTGCGGCTGCTGTTTGGCGCTGGCTGCTTTATAAATTTCCTCTGCAAGCTTATGTGAAACTTTTGTTAATTCTTCCATGCCTTTCTTTATTCTATCAATATTTTTGTCTTTGATCGCTGCCTTTAAATCATTGGCCTTTGCTTCAATATCAGCACGTTCAGACTGGCCCACTTTATCGCCATAGTCTTTTAAAGATTTCTCAGTGGCATAAACCAAGTTGTCCGCCTGATTAATAGCCTCTATTTCCTCTCTTTTTTTAGCGTCATCAGCTGCGAATTGCTCTGCATCTTTTACCATTTTATCAATTTCTTCCTTGGAGAGCTTCTTTGGAGCGCTGATGCGTATAGACTGTTCCTTGCCAGTGCCTAAATCTTTAGCTGAAACATGCACAATACCATCGCGGTCAATATCAAATTTCACTTCAATCTGAGGTACTCCGCGAGGAGCTGCAGGGATACCAACTAAATCAAACCTGCCTAATTCCACATTGTCATTAGCCAACTGGCGCTCACCCTGTAAAACGCGAATAGTAACCGCGGTCTGGTTATCAGCGGCAGTTGAGAAAGTCTGGCTTTTCTGCGTGGGGATAGATGCATTTCTTTCTATCAACTTTGTGTTAACACCGCCTAATGTTTCAATACCTAAAGAAAGCGGGGTTACATCCAAAAGAAGCACATCTTTAACATCCCCGGTAATAATCGCTGCCTGAACAGCTGCGCCCAATGCAACGCACTCCATCGGGTCAACTCCACGCTCAATTTTCTTACCTACGTAATCTTCTACGAATTTTACAACTACAGGCATACGCGTAGGCCCGCCGACCATAATAATCCGGTCAATTTCTTTGGCAGTAAGTTTTGCATCATTTAATGCCTGCTCCATAGGATGACGGCACCTGTCAATGATCGGACCAACCAAATCTTCCAATTTTGCGCGAGTAATAGTCATCGTCAAATGCTTAGGCCCCGTATTATCAGCAGTAATAAAAGGTAAATTTATATCCGTACTGACAGTAGAGGATAATTCAATCTTTGCCTTTTCAGCTGCTTCACGCACTCTTTGCACCGCCATCTTGTCATTCATTAAATCAATTCCTGTTTCGCGTTTAAACTGGCCGGTAACATGCTCCAGGAGAACTTTATCCATATCTGTACCGCCGAGTTGCGTATCACCGCTTGTTGCCTGCACATGAAATACACCCTGTGCCATTTCCATAATCGTAACATCGAGAGTACCACCGCCTAAATCAAAAACCATAATCTTCTGCTCTTTACCTGCTTTTTCCAAACCATAAGCAAGACAAGCAGCAGTAGGCTCATTAATTATACGCAAGACCTTTAAACCCGCGATTTCACCGGCGTCTTTAGTTGCCTGGCGTTGATTATCATTAAAATACGCAGGACAGGTAATCACCACATCCTCAACCTTATCCCCCAGATAGGCCTCAGCATCAGCTTTTATTTTTTGTAAAATAAAAGCCGAAATTTGCTGCGGCGTATATTCCTTGTTATGAACCTTGAATTTAAAATCTGTGCCCATTTTCCTTTTTGCTGCCTGGATTGTCCCTTCAGCATTAATAGCTGCCTGGCGTCTTGCCGGCTCACCAACTAGGCGCTGCCCATCCTTAGTGAATGCAACATATGATGGAAATGCTTTACCGGAAGCAACTCCTGCTCCTTCTGCGGAAGGAATAATCACCGGCCTGCCGCCTTCCATAATCGCAGCCGCTGAGTTAGATGTCCCCAAATCAATACCGATAACTTTTGCCATAATAAACCTCCTATTTTTTAGAAACTTTTACCTTGGCGGTTCGAAGTACCCGCTCATATATTAAATAACCTTTTTGTAAAACTTCAACTATAGTGTGCTCCGGTAAATCTTTATTCTCCACCTGCATTAAAGCCTCATGATAATTCGGGTCAAATATTTTTCCATCTGCCTCAATGGGCTTTACTCCATGTTCTTTTAGCATTTCATATAAATGCGCAAGTATCATTTCTATGCCTTTTAAAAAAGCAGTAAGATCCTGCTTTGTGGATTCTGCCAGATCAACTGTACGCTCAAGATCATCAAGGACATTTAGCAGATTTAATATCAAGCCCTCATTGGCAAACTTTATAAATTCCTGCTTTTCGCGTTCAAGGCGCTTGCGGGTATTTTCAAGATCAGCCTGATGCCTGAGCATCTTATCCTGGCTTTGCTTGCCATTTTTGACCTCATCTAAAAGCGCTAAATACTCTGCCTCTTTTAGCGTAATTATATTTTCTTCTTTTTTTTGATTATTCTTGTGCTCTTCCATATTTCTTTAAAAATCCTCCAAGATATGGTTCAAAACCTCAGAAATATACTCCATGGTAGGAATAATATGATTATATTCCATACGCATCGGCCCTAATACTGCAAGCCGTCCGGAAGGCTGATTCTTAAGCTTAAAACCAGAAACAACTAAAGAACAATTTTCCATCTCAGGGAACCCCAATTCGCTGCCGATATAAACCTTCACCTTGCCGGAAAAATCCCGGTTGATAATATCCAATAAGCGCTTCTTATCTTCTATTAATCTGACCAGGAGGCGTATCTTATCGGCATCCCTGAACTCCGGCTGATCAATTATACGGCTAATCCCCTTATAAAAAATTTTATCCTGCCATTCCAAAAACGAAACAATCCCCGCATAGTGCGTAATTTCAGAGATAACCTCCGATGTGTTTTCAAGGGCATCATCGAGGCGGCGCATCTTTCTTTTGCAATCTTTAAAGATAGACTGCTTTTCTTCGTCAATTAGCTCCATCTGCTGGATAAGAAAATCCACATAATAACGATACCCTTTATCCGTAGGCACTCTTCCGCCTGAAGTATAAGGATGCTTTAAGTATCCTGACTTATCAAGTTCAGAAAATATGTTTCTTATCGTAGCAGGGCTTAAATCAAACTCTTCGGCGATATCATCAGAAGCCACGGGAACTGCGTTCTTGATATAACGGTTAATCGCCGAACTCAATATTGATTTCCTGCGAGAATTATAGTCAACAGTACGCATCACTTGGCTCCGATCGGGATTTTTGACTCATTAATGTTAAGCCGTAATTTTAACACATTTTATTGTTTTGTCAATAAAATTAGCACTTAAATCCCCAGAGTGCTAACTTAAAACCAAAAAAATTTCAATATCCCCCCTTTCCTAAGATTATTTTTACTCCATGGATGTTAACGCGTTTTTTTTCCATTAAATAGTGCACGTATTCAAGCCTCTTTAAGTCTTTCAACGAATAAAGACGGCTTTTCCTGCCTGCGCGCTTAGGCCTTACTACTCCGGCCTTATCCAGCTGCCGTAATGTCCATACGGGGATATTAACCAGTTTACAAACAACACCAATCACATAAACAGGCTCCTCAGCAGGAATCTTGAAACTGAAGATTGGCATATCTAGCCTCCATCCGAATGAATACTAACATATCTATCTTTATTTGTCAAGTAATATTATTATTTTTGTTAGATAATCTAACAGATAATTTTTATCTCTTTATCCTCGCCTATTTTATCATAGAGCTGCTTTGCTATACTTAAATCTATCCTAACACCCTCCTGCCGATAATCAATTTTGTTTATTTTTGCCTTGCGATAGAAAAAATCGACTAATTCCATACGGCTGTGCGGTATGAGTATCTTTATATTCAACAGGAGGCCGGAGAAATACTCTTCTATCTTAGCAATTAAACTATCTAAATTTTCCCCTGTTTTTGCTGACAACAGGATTGAACCCGAAAAATCTTTTTTTGTTACGCTAAGCCAGCTGCGATCCTGGACTAAATCAACTTTATTAAGTGCCGTAAGAATAGGCTTGTCTTGCGAGCCTAACTCCCTTAAAACCTCAAGTACTGCCTGGTTATGTTGGGGCAGCCGATGATCTGCCACATCCAAAACATGTATCAATAGATCCGCATCAACTACCTCTTCTAAGGTAGCCTTAAATGCATCGACTAAATGATGCGGCAGGTCATGTAAAAATCCTACGGTATCTGAAATAATGACATTTTGCCCGCAAGGCAGCTGTAAACTTTTAGAAAGCGGGTCCAGTGTAGTAAATAATTTCTCAGAGGTAATTTGAGCAGAATCAGTCAGGCGATTCAGGAGCGTGGATTTGCCCGCGCTGGTATAACCAACTAAAGCAACTGAAGGCAAATTATTGCTTTTTCTTTTTTTATGCATTGTAAGCCGGTGAGTCCTAAAATCCTTTAGGTTCTCTTTTAGTTTATCAATTTTCTTCTTGATTTGCCGTCTATCAATCTCAAGCTTTGTTTCACCTGGCCCGCGGGTCCCGATTCCTCCACCTAGATCCGAAAACATTACTCCTTTACCTCTTAGACGGGGAAGCAGATATTGCAACTGGGCCAATTCCACCTGCATCTTGCCTTCAGGGCTCTTGGCGCGATGAGCAAATATATCCAAAATTAACTGTGTGCGGTCAATTGTTTTCCTGCCTATTGTTCCTTCCAGATTGCGTTGCTGCGTTCCGCTTAAATCATGGCTAAAAATTACCGTATCCACATTTTCTTCATTAGCAATAACGCTAAGCTCCTGGACCTTACCCTTACCAATAAGGTAATTGGCCGTAGGCTTTTCGCATATACAGATTATATTTTCAATTATTTCGACAGAAGTTGAAAGAGCCAACTCTTCCAACTCCGAAGAAATATCTTCAATACGCCAATGATCTTTATCTGTTTTTATTTGAACACTTACTAAGAGGGCTTTTTCCATATCTTTTGAGCTACCTGGCCGGCTGAATCCGTTTTATCAATATTAATCCATTGTATGCGTTTGTCTTTTCTAAACCAAGTGAGCTGTCGTTTAGCGTAGTGCCGGCTGTTACGTTGAATAAGATACTTAGCTTGGCCTAAAGAATATAACCCGTCAAAATAACCTTTTAATTCGTTAATCCCAATGGCAGAAGCGGCAGTTTTGCTTAATTTGTGCTTAAGCAGCAGTTTAACTTCATTAATTAGCCCTAAACGAAACATTTTATCAACTCTTGCATTAACCTTATCATAAAGCGCTTTTCTTTCCAGGTTTAAGCCAAAGATTTTAATTTCGTATTCTTTACCGAGCCCAATCCTATTTTTCTGTAATGCAGAGATCTGCGAACCGGTTTTTAAATATACCTCCAGGGCTCGGATAATCCTCCTGGCGTCATTCGGATGAATCTTTTTCGCTGCCGCTTGATCAATTTTAACTAATCTTTTATAGAGGTATTTACTACCTCGGGCTTCTAGCTGCTTATTCAATTTACCACGGATTAATTTATCTTGCGGGGCTTCCGGGAATAACCCATCTATGATAATCGAATAATAAAGCCCGGAGCCGCCGACAAATAAAGGAATCTTTCCTTTCAAAAACAATTTATCGCAAATAGCCAATGCATCTTTACGGTATTTAGCTACATTATATTCCTGTCCTGGATTAATGGCATCAAGCAAGTAGTGTTTAATTTTCTTTCTTTGCACAGGCGTTACTTTTGAAGTAATAATATCCATTTTACGGTATACTTGCATAGAATCGCAGGAGATAATCTCGGCATTATTTTTTTTAGCTAAAATAATTGCTACTGCAGATTTACCTATACCCGTAGACCCAACAAGGAAGATTATTTTCTTATTTTTTTCTACTGGCATAAAATACTACTGACAAACCTTAGTTTGGAAACCTTCTTTGGAAAGCTTGCTCTCTGAATCCAACGCTTCTTTCTGCGTCTTAAATTTTCCGACCCTTACCCGGTAACCTCCGGCGGAGTTCTCTATATAAGCTGGAAAATCTTTTGCCGATAATTGATCTTTAAGCTTGCCGGCGTTAGAGTGACTTGAGAAAAATCCCACCTGCACAGAATATTCACCTGTTTCCTTTATAGGGGAATCAAATGACCGGTTAATAACCTCTATTCCCTTACTTAATCTTAATTCCGGGCTAAGCGGAAAATCCCTTCTTAGTTTCGATAAATAATCATTTCCCTGTTGGTTATTGCCTTTTTTTAACTCTAGCTGGCTTAAGCGGTATAATACTGCTGCCTTATAAGCACTATTAGGCTGACCGATTAATTTATTGTAGATTTCCTCTGCTTCCTGAAATCGGCCGCCGACTAAGAAAGTATCTGCTAAACCCAAAGTTGCCTCGGCCTTAAACTTACTTTCCTGATTATTCAATATCCTCCTGAAAGACCCTTGCGCTAAATCTAATTTTCCTTCTTTAAGATAGCTTAACCCTAAAATGTAGTTTAACTCATTAATACTGCCGATGTTAATTCTATCAGCCTGAGCCTGGCCTTCAAATATAACTCTACGATAATTACCTTGTAAAAAATCAACCTTTAAATCCTCCAAATCTGCTGCTAAGCAGGCAGGCAGGCCGTAGTTCATCTGTCCAGCATTAAAGCTACAAGTAATAGGGAGAACCGAAAGGATAAAAAACATCAAATAAATTTTAGTTTTTTGCATTTTTATGGCTTCCTTTTAATTTGTTGGAAATATTCCTCTGTAAATCAAGAATATATTTATGCCGGTTATCTTTTTCATCCCTTCCTACGCTATCAAGCATTTTTGCAGCTTCGGTGTGCGGCCGAGGTGAATATTTAAAAATATAAGCTGAATTAAATTCTATTTTTTTAATCAAATCACATGTTTTTTTAAATTCATCATCAGTCTCTGTCGGGAAACCTACGATGATATCCGTAGTCAGCAGGCCGTCTTTTACAATTCTACGGTAATTTTGGATTAAAGCAAAGTATTCTTTTGCAGTATAGCCCCTGTTCATTAGTTTAAGGATCCTGTCTGAACCGGACTGTAGAGGCAGATGCAATGTTTTTGCCAATTTATCCAGATCCCGGATTGCCTTAAAAGAATCAATACCGGCATCCTTAGGATGAGAGGAAAAAAAACCTAGTTCCTTTATGCCGCTAAGCGCATTAACTTCTTCAAGCAGCTTGCTAAAATTGACATTGCCATCTAAATACGCGTTAACATTTTGGCCCAGAAGGGTAAACTTAGTAATACCCTTGCTTATGGCTTCTTTAATCTCCGCTGATATTTTTTCTTTCTTACGGTGACGCAGATGCCCGCGCACATACGGCACAACACAATAACTGCAAAAATTAGAACAACCTTCAGAAATCACTACATATGCATGATTCTTATCCTGATAAAACCCTGAATGGTAAATTTCTTCCGGACGAAGCTTGCTCTCTACCTCCCAGATTTTACGTTCGAATAAATTGCTTGAGGAAAATTTACCCAGAATTTCAGGGAGCCTGTGAATATCCTGCGGGCCAACGACAAAACTTACATCTTCATTACGCTCAAAAGCCTTCTCTTTGTAATTCTGAGCCATGCATCCAACCAAGCCGATTATCTTAGAGCCTTTATAACTGCCGATAAGGCTCCATATCCTGTCTTCGGCGTGCTTACGGACCGAGCAGGTATTAAAAATAATAATTTCGGCATCTTTATCGTTTTCGGAGATTTTATAACCGGCTTTTTGCAATAGGCCGCTGATTATCTCAGAATCCCGGACGTTCATTTGACA
>CAZOSW010000001.1:32883-81971 GCA_964582765.1 uncultured Planctomycetales bacterium | reverse complement strand
CGCGGCACAACCACATTAAAAGTGTGGTGCTCTACCTGATGAGCTAGAGGCCCAAGTTTAAAATTCCAGTATTTCCTTCTCTTTAATCTTCAGGAGCTCGTCAATCTTAGCAATATATTTATTAACAATTTTCTGCAGTTCATCAACGCCGCGGAATTTTTCATCTTCGGAAATAATTTTATCCTTTTCCATCTTCTCAACCGTTTCCTTGGCATCTCTTCTAATCGTACGCATAGATACCCGCCCATCTTCGGACATTTTATGAACTAATTTAGCCATCTCCTGGCGCCTCTCTTTAGAGAGCTGCGGCACAGCAATCCTGATCAACTTTCCGTCATTAGACGGATTGAGCCCAAGATTAGATTTTAAGATCGCCTTTTCAATTTCAACAATTGCAGAAACATCCCAAGGCTGGATAATAATCAAATGCGCATCGGGGGCAGATATTGCCGCCAGCTGCTTTAACATCGTTGGAGTCCCATAATAGTCAATATGCAGGCCCTCAACTAAACTCGGAGATGCCCTGCCGGTCCTTACTTCATGAAACTGGCGGTTCATCGACTCAAAAGCCTTTTTCATCTTCTCTTCTGTATTAGACAATATTTCTTTAACTGACATAATCTTTACCTCCGCTTAGCGAACTACTGTGCCAATCTTCTCGCCCATAATTACACGCTTGATGTTACCAAGACGGTTAAGGTTAAAAACAACAATAGGTAATCTGTTATCCATGCACAGGCTGATTGCAGTTGCATCCATGACCTTTAAACCTTTTTTAAGTACATCAATGTATTTTAATTGATTAAATTTTTTGGCATCTTTTACTTTAATCGGATCAGCGGAATAAACACCGTCTACCTTAGTAGCTTTTAAAATAGCATCGGCATTGATTTCCATAGCGCGCAAAGCTGCGGCAGTATCGGTAGTAAAATAAGGATTCCCTGTACCTGCAACAAAAATAACCACTCTGCCTTTTTCTAAATGCCGTATAGCCCTTCTTTTAATATATGGCTCGGCAATTCTTTGCATTTCAATAGCTGTTAAGACTCTAGTAGGTACGCCGGTTTTTTCCAAAGCATCTTGCAGGGAAAGCCCGTTAATTACAGTAGCCAACATCCCCATGTAATCGGCAACACTGCGGTCCATATTAAGCCCCCGGCAGGCAGTATTTTCCTGGCCGCGTAAAATATTGCCTGCACCTAAGACAACAGCAACATCTACGGCCAAGTCTCTAATCTCTTTAATCTGGCGCGAAATAACAAGAAGGACTTCAGGGTCTATGCCATGCGTTTTTTTCCCTTGAAGCGCTTCACCGCTAATCTTTAAGACAATTCTCTTGTAAACCGGCCTAGGCATTTATTCACCGATCTTGTAGCGGATAAACCTGCGGACAATTACATTTTCGCCGATTTTTGCCACTATACTGCCTAAATAATCTTTAATCGTTAAGCTTGGATCTTTTACAAAAACCTGTTCTAATAAACAATTGTTTTTATAGTAATCTTCTTTATTTTTTTCATGCTTTAAGACTTCTTCGCCAACATCTTCTTTTTTAATATACTCCGGGTTAGTTGCGGCAATCTGCATGGCTAAATCTTTAGTAAACTTAATAAACTCGTCATTTCTGGCCACAAAATCTGATTCACAATCAACTTCCAATAAAACTCCGATTTTATTACCGTGATGTATATAGCAGTCAACCCTGCCTTCCTTGGCAACCCGGCCCTGTTTTTTAGCGGCAATCTCTAGGCCCTGTTTACGCAATAAAATCACTGCCTGTTTCATATCGCCTTTAGCCTCTTCTAAGGCCTTTTTACAATGCGCAACGCTTGCGCAGGTCAAATCCCTTAATTCTTTAATTGCATCAACTGAACTTTTCACCTCACACCCTCTTTCTTATTCAATATTATTTTGTATTTATTCATTCCTTAAAAAACCTTAAATATTAGACAGCAGATATTTGAAGGAGAAGGATTAGTCCTTTTTTCTCAATTTTGACTTTATTTCCGCTGCTGGTTTGACGTGCGCCCTTTTGACCGAAGCAGTACCATCAACGAGCGGTTGACTTTCCTCAACAATTTCTTCTATCTCTTTAATTTTAATCTCTTCCTCCGGTAGGACCTCGACAGAGATATCTTGCTTGGCCTCTTCTAGCTTGACGCCTTCCTGAGAGAGGTAAGACAAAAACTTTTTCCTTCCCTCAATAATAGTATCAGCAATTATCGAAGCCACCACGCTGATAGACTTAGTAGCGTCATCATTTCCAGGAATGGGATAATCTATCAAATCAGGATTAGAATTAGTATCAATTAATCCGATTATAGGAATTCCTAAGCGCCGCGCCTCGGCCACCGCAGTCTCCTCTTTTTTTGTATCTACGATAAACGCCGCCTTAGGCATACGCTCCATAGGGACAATCCCTAAGAAATTCTTATTTAACTTGCCTAATTCTTTCTCAAGCAAAGCGACTTCCTTTTTGGTCAATTTCTCAAATGTCCCATCGGTGCGCATCTTTTCAATATCCTTGAGGCGATTAATACTTTTCTTAATAGTAGCAAAGTTAGTAAGTAACCCACCCGGCCAACGGTCAGTGACATGATACATTCCGCTGCGTATGGCTTCTTTTTTCATTACTCCCTGAGCCTGTTTTTTTGTCCCCACAAAAAGAACAAATTCGCCTTTTGAAGTTATATCCATTAAAAAATCCCGAGCAGCATTAATGCATTCCTCGGTCTTTTCCAAATCAATAATATAAATACCGCTTCTGGAGCCGAAAATAAACTTTTTCATTTTGGGATTCCAGCGCTTAGTCTGATGCCCAAAATGCACACCTGCTTCTAAAAGTTGCTTGATTAATTCTGATGGCACGTCTCTACTCCCCCTTCTTTTGGTTTGGGCTATTATGTTGCCAAACCCTGCCTACCGGCAGGCAGGCGCAACCTTCTGGCCTGTGGTTTTGCCCATCTAAAGCCAAACCAGGTTACCTAACCTAATTGTTAATATGCATTTTTGCGTTATTAATAGCAAAAAGTTAATTCTGTAATTATAGCAAAATTTTAATTATTTGCAACTATTTTTGTAGCTCTTGGGCTTCATACAGCCGCTTATATAAACCATTGCTCTCCAGCAACTGGCTATGCGTACCCTGCTCAACAATTGTTCCTTTATCTATAACTACAATCCTATCAGCATTTCTTACCGTAGAAAGGCGGTGCGCAATCATAAACACCGTCCTGCCGCAAACTAATCGGTCCAAGGCATCCTGAACAATACGTTCAGATGTAGAATCCAGTTGCGAAGTTGCTTCATCCAGTATCAATATCGGGGCATTCTTTAAGAGGGCGCGCGCAATAGCAATCCGCTGGCGCTCTCCTCCGGAAATCTTTACCCCTCTATCGCCGATAATCGTCTCATACCCCTGGGGACAATTAATTATAAAATCATGCGCATGAGCTGCTTTAGCTGCTTCCTCTATTTCTTTAAGAGAAGCATTAGGCTTGCCATAAGCTATATTAGCACGAATCGTATCATTAAAAAGCATGGTTTCCTGATTAACTATACCGATCTGATTACGTATTGATTTCAAAGTAAACTCACGTAAATCTACTCCGTCAATAAATACCATTCCATCTTTAGGGTCATAAAAACGCGGAATTAAATCTACCAAGGTGCTTTTTCCTGAACCGCTTGGCCCGACAATCGCCAGCATCTGACCATACTCTATATCTAAATTAATGCCTTTTAGGATTTGCGCATCAGCATAACTAAACCAAACATTACTAAACTTGATACTTTTCTTAAAAGTAGTTAAAACCCTTGCCTGCAGAGCCTCTTTTACGCTTACCTCTGTTTCTAATACTTCATGTATACGCTCACTGGCTGCCATAGCCTGCTGATTCAGGGCATTAACCTGGCTTATTTTCTTAAACGGCCTGATTAGAGATAATAAAGCCCCTAAGAAAAGCCCGAAGACTCCAAAAGACAATCTTCCTGAGATAACTTCACGCCCGCCCCAGAAAAAAACTAGTACACCAATAATTACCCCTAAGAATTCCGTAGAGGGATTAAGCAGAAGCGTACGTTTGATCGACTTCATAGAAAGCTTATAGTAATCTGTATTAACTTTATCGAATTTATTGACTTCATGCTCCTCCATATTGAAGGCCTTAACAATTCGGGCACCCATAATCGTCTCATAAAGTAAAGAGTTTGTATCAGCAATTTTCTCCTGGGAACGTTTAGAGAGTTTTCTTAAAGCCTTACCGACCTTTATAATCGGAAAACTAATTAAAGGAACAAAAACAAATGAAATTAATGCCATTTTAAAATAAATGAAGAAAATAACTATCGCGAATACTACTACCTGCAGGCTCTGATAAATCAAGTCAGTTGACCCATAGGAAACAGCATTCTCTACAAGCTTAACGTCGTTGGTAATGCGCGACATGAGTTCACCGCCGCGTTTATGCGTAAAATAGCTCAGGGATAATGACTGAATCTTGGCGTAAAGCTGGCTTTTAATATCCCTAACCACGCGTTGGCCGATATCCGACATAAAATAGCTCTGAAAGAATCCAAAAACTCCTTTTAGCAAGAAAAGTAGCAACACAGTGACAACCATATAGTTAAGTAAAACTTCCGGAGGAGTGTTGTTTATTTTATCCACAAAAACGGCTAAAAAATCAGGTAATTTGGCAGGAATAATGATTTTTTTGTTTGTCAGAACTTTATCTGCCAGAGGAACTACCATAGCCAGAGACACCCCGTCAAATATCGCTGAGAACCCCATGCAGATTATCGCAATAAGAAAAATCCACTTATAGGGCAGCACAAACTTCAGTAACTTTAGATAATCCCGCATCTTTTACCTTTCTTTAAGAAGATTATTTTAACACATAATTAGACCTTAGCAAACCTTTTTATTGCTTTTAATCAGATATTTATGGATTTAGCAAGCCCTATCCACCTTAAGCACCCTGACCGACATCATGCAAACTGCCTCCTCTTGCTCTCCCACGCACCGCTCAATTTTCCTTTAGCGATGAAAAATCTTCGCTCCAGCGGAATCTTGCGCTCTTAGAACAAAACTAATCAGTTACTAATAATGCTAAATTAGAACTAGCCCTGTTGGCTTTCGAGCGAATGTCAATTTTAGCTAATGGAACCCAGAGCTGTTTCGAATCTAATCGGGAGACAGTTTCGACGAAAGATCATTGACGTTAGAGAATCGGCCATAAGATAGAAAACCGACAGAGGCAGTAAAGTGGATAGGTGTGTTAGGCGATTATAACTTAAAATAAGATTTCAGTTGCAACCGCCCCCCAGCTCTGCTATGATTTTAAGCATGAATAAACTCAAGGTGGGAGTAATCGGAGTAGGGCATTTAGGTAGCATCCATGCTAAAATTTACAAACAAACTCCAGGGTGTACTTTAGTCGGCGTATGCGACTCTGACCCGAGACGGCTTAAAGAAGTGTCAGGATCTTTAAGAATACCCGGATATGTTAATCTTTCAGAGCTTTTTGGAAAAATTGACGCTGCTAGTATTGCTGTGCCTACCCGCCTGCATCATAAAATAGCCGAAGAACTCCTTACCCACAATATAAATATTCTAGTTGAGAAACCATTCACGGTTAACTTAGAAGAAGCTGACCACCTGATAGAACTGGCAAAAAAACAGGATCTCATCCTGCAGGTAGGCCACATCGAAAGGTTTAACTCCGCTTTTAATGCCACCCAGAAAATAATAAAAAACCCTAAGTTTATTGAATGCCATCGCCTCTCTTCTTTTCCTAACCGCTCACTTGATGTAGGAGTAGTCTTAGATATTATGATCCATGATATCGATATTGTCTTAGGGTTAGTCAATTGCCCGATAGAGAAAGTCGAATCTGTAGGCGTAAACGTGCTTACTTCTTTTGAAGATATTGCTAACGCCCGATTGACTTTTAAAAACGGCTGCATTGCGAATCTTACCGCTAGCCGTGTATCCGACGAAATAATGCGTAAAATCCGCATATTCCAAGAAGATACTTATATATCTTTAGACTATAAAAATGCCGAGGCATCGGTATACCGTAAACTTAAGGATAAAATAACCAAAGAACGCCTGCCTATCGAAAAAGAACAGCCATTGCAAAAAGAACTGGCATCATTTATTGACTGCGTCGTTAATAAAAAGGAGCCTCTGGTTTCGGGCTCTGTCGCAAGAGAAGCCTTAGCAGTTGCCCTAAAAATCCAAAAACAAATATGGGAAAAATAAAAAATATCTTTATCGTTTGCGGCGAGCTCTCCGGAGATCTTTTAGCGGGAAATCTTATTGAAGCGATTAAAAAACTTGATCCTGAAATAAAAATTTCTGGCGTCGGAGGTGAATATTTAGCTAAAAACGGCTGTGAAATATTTTATAACATTAGAGATCTCTCCGTTATGGGTTTTTTTGATGTCCTAAAAAAACTGCCAAAATTCATAAAATTAAAAAAATTGATTTTAAGTAAGATAAATACGGATAAGCCCGATGCAATAATTTTTGTTGATTTTTCCGGTTTTAATCTACGCTTGGCTAAAGTAATCAATAAGCGCTTACCTATTATTTATTATGTCAGCCCACAGGTTTGGGCATCAAGGGAAGGCAGAACAAACTGCATAAAGAAATTTATCTCTAAGATGATCGTGCTTTTTAAATTTGAGGAGGATTTTTATAAACAGCACCAGATTGAAGCATTCTGTCCAGGCCATCCCTTGGTGGATTTAGTAAAGCCTACATTAGGAAAACAGGATTTCCTGAATAATTTCCGGCTTTCTTCTTCTAGAAAAATCGTTGCCCTGCTTCCAGGATCGCGCAAGCAGGAAATTCTCTCCATCTTGCCTCTGATGCTTAAATCTGCGCAACTAATCCACGACAAAATTAAACAGGCGCAATTTATCATTGCAAAATCTCCTAATCTAGGCATACAGATATATCAAAATGAATGCAAGAAGTTTACTCTTGATTTAAGAATTATTGACGGCTTAACTAGCGATTGCCTAAATATGGCAGAAATAAGCATGGTCTGCTCAGGGACCGCAACTTTAGAAGCAGCAATCATAGGAAAACCTTTTGTAATCGTATATAAAACAAACTTATTTAATTATCTGCTTTACCGGCCACAAATCAAAATTCCATACATCGGCATGGTCAATATCGTTGCAGGTCGAAAAATAATCCCGGAGTTTATTCAGTTTAGCGCCCGCCCTAAAAGAATTGCCGAGTCAATTATCAATCTTATGCAAAATCCCGATCAAGCCAATCAAATGCAACAAAACCTAGAAAAGGTCAAGACAAGCCTTGGGCAACCTGGCGCGGCAGAACGCGCCGCAAAGCTGATTCTTGATTTTCTCCACAATCAATAAAAATAGCAAAATCTTTATTTAACGGGTGGCTTTCGAGACGAAGCCATTTAAAAAATTCCTTTTGCCGAGGGGTAACACTGAAGAGGAACATCCTCATTCCGAGGACAAACTTGCCCGCAGGAATGGGGAAACTTCAGTGGTAGCCTGCCCGCCAAGCATTATGGCGGGGACCCCGAGGCCTCAAGCACGGCGAGGTGACTCGACAGGCAGAAAGCGCTAAAATTAATGTGATTTTGCTATTTTTATGCGCTCATCAATTGGAGGGTGATCAAAAAAGAAAAATTTGATTAGTGGGTGGGGATTCCTGTCGGCGAGATTTTGGTTGGCTAGCTTCTCCATCACTGAAATAAATGCCTCCCTTGCGCAGGTGACTTTAAGAGCTAAATTATCAGCTTCTCTTTCAAATAACCGGCTGATAAATGCCTCCAATGGCTGCATTATAATTCCGAAAGAAATAAAATATAAAAAAACTAAAGGTAGGCTAGCTAACTGGGCCAAAGAACTCAGTTTAAATATCTCCAGATAATAGCTATTCGTTTTAAAAATTAGAAAGAACAAACCGAGAGTTACTAAAGAATTTATGGCAATCAGTTTTATAATATGTTTAAGCTGATAATGCGCGAATTCATGCGCTAAAATTACTTCAACCTCATCATGAGTATATTTATCTCTTAAGGTATCAGCTAAAAGCACGCGTTTAGTCTTGCCCAAACCGGTAAAAGCTGCGTTCGCCTTAAGAGTTTTTTTACTGAAATCAATCTCAAAAACATCCAAAATTTTTATCTGCATCTTCGAAGCCAAATTAAAAATTCTTTGGCGCAAGATATCATCTTCTAATTTCTTGTATTTAAAAAATAACGGGATTATAAGTATTGGTGTTAATTTGGCCAAAACTATGCTAAAGATTATCCAAAAAACAGAAATTACCAGCCACCATTGGTTAAACCTACCTAAAACCCAATAAAAAGTTAAGATGAGTATCAAGGAGATTATATACGCCAGCACTGCGGACTTTAGCTGATCCACAACCCAAGCCCCTGCTTTTTGTTTAGTCAGGTTAAATTTATGTTCCAATATAAAACCGGAGTAAAAATTAACCGGTAGATTCAACAGATAATAAAGAAAAAAGACAACTAAGAGAAATGCGGCACTTAAAAAATAGCTCGAGATGCCGAGGCTTATAAGAAAGTTCTCCAGAGATAAAGAAAACCCTGTTCCTAAAAAAAATAGAATCAGGGCTATATTATAAATTACGTCTACGATGCTTAATGCATACTTTTGTTGAGAATAACTTTTGGCTAAACTAGCCATTTTATCTCTTGGATGTCTTTGCCAGCGGCGCAACATTAATGAACGAGCGCACCTTTCCATGGCTAGTCTTCTTGCGGGTAAAATAAACTTTACCCGGGCAAAGGGCAAATAATGTACCCGGGCCACGGACATTTATACCCGCTTTATAAGTATCAACCCCGCGCACAAGAATTTCCCCTGTTTTAACTAGTTTCCCGCCGCTTGATTTTAGTGCCTTATCTTTTTTGGGAGTAGAAAAACCACCTATCATTTTTTTATCCTTTCCTAGAAATAAATCGCTTGAATTCTTTATCGTCCATAGTCTATAGACGATAGACCATTAATAAGTGAAAATAATACTATCACAAAACAGTTAATTAAGCAATACCTCTTCATCCTTATCCGGAATATGCACGTCTAGGCCCCTCTGGAACAATATATCGGCAAGAATCTGTGATTGTTCGGGCTCCCCATGCACAAGAAAAATACGCTTAAGCGGCAGGCCTGCCTGTCCGTCAGGCAGGCAACCGGAGACAAATTCTAATAATTCCGTCTGGTCGGCATGGCCTGAAAAAGCGTTAATTACTACCACTTCGGCGTTAAGTTCATATTCTACCCCGAATATTTTTACAAAAGGCGTTTTCTCAACAATTTTTCTGCCCAAGGTATCCTGGGCCATATATCCTACAACTAAAATCATATTACGCGTATCTTCGATATTATTTTGCAGATGATGCAGCATTCTTCCGGATTCACACATACCACTTCCGGCAATAATTATCATCGGCCGCTTATCTGTATTTAATGCCTTGGATTCCTTTTGCTCGCGGATAAAACGCAAGTTTAATAATTCAAACGGATTATCCCCCTTGCTAAATGCCTGACGGGTTTTTTCATTTAGAAAACTTAAATGGTATTTAAATACATCTGTTATGCTGGTAGCTAACGGGCTATCCACATAAATAGGTACCGATGGAATTAATTTTTCTTTAAGCAGTTCATTCAAGAAATAAATTACTTCCTGTGTACGCTCAAGAGTAAAAGAAGGAATAAGTACCTTCCCGCCTCTTTGGACAGCGCGAGAAATCGCCTCCCTTAGCTTTGATTGCGCCTCTTCAATCGGATGATGCAACCTACCGCCATAAGTAGATTCCAAAATTAAATAATCTAGGCCTTTAGGGATTACAGGGTTGCCTAAAAGAGGCAGGTTTTTTCTTCCTAAATCCACTGCATAGCCTAAGCGCAATATTTTATCTGAAGTTTTAATATCTAAAATAATTATCCCTGAGCCTAAAATATGCCCTGCATCAACAATCGTTGCATAGACATCTTTGGCAATGCAAAACTTCTGGTTGTAAGAAATAGAACGGAAAATTCTAGTGGCCCGGGAAGCCTCCTTTGCTGTATATAACGCTTTGCGCAGAGGTAAATTCATACGCCTATTTATTTTATTTAAATAACGTACATCTTCTTCCTGGATCTTTCCTGAATCCACTAACATAAGATCTGCCAAATCCTTGGTTGCCGAAGTAGTGTAAATTTTACAACGCAGCCCCTGTTTAATCAAATTGGGAATATTACCGCAATGGTCTATATGTGCATGCGATAAAACCATGGCTTTAATTGTATGCGGATTATAATGAAAAGTAGTATTTATTTTATAAAAGGCGTCGCGATGGCCCTGAAAAAGTCCGCCGTCCAGAAGGACCTCGGTATTCCCGGCCGAGATTAGATGGCTTGAACCGGTAACGGTCTTGGTGCCTCCAAGAAATTTTATTTTAACCGACATATTAAAACCTTAAGTTACAAAAAGATTGCGGGAGGAGAATTTCCCGTCGGTAGTAAGATTTACTCCTAAACGCTTCAGGCCTACTTCGTCTCCAGGAGTAGGAATATGCGTCATATGCATTTCGCAGCCTTTAAGTTCTCCGAGTTTCTTCATAGCCAACTCTGCTGTATGATTCGTAGCTGCGCTTATAGATAAAGCAATTAAACACTCCTCTAAATCTAAACTCTCTGAATCTGCTTTTAGAATATCTTCTTTTAATTTAGCAATTTGATTTATAACATGAGGGCTTAATAAAAGTATTTCGTCAGGAATATGTGCCAGAACTTTAACTGCATTCATAACCAGGCTAGATGCGGCATGCATAAGCTTAGAATTTTTCCCTGTAATAATTTGGCTGTCATTTAATTGAATTGCCGCTGCGCAATATATTCCATCGTTGCCCTTATCAGCATCTTCCGATTCTTCTGCAGTTTTCCTAGCCACACCTACAACTAAACGATCCGTAACTTTTACTCCCATCTCTTCCATAAGCAAGGTTACTCTATCTACGGTTTCTTTTTTCTCTATACCTAAAAGATATTCGCTGTTATAGCGAAAATACCTGCGGATCAGCTCCTGTTTAGCCGCATCCTGGACTACTTTATCTTCAACTATTCCGAAACCGGCGCGGTTGACTCCCATATCAGTTGGAGAATTATACATAGGAAGGTTATTATCCTGAGTAAAAATCCTGCTTAATATAAGCTTGAGGATAGGAAAACTTTCCACGTCACGATTATAATTAATAGAGGTTTTATCATATTTATTGAGATGAAACGGATCTACTAGATTAAAATCCTGAATATCTGCTGTAGCTGCTTCATAGGCAACATTCACCGGATGTTTTAAAGGTAGATTCCATATCGGGAATGTTTCGAATTTTGCGTAACCGGCATTTATGCCGCGTTGATGCTCAAGGAATAACTGAGAAAGGCATGTAGACAGTTTTCCGCTATTAGGCCCGGGCGCAGTAACCACTACGATAGGATTCTTGGTTTCGATATAATCATTCTTGCCAAAACCTTTTTCACTAACGATTGCATTCACGTCGGCAGGATAACCTTCAATAGGATAATGCAGGTAAACCTTTACCCCGCGACGCTCCAGTTTATTTTTAAAAATTATAGCCGATGGCTGATTCGCAAAACGCGTAATTACAACCGCTAAGATATCCAGCCCCCATTTCCTGAGATCGTCAATTAATTTAAAGGTAGCCGCATCATAGGTGATCCCAAAATCTCCGCGTACTCTGCCCTTTTCGATATCTGCAGCGTAAATGGAAAGCACGATATCTATTTTATCCTTTAAGCTCTGTAGCAATCTTATTTTTACATTAGGATCATAACCCGGCAGGACGCGTGCGGCATGAAAGTCAAAACAAAGTTTGCCTCCAAATTCTAAATAGAGCTTATTATCAAACTTTTTTACTCTATCAAGAATAGCGGCGGTCTGGTCTTTAAGGTATTTCTCGTTATCAAAGCCTGTTTTCTTAATCATAATTGCACAATTATTAGGCATATTATATTACAGCTTAATCTCTTTGTAAAGCTCTTAGGTTTTCCTACGAGCTACGAGCTAAAAACTAAACTAGCCTATTTATCGTAAGTGGAATAAAAATAAGGGGTATGCGCCATAAACTCCGCAGCGCATGTATCAACTAATTTAAAATCTACAACTAAAGCATAAGATTTTCTTAAATTATAGACCTCATTCTCTCCTAAGGATAAAAGTTTTCCTAGCTGCCTATCGCTAAAGCCATACTCTTTGGCGCGCTTCAACAACTCCTTAGGAATATTCTCTTTATTCTTAAGCAATTCTTTTTCGCAATCAATAATTTCTTTAATGTTATGCAAAAACCACCGATCAATTTTAGTCAACTCGTAAATTCTTTCAATATCCATATTAGCGCGAAAGGCATCGCCGATATAAAAAATCCTTTCCGCATTAGGCTGCTTTAATTTATGATAAATTTTATCAGAAATTTCATTATTAACTTTAATGTCCGGCGGATTAAAGATAATACTTTCTAAACCAAATTTTTTAATCTCTAAAGATCGTAGGCCTTTTTGCAGGGATTCTTTAAATGTACGGCCAATAGACATAGCTTCACCGACTGACTTCATAGAAATACCCAATGTACTATCGGCTAAAGGAAACTTTTCAAAATTAAAACGCGGTATCTTGACTACACAATAATCAATCGCCGGCTCAAAACAAGCGGGAGTAGAGCAGGTAATATCATTTGGTATTTCATCTAAGGTATACCCTACGGCTAGTTTTGCGGCAATCTTAGCAATAGGGAAACCCGTGGCTTTTGAAGCTAGGGCTGAGCTACGCGAAACCCGCGGATTCATCTCGATAACCACCATCCTGCCGGTCTTAGGATGCACGGCAAATTGAATATTAGAGCCGCCAGTTTCAACGCCAATCTCGCGGATGCAGGCAATAGCGGCATCGCGCATCAACTGATATTCTCTGTCGGTTAATGTCTGAATAGGGGCGACTGTAATGCTATCTCCGGTATGTATGCCCATGGGGTCAAAATTTTCAATAGTACATATTACCACGACATTGTCCTTTAAATCCCGCATAACCTCCAGCTCAAACTCCTTCCAGCCAATTACAGACTCCTCAACTAAAATCTCGCTAATCATGCTAGATTCTAAGCCACGCTTGGCCAAGGCCTTAAATTCCTCCATATTATAAGCAATTGAACCTCCGGCTCCTCCCATAGTAAAACTGGGCCGGATAATTAGAGGAAAACCAATTTTTCTTGCCGCAGCAATCGCCTCTTTCAAATTATAGGCCTGGCTGCTTTTAGGTAAATCTAATCCAATCTTCCTCATCGCTGCCTTAAACTGCTTACGATCTTCACCTTTTTTAATTGCTTTTATATTAGCCCCGATAGTTTCTACCTTATATTTTTTTAATACTCCTTTTTTCGCCAGCTCCACAGTCGTGTTCAATGCAGTCTGGCCGCCAAGAGTTGGCAGAAGCGCATCAGGCCTTTCCCTGATAATAATATCCTCTACCATTTCCGCCGTAATTGGCTCAATATAGGTTTTATCGGCGACCTCCGGATCAGTCATAATTGTTGCCGGGTTAGAATTTACCAAAATTACCTTATATCCCTCTTGCTTTAAAACCTTACAAGCCTGAGTACCGGAATAATCAAATTCACAGGCCTGGCCAATAACAATAGGCCCGGAACCAATGATTAATATTTTTTTAATATCTGTCCTCTTAGGCATGTTTTTTCGATTTCTTATGCTTATGCATCAACTCTATAAATTCGGCGAATAAATATTCCGCATCATGCGGGCCAGGGGAAGCCTCAGGATGAAATTGCACGGAGAATAAAGGCAGTTTTTTATGGCGCAGGCCTTCCACAGTGCCATCGTTTAAATTTAAGTGAGTTAGTTCAATGTCTTTTTTATTTAAAGAATCAATGTCTATGCAAAATCCATGGTTCTGGCTGGTTATTGAAACTTTTTGCGTCCTTAAATCCTTTACCGGATGGTTTGCTCCATGATGGCCGAATTTAAGTTTATAGGTCGCCCCTCCTAAAGCAAGCCCAAGCATCTGATGCCCAAGGCAAATTCCAAAAATCGGCACTTTTCCGATTATTGAAGCGACCATTTTGACTACATAATCTACTGCCGCCGGATCCCCTGGTCCGTTAGAAAGCAAAACTCCGTCGGGGTTAAGATCAAGAATTTCCCTAAAGGTCGCCTGGGCAGGCACTACTATAACATTGCATTTATGGCGCGCTAATTCTCTTAATGAATTATATTTTACCCCGCAATCTAAAACTATTACCTTATATCTATTACTCTTAGCCTGCGCATAAATATATTGTTTGGAAATAGTAACATCTTTGACTAAATCCAGGCCTACCAACCCCCTACTTTTTTTCGCTTTGTTAATTAGGCTTTGTTCATTAAAATCTTGCGTTGACAAAATTGCTTTCATCGCGCCTTTTTCTCTTATATGTAGAGTTAATCTTCGGGTATCAACTCCTTCGATTGCCAGGATATTATTTTCCTTTAAATATTCCCCTAACTCCTGATTTTTCCTCCAATTGCTAGCTATCTTACTATACTCCTTAACCACAAAACCTTCTAGAAAAGGCCTCCTACTTTCTGCGTCATCATCATTAATACCATAATTACCAATTAAAGGATAAGTCATTGCCACAATCTGGCCCTTGTAGGAAGGATCGGTAATGATCTCCTGATATCCGGACATACTGGTATTAAAAACAACCTCTCCAATCGCCTCGCCAATTGCGCCAAAGGAATTACCCTTAAATACAGTGCCGTCCTCTAAAACAAGATATGCTTGCATGATTATTTTTTCTCTGCCGCAGCGCGGATAAATTCCCTGAACAAAGGATGCGCTGCATCGGGTTTGGATTTAAATTCGGGGTGAAATTGCACCGCAATAAAGAACGGATGATTTTTTAATTCCACAATCTCAACCAAATTCTTCTTTTCGTAAAGACCAGAGAAAACAACCCCTTTGTTTTCAAGTTTTTTACGAAATTTATTATTAAATTCATACCTGTGCCGATGCCTTTCAAAAATTAAATTTTTTTGATAGATCTTCGAGGCTAAAGTATTCTTTTTTATTTTACAAGGGTAGGCACCCAAGCGCATAGTGCCGCCCAAATCTTTAACATCCTTCTGCTCAATCAAAAGGCTAATCACAGAATTTTTAACCTTAGGATTAAACTCAGTAGAATTGGCATCTTTTAATCCGCAAATAGAGCGCGCAAAATCAACAACCGCACATTGCATACCCAGGCAAATCCCTAAAAAAGGAATCTTATTCTTGCGGGCAAAACTAACCGCCTTAATCTTACCTTCAATACCGCGGTAGCCAAAACCTCCAGGAATCAAAATCGCATCTACTCCCTTAAGCATCTTTTGGGCCCCATGCTTTTCAATATCTTCAGAATCAATCTTTTTAACTTCTACTTTTACTTGATTACTGATACCTCCATGCGTAATTGCCTCATAAATAGATTTATAAGCATCCTGCAGGCCGATATATTTGCCCACTACAGCAACTCTAACTGTCTTTTTAGGAGAAAACAGGCGCTCTACCACATTTTTTTCCCAATCTTTTAAATCAGACGGCTTTGAAATAAGGCCAAAATGGCTTAAAATTATCTCATCTAAAATTTGCCCCTTAAAAACCAGCGGTACCTGATAAATCGATTCCACATCGCGCGACTCAATAACCGCCTCTTTTCTCACATTGCAGAATAAAGATATTTTTTCTTTAACATCATCGGAGAGCGGTTTTTCCGTACGGCAAATCAATATGTCCGGCTGGATACCAATTTGGCGCAAAGTCTGTACACTATGCTGCGTCGGCTTAGTTTTGATTTCATCTGCAACTTTTACATAGGGAACTAATGTAAGATGTATATATAGGACATTTTTCTCTCCGGCATCTAATTCAAATTGTCGCGCTGCCTCTAAAAAAGGAAGGCTTTCAATATCACCTACCGTTCCGCCAACTTCAACCAGCACAATATCCGCACTACTTACTTCGGCAACCTTCTTTACTCTATCTTTTATTTCGCCTGTGATATGCGGGATAACCTGAATAGTTTTACCTAAATAATCTCCCCTGCGCTCACGTAAAATTACCGCATTATAAACCTGGCCTGTCGTGGCATTATTAAATTTGGTCATCGCAGCCCTGGTAAACCTCTCGTAGTGGCCTAAATCTAAATCAGTCTCCGCGCCATCATCAGTAACATAAACCTCTCCGTGCTGATAGGGATTCATCGTGCCCGGATCAACATTAATGTAGGGATCTAACTTCATTAATGTAACTTTAAGGCCCCGGGATTCCAGGATTTTACCGATAGAGGCAGAAGCAATTCCTTTGCCCAAGCTTGAAATAACGCCACCAGTTATAAAGATGTATTTTGACATTTTTTTATATGGAAAAGGCGTTTAGTGCCGACTTTCCGGCTCCTAAACGCCCTTGTTTAAATAAATATATCATAGCGCTCTCAAAATGTCAATTTATTTTTCCTTAAAGAGCGCTACGTTCAAGATTAAGATATTCCTTGCCTTCCTTCCAGGGATTAAGATAACGCTTAATGCTCAGGCTATAATCTTTAATCAGATTAACTAAACGCCTTTTTTCAATAGGTAGGACTATTTCAATTATTGGCCTCTGAATATCGGATTCATTCTGGTCCTTGACTATTGCTATACTGCCATCATCTAATGCAACTACCGAACCAAGCGGCCAAAAACCTATAAATCTAAAGAATTTATCCAACAACTCAGGGTTAAAAGCACTGCCCTTTTCCCTATTCATTATATTATAAACTACGTCCGGAGCATAATCCTGCTTATAGCCACGTTTTTGCGAAAGCGCATCATAAACATCACAGATAGAGACAATTGAAGAAACAATATGCTGTTTTTTTATTAAAGGCATACGGGGGTATCCGGAAGAATCATATTTTAAATGATGTTCAAAATTGATCACTGCAGGCAAGATACCCAGAGTATCAACATACTTAAGCATTATCTCTGCGCCCAAAGAGGTATGGCTTTTAATACTGGCAAACTCCTGCTCCGTGAGCTGCCCTGGCTTATGCAATATTTTACGTGAAATAAATAATTTACCGATATCATGGAACATGGCGGCAATACCAATATTTAGAACATTTGTTTTATCAAAACCTAAACGTGAAGAAAAATACATAGAAAAAATAGCCACATTCAGCATATGCGTATAAGTTTCTGCGTCATATCTTTTTAGCGTAGCTAATTTAAATAGTTCCTGGCGTTGCAAGCTTAAACCCTCCATAAGGTTGCTCAAAGAAAATTTAAGCGCCAGTTGATCAATTTTTTCCCCATTAAGCACTCCGTTTAAAATCTTGCTTACCTTTTGAGCGCTAGAGTCATAAAGATTAGGCTGTCCTGCCTCAGAAGTATTTTTATGTATGCTATCATCAATTTTAAGCCTACCTACGCTTATATGTTCTACTCCTGCAAAATCAAGTGCCTCTTGAGGATCGCCTTTAAAATCCTCTTTAGGCCGGGCAATAAAATCTACAAATATACGCAGCTCATCCTTGTTTAACCCGCGGTAAAATGCCAGCCTTTCGATATTTCTTTCTTTTAGATATAAGATCGCCGGCCGCAGTAGCTTTCCCAGATCAAAGAGAATTTCTTTTTCAAATGCCAGTTCATCGCCAACAATACCGATAACTATCTCTTGATGTCCAGCTAAAGCATCATCAAAAGCTAAACAGGCATTATCCAAAGATTTCTGGAACATAGGATGGACAGAGCCGTACATCTTAACAGTTTGGAGACAATTAGCTAGGCTTTGAAAAGCGATTTCAACCTTTGAGAACATTCCACTCCCCTAAAATTTGTTTTGCTTTATTGCGTAATTCACTATTCCAGAAAAACATCCTGCGGCTTAAATCTTGAATACTCTTTCTTGCATCAATAAAATCCAGTTCAAAGGCAATCTGCATATTTTCAATAAGAAACTTGTTCTTCCTGCCAAAAGGGCTAGGAATTTTAAATAATAAATCTAAAATTTTATCTTTTACCTGCGCATCCAACATAAGTACAGAGTATATATTTTTTCTAAGTAAAAACGAATCCGTATTTAATTGGCGAGTAAGAAAATTAATATCCACCTTTTTTAATTTACGCATGGCTTTTAATATATCTAATTTAATCAATTCATTAGCAAAGGAATAAATATACTCTAATAAGTCTAAACTTTCAGGCATCTCAAGCCGGCTCAATAACTCAACCAAGTTAGAAATAAGCTCCATATCCTGCAACTTTTCCTTTAATCTTTCGTAAAAAACATCCAAATTACCCGGAAACAGCCTAAAGAACAAAATCAAAACCTGCTTATTAGTCTTTCCGCAGTTAAATATCTTATCCAGGTAAAAATCTATTTTATAAGCGGACGAAGAAATCATCTCCATTAGAAACTCCTGCTCGACAGGCAAAGATTTATCTAATATAATATTTTCAATATAGGCAGAAAACTTTTTTTCAAGGTCAATACATACGTCCATTCCCTCTTTTTTTCTTTCAATCAATAAAGCATACAGGTCTTTTAAAAAACCAACGGCATTATCTTCAAATGCCCCAGATAATTCTTTTTCTAAAATTTCTGCTGTTAACTTCAAGCTATCAGCATCTCTATTGACTGAAAACATGCTTAAAACCATATAACGATAATTTTCTTTAAGTTTTATCTGATCAAAAGATAACGCCCCGGATGAAGAAATCCCCTTAATCAAAGATTCCAGCGTATTGTGGTATACTGCGGATAATTGGTCTCCTTGAGTTGAACTCAATAAATCCTGAATTTTTTTTATTATCTTAGAATTATCCTTTAATTCCTGCGATTGGCTTATTTTATTAAAAAATCCTTCGGCGATTTTAGAAGGATTTTTATTTTCGGAGATTTTAGAAAAAAGCTGTAAACTTAAGGCATCAAAACTGTCCTCATTCGTTAACCCTTCCCAGAGAAGTGAGCTAAAATCTTCCTGACTTAGGCTATTAAAAACCGGCCTGAGCTTTGCTATTTTATCTTCATCAAGTGACTTTTTGTTATGTAGTAGCCATAAGAAAACTTCTTTTGAGCATTTTTCAAATTTTTCGCTATTTTTATCCTTTAAGGCAGTTAGAAACTCATTAATATTGGCGCAAACCTCTTCACTCCCAATAATATCTTTTTCATCGGATCGCTTAATAAAAGCGCCGAAATCATCGGCCATTTTGTTTAACTTCGCCGCATCATTACTCTGCGCCGCATCTTTAAGCATATAACCCCAAATATCCGTACACTCTTGGCCGCCACCCTGCAGGAGATTAGAATAATCTAACTCTTCAATGATCAAATTAACGGACTGCTGTTTTTTAAGAAGAGAATTTAGGCCGCCGTTTTTAAAGATATCTTTTGGAGACATGGAAATAATAGAAAGGAAACCGATCAACTCCGTAATGGTTACACCGCTTTTGATTTCGATGCTTTTTATTTTTCGCTGGTGAAACAAGCGGGCTAATTCGTCGTAAAAACCGGCCTTGGTCAAAGTTTTTCCATCAACCATAAGACCCAAATCTGTTACTCCAATTTTTAGCGGGGATAGGACAATAAGCGTCTCCTCTAACTTGATTTTAAAACTTTCAACTGATTTGATGAAATAAGGGTGATTTTTGGAATAAGAAAATGAGTTGGTAAGAGTAACTCTAAAACTGCGGAAAAAATTTTCGATAATTTGCTCTTTATTCACGAATATTATTTTACAACTTAACGGCGGAGCTTGCAACTATAATTATCAACCTATGCTGCCTCAGATTAAAATTCGGGGTTTGCTAGAGGTTAATACTCCTTCCTGGCTGTGGGTATATAAATAGAGAGCGCCCCGGAGTTTTCCTGGGGCGCTCTTGAGAACAACTTATAAATTAACTTAAAAACTACTTACACCAGCCCTTGATCGAGCATGGCGTCTGCTACTTTAACAAATCCGGCAATATTTGCTCCGTTAACATAATTAACATATCCGGATTCTTTACCATACTTAACGCATTGTTCATGTATAGCAATCATTATGTCATGCAACCTTCTATCTACCTCTTCGCGGGTCCAAGAAAGCCTCAAACTATTCTGGCTCATTTCAAGGCCTGATGTAGCTACGCCTCCGGCATTTGAAGCCTTACCGGGAGCATAAAATATCTTTGCCTTCTGAAACACTTCAACCCCTTCTGGTGTTGTAGGCATATTTGCGCCTTCGCCAATAGCAATACAGCCGTTTTTAACTAAAGTCTTGGCATCGTTTTCGTCAATTTCATTTTGAGTTGCAGAGGGAAACGCGACATCGCACTTTACATTCCAAGGCCTCTGTTTTTCAAAATACTTGCAGTTAAATTCCTTGGCACATTCCCTAATCCTACCGCGCTTGACATTTTTCAAATGAAGAACGCAATTTAACTCTTTACTATCAATACCGTCTTTATCGTAAATATAACCGTCAGAATCAGAGAGCGTAACTACCTTAGCCCCCATCTGAATAAGTTTTTCTACGGTGTACTGAGCAACATTGCCTGATCCGGATACCGCACAAACCTTTCCCTTTAATGAATCTCCGCGGCTCTTTAGCATCTCTTCTACAAAATATACGCAACCATAACCCGTAGCTTCCGGCCGGATTAAACTACCGCCCCAATTAAGGCCCTTGCCGGTCAAAACACCGGTGAATTCATTACGCAACCTTTTATACTGCCCAAACAGATAACCTATTTCGCGTCCGCCTACACCGATATCTCCAGCCGGGACATCTGTATTCTGGCCAATATGCCTGGAAAGTTCTGTCATAAAACTTTGACAAAACTTCATTACTTCATTATCCGACTTTCCCTTAGGGTCAAAATCTGAGCCGCCTTTTCCACCGCCCATAGGCAACGTGGTGAGAGCATTCTTAAAAACCTGCTCAAAAGCTAGAAATTTTAATATACCTAAGTTCACGCTAGGATGAAACCGCAATCCGCCTTTATACGGCCCGATGGCGCTACTCATCTCAATACGATAACCACGGTTAATTTGAATTTCTCCTTGATCATCAAGCCAGGGAACACGAAATATTACTGTCCTTTCCGGTTCAATCATTTTTTCCAATATTTTAGCTTTCTGATATTTAGGGTTTTTTTCGATAAAAGGCATTACTGATTCGACAACCTCTCTTACTGCCTGATGAAATTCTGTCTCACCCGGGTTCCTTCTTACTACTAAATCCATAAACTCTTCGATTTTCTTTGACATCATTTCTCTCCTTTTTTAGAAAATTCATCCATTATTGCCCGGGAGGCCTTCTTGGCCATTCCCATGGCCTCAATAACCGTACCTTCTCCGCCAACAATGTCCCCACCGGCAAAAACACCTTTAATGGAACTTTCCATGCTTTCAGAATCCACGATGACATCTGAATATTTATCGGTTTTTAATTCCGGCGTTGCATTAATTAAGACCTGGTTGGCTTTTAATCCCACGGCAATCACGCATAAATCACAATCAATCTCAAATTCACTCCCTTCTATAATTACCGGCCTTCTTCTACCGGAGCTATCCGGCTGGCCTAATTTAGACTTAAGGCAAACCAATTTTTTAACGAACCCTTGAGCGTCTCCAATAAATTCTTTCGGCTGTGTTAAAAATTCAAATTTTATACCTTCCTCTCTGGCGTGCTCGATCTCTAAGCGCCTTGCCGGCATTTCAATCTCCGTACGCCGATAGATAACCGTAGTATTAAGCGGATACCCACTCATCTTCTGTAATCTTAGAGCAACCCTGGCAGAATCCATAGCAGTATTACCACCGCCAACAATCAAAACATTTTTACCAACATTAACCGGCGTATGGAATTCGGGAAATTTATATGCAGACATCAAATTTACACGGGTCAAAAATTCATTAACCGAATAAATGTTGCATAGATTTTCACCATTAATACCTAAGAATGACGGCACCCCTGCACCCAGGCCGAGGAATACGCTAGAATAACCTTCACTAAATAACTCTTTAATGCTCTTAGCTCTACCTACGAGAAAATTGGTAGTAATGTTGGCACCTAAATCTTTAAGATAGTTGATCTCAAAATCTAAAACATCCCATGGCAACCTAAAAGGCGGGATACCGTACCTTAAAACTCCGCCTGTCTTATGCAGGCCCTCAAAGATATCAACCTGTACTCCTTTACGAGTTAACTCTCCGGCACAACATAATCCTGCCGGTCCGCTTCCTACCACCGCTACTCTAAATTTAGAAAACTTTTCCTCTTTTTCTACTGGAACTTCCAGTTTATTATTTTTGCCGTAGTCTCCGACAAAACGTTCCAGAAAGTGTATATTGATTGACTCCTCTGAAGCAAAGGGTGAATCCTTTTTAGTAAGTATGCACGCCTTACGGCATTGATATTCAGCCGGGCAAACTCTTCCGCAAATAGAGGGAAAATTATTCTTTTCTCTGATAGTAAAATATGCAGCCCTATAATCTTTTTGCCTGATATGGTAAATAAACTTCTTTATATCAATACCCACAGGACAACCACTAATGCAAACAGGATTCTTACACTGCAAGCACCTTGAGGATTCCAACAAAGCCTCTTCTTCTGAGTAACCCTGGACTACCTCCTCAAAGTTACCTACCCTAGTTTCCGCGCATGCCTCTCTAACTTTTACCGGTTCGCTTTTCATGATTTAAGATTCTAAAGAAAGCATGCAGATATGTTTTTCCTGCCTGCTATACACCTTATTCCTTTTTTCAAGTTCTTCCCAATCAACTCCGGCCCCGTCAAAATCCGGCCCATCAACGCAACTGAATTTTACCTCACCGGAAACGCTCACCCTGCAACAACCGCACATCCCGGTTGCATCAACCATAAGCGCATTAAGCGATACTAATGTTTTAGTATTATATTCCTTGCCTACCGAAGCCACCCTTTTCATCATAGGAATCGGGCCTACAGAATAAATTAAATCGTATTTATCTTTGTTTAAAAGCTCGCCTAACATATCAGTAGTAAAGCCTTTTCTACCATAAGAGCCGTCATCAGTCATAATATAGATATTATCGGATACATCCTTAAGTTCATTTTCTAAAATAAGCAGGTCCTTATTCCGCGAACCAAGAATAGTAGTAATCTGGTTACCTGCATCCTTTAATGCGCGGGCAACCGGGAGAATTTCGGCTATCCCCACGCCTCCGCCTACTAAAATTACTTTTCCGTATCTCTTTATATCTGTTGGATGCCCTAATGGCCCAACTAAAGAATATAGAAAATCTCCGGGATTTAATTTACCTAAACTTTTGGTCGTAAAACCTGCTTCCTGAAAAATCAAGCTGACTATCCCATTAGTTTTATCCGCGTTAACCAAGGTCAGAGGAATACGTTCACCCTTTTCACTAGCCATTAACATTACAAACTGGCCCGGTTGGGCTTTGGAAGCAATGTCACCGGAGGCAATATCTAATTGCGTGATTCTTACGCCACCCACATCATTAATAATCTTTTTATTGACTATTTTCATATCTGGCTTTGCCTAATTTATAGGCAGAAAAAAAGAAAAAAAGACGACCGAATAGTTTTCGGACGTCTCTGTCCATATTTGCTAGAAATCTTTGGTATACTATTACTAAACATTATATTTGTCAAGCCCTATTTAGCTCTTAGTTCATAGTTCATAGCTCATAGTTGGTTCTTAACTCTTAGTTTATAATCCTAAATAGTTTTCCTAACAGCTAGCTAACAGCTGACTGCGAACTATGAACCAAGAGCTACGAGCTACCCCGCATCTAACTTCACAACGCCGTCCTTAAATGGACTAATTACCCTTTCGAGGATACCGGATATATAGGCCATAAGTATTCCATAGTTAGTAATCGCAACATTAGCTGCCTTGGCTTTTTCAATTCGGTGAATAATCTCTCTCCTGTTAACCATGCATCCTCCACAGGAAATAATCAATTTATAACGGCTTAAATCCCGGGGAAAATCCCCTCCGGCTGTAACTTCATAATGCAGGTCTTTTTTAGTATAATTCAAGAGCCAAGTAGGGATCTTTGTACGGCCAATATCTTCCGGCTGCACATGATGCGTACAAGCTTCAGCGACCAAAATTTCGTCGCCGTCCTTTAGGCTGTCTAAAGCATAAACGCCTTTAATATAAACATTTAGATCTCCTTTATGCCTGGCAAAAACAGTTGAGAAAGATGTTAAGGGTATATCAGACGGCAACATATCGCGTACACTCTCAAAAACCTGAGAGTCGGTAATCACTAGGCGTGGCCTTTCTTTAAGCGCCTTAAGGGAATCTAGAAGCTCAGTTTCCTTCGTAACCAAAGCCACAGCATTATTATCCAGGCAATCGCGCATGACTTGCACCTGCGGCAGGATGAGCCTGCCTTGCGGCATGGCGCTATCAATAGGACAGACTAAAACTACCACATCCTTAGGCCTAATTATATCCCCCACTAGCGGGATAGGCGACCAATTTAAAGGCGCCATATCCATAATCTTTTGCTTAAGCTCATCAATACCCTGATTGGTTTTAGCGCTTAGCAGAATATACGGCAGTTCATTTGCTTCTAAATACCTTTGCGCAAGGCTAGAGGATAAATCACATTTATTAATAATAAATAAAAACGGGAGTTTCTTGGTTTTAAAGGTACTGACCAATTCCTCTTCAAAATTATCAATTTGAGTATCGCAAGAAACAACGATTAATCCGACGTCGGTTTTCCTTAAAACTGCCAAAGTCCGCTTAACCCGCTCATCGCCCAAAAGCCCTGCATCATCAATGCCCGCGGTATCGATTAACATACAAGGCCCAATGGGTAAAATCTCCATTGCCTTATATACCGGGTCCGTGGTTGTCCCGGCAACAGCAGAAACAATTGCCGTATCCTGGGCCGTAATCGCATTAATCAAGCTGGATTTTCCTGTATTTCTTTTCCCAAATATTCCGATATGAAGCCTGTTACTTGCCGGTGTTTTATACATTAACGCTTACCTTTCTTCCCTTCAAAGAATCACCTCTTGCGTAATCAATAAATCTTCCGATGTTTTTAGCCATGCCGTCCATATAAAAATTACAGGTGCCAACAGGTTCATCAATGCATCTTTTCTGCGGGTATATTTCATAAAGTTTCCGATAAGGCTGCGGAGTAAAATTCGGCATCAAAACATTTGCCCCGCATTTTAAGCCATCGAGCCTATAATCTTTATCCATACTCCCAAGGGCAGTTGTCGCTGGAATATGCGCATTTTTAGTAACTATACGGACTAAAGCAATAGTTTTTAGAGTTAGGCTGACATCCCCTTGTTGCTGTCCGGCGAACTGCGAATTCTCATGCGGGATAAAAGGACCAATACCAAGCATATCAAAATCACCCTGCTTAAAAAATATAATATCCTGAGCGATAGTCTTTAAGGTTTGGCCTGGAAGCCCAATGATATTTCCTGAACCGACCTGATAACCCAAGTCTCTTAAAATGTTGAGACAATTTAGGCGCTGTGTAAAACTCATATTCGAATGTATGGAATCATAGAGCTTTCGCTCTAAAGTCTCCATCTTAAGCAGATACCTGTCAGCCCCGGCCCGGCGCCAAATCCTATATTCATCTATGCTTTTTTCCCCTAGAGAAAGAGTGATCGCTATGTCAAATCTAGACTTAATCTTGGAAATAATATCTTGAAGCCACAAAGCATCTAAACCATCATCCTGGCCGGATTGTAAAACTAGCGTCTTAATATTGCAAGATGCCAGATACTCAACCGCCTCAAATAATTCATCTTTACTCATACAGTAACGTTTAAGTTTATGGTTGCTATTGTTCAGGCCGCAATAAAAACATTCCTGGGAGCAAAAATTGGAAAATTCAATTATCCCCCGCAAAATAATTCCATCACCACAAAACTCTTTTCTAACAGTATCGGCAAATGAAAATAATTCATTTAATTGCCCCTGATCGTTTAAAGATAAAGCTTCTTCCAGATCTTTGAGTTCCGGCAGGCTAGCAGCATAAATTCTATTTAAGAGCTTCCTTAGATTAAACATACTCATCCCTTATACCAGAATCAACATGTGTAAAAAAAAGTTTCAGCCTTTCTTGTTCCGGATGATCCAATTGCTTAAAATAGCGCGCAATCATTTTATAACCCGACATCTTAACCGGCTCAGAAGCAAAATCATCGAGATATTCTTTAAGCGTAACTAATGCATTCATACTGCACTTGCCTTTAATTGTCCCGGGCTTAGCCAACTGCATAAAAGCCTCGCCTGTTCTTTCCATGCGATAACAAGCAGCGCAAAAACTAGGGATATAATCATGGGCGATCAAAGTGCCGACAATCTGGTCTAAGCTGCGGTGGTCGCCGAGGGAAAATTGGCCCCCTGCTTTTTCTGCGCCTTCGGCGCAATATCCTCCGGGGGAGGTATTTGATTCGGCGCTAATCTGAGAAACACCCAGGCTTAAAAGCAAATCCCGCATTTCGGCAGTCTCACGCGTAGACATAATTATGCCGGTATACGGCACAGAAAGCCTTAATACCGCAACTATTTTTTTAAACTCCTCATCTGATATCTTATACGGCGGATTAAAAGACAGCTCTGATCCCTCTGCCGGCTCAATGCGCGGGACGGAAATAGTATGCGGGCCGACCTTAAACTTTTCTTCCATATGCTCAACGTGGCTAAGCAGGCCTAAAGTTTCAAACTTATGATCATAGAGGCCGTAAAGTGAACCGATCCCTATATCATCTATGCCCGCCATAAAAGCACGGTCAACCGCATCTATCCTATTATCAGGATCACTTTTCGGCCCCTTTGGATGCATCCTTAAATAAGTTGCCTGGTGATATGTCTCTTGAAAAATCTGGTAAGTACCAATACCGAAATTTTTTAGCTTTTTAAACTCTTCAACATTAAGCGGAGCGCAATTTACATTTACCCTTTTAATTTTATTTTTTCCTGCCTCTGCCTCATAAATAGCTTCAACCGCATCAACATAATAATCAACGTTTGCTTTGCCTTCAAGCGCTTCTTCCCCGCAGACCATAAGTATCCTCTTATGGCCCCGCCCTAACAACCATTCAGTTTGAGCCTTAATTTCAGTTACAGTTAAAGCTTTACGCTTAATTAGCTTATTATCGGATTTAAATGCGCAATATAAACAGGCATTAGCGCAAAGATTACTAATATAAAGCGGAGCAAATAAAACCACCCTTCTGCCGTAAATTGTATCTTTAATAAAACTTGCCGCGGCAAATATCTTTTTAATATATTCAGGATCCCTAACCATAAGCAACGCGGCAGATTCAGCTAAGCTTAAACGCTTAAGCGATTTAGCTTTATCCAAAATTATATCTAAAGCTTGGCTATCAAAGTTAGCTGTATCGGCTAATAAATTGTTTATCTTTTCTTCATCTATATATATCATTTTAACTTTCTTTAACTTGTGCCTGGTTTATTCTGCCTTACTTAAGCCGGATTTTACCGAAACACCTGCAATTTTCCCGAGTTTTCCGGTTAATGCACCCAATTCATCAGTAGTAGCATTGACGATCAGCACAATTACACTTAATTCTCTTTTAACATGAGGAATCCCCATACGCCCGATAACCAACTCCCCAAATTCAGTTAAGATATTATTAACCAGCGGCGCAACTTTTTTACGATTGTGAATAATTATTCCCGCAAAGCCCAAACGTTTCTCCATTTATTCCTCCTTATGCACAAAAACAAAACTCCGCCAAAAGGCAAAAACCCGCGCAATTCCAATGAGCGCCAGGTGCGCACGCAACCACGAGGCAACACCGGCCTAATTTGGCAACAAGGCCACACCAACGCAATTCCACTTTAACGTTGAATGCCTTCTCTAGGCCAGGAGCTAATTAGCTCCGAGTGCCTAGCGCCTTTAAATAAAAAAATCCCAACCCGCCGCCTAGATATTCCTGCAGAAAGATTGGGATTTAATTCTTCAACCTCCCTTGGGGATAGAGCCGCAAAACGGTCCTTACCGCAGGATTTATATTTATATTTTATTTTGCATAAATCGGCCTTGCCTTATAATGCACATGCAGAAGTTTTTCTGACTTCTCACCCAAAGGCTTGCCTAAAAATTCTTTATACAATCTTTTTATATACGGATTCTGATGGCTACAACGAACCTGTTTTTCATTATCATCCTGATACAGTGCCTGTGCCCTTTTAATCCTCAGCTCATCTGTAACCATATAAGGCTGCCCACCTCCTCCTACGCAACCGCCGGGACAAGCCATTACTTCGATAAAATGATACGGCATCTCTTTACCGTTCTTTTTAGCCTCTCTAACTTTATTTAAAATATACTCAACATTGCCTAAACCATGGGCAATAGCAATTTTAAGCTTTTTTCCACCGATCTCAATCTCGGTCTCCTTGACCCCTTTTAGGCCACGCACATCCTCAAATTCTACTTTCTTTAATTCTTTGCCGGTGACAAAATAATGCGCAGTTCTTAAAGCCGCCTCCATTACTCCACCGGTTGCCCCAAAAATTACTCCAGCCCCGGCATATTCCCCTAAGATACTATCGCACTCCTCATCCGGAAGGCTGTCAAAATCAATTCCGGCCTGTTTAATCATACGCACCAACTCCCTGGTACATAAAACCGTATCAATATCCTGATACCCTGAAGCAAACATTTCATCATTACGGGTAATTTCATATTTCTTAGAGGTACAGGGCATAATTGAAACCATAAAAATTTTGGCAGGATCAATTTTATTCTTTTCTGCATAATAAGTTTTAGATAATACCCCTAATATTTCATGCGGAGATTTACAGGAAGAAAAATGATCAATCATATCCGTATAGAATTTTTCCATAAAATCTACCCAGGAAGGGCAACAGGTAGTAATTAATGGTAGGGGCCTATTTCCATGCAACAACCTTTCTTCAAATTCACTTGCCTCCTCCATAATCGTGACATCCGCGGCAAATGAAGTATCAAAAACTGCATTAAACCCTAAGCGCCTTAATAATGCATAAAGCTTTTTGGTGAAATTCTTACCCACATACCCAAAGGCTTCTCCAATAGAAACCCTGACAGCAGGAGCAATCTGAACCACACAATATTTATCAGGATCCTGCAATGCCTTCCATGCCGCCGCTGTATGATCCTGCTCGACAAATGCCCCGGTAGGGCAATGCGCCGAACATTGGCCGCAGCGCACGCACGGAGAATCCGCTAATTGTATATCGCCGGCAGGAGAAATACGTGTTTTCATACCTCTCTCCAAAAAGGATAACGCCCAAACATCCTGCAGCTCCTGACAAACATATACACAGCGTCCGCAAAGAATACATTTTTTCGGATCAAGATCAACAGCCTTCGTAGACCTATCTATCGGCAAATCCCTTAAAAACTGCGGGAATGATTCTTCTTTAATCCCAAAATCCGCGGTTAACTTTTGCAGTTCGCATTCATTATTCCTTGCACACTTAAGACAGTCATTGGGATGATTTGATAAGATAAGTTCAATTACCGTCCTTCTAATTTCGACGATTTCAGGGTCATGGGTAATAATATCCATGCCTTCTTCAAGCGGAGTGCAGCAGGAACGCAACATTTTATGCGAACCTTTGTTTTTGACGATACAAATTCCGCATGAGGCTGAAGGCGGTAAGTCCGGATGCTTACAAAGAGTAGGAATTTTTATCTGCACCCTTTTAGCTGCCTCCAAAATAGTAGTGCCGGATTCCACCCTTAATAAAATACCATTAATTTTTGCTTGAATTATTTTTTTCATATTTATTTTTTAGAAATCGCTTTAAATTTACAAGCATCAAAACACCGGCCGCATTTTATGCACTTATCATGCGCTATAACATAGCCTTCTTCCTTGCCTCCGCTAATTGCCTGTACCGGACAATTGGTAGAACAAATTCCGCAACGCTTACATTTATCTTCTACTATTACATAAGTTATCAGGTTGCTGCATTTCCCTGCCGGGCATCTCTTATTTAGAATATGCTCATTATACTCAGGCTCAAAATATTTTAAAGTAGAAAGTACCGGATTTGAAGCAGTCTGGCCCAGTCCGCATAAAGATGCCTTCTGCATAGCTTGCGATATTCTCCTTAATTGCCCTAAATCCTCCGGCTTGCCTTTTCCTTCTGAAATTTTCTTCAGATAACCCAGCATTTGAAAACCTCCGATACGGCAAGGCGCGCATTTACCGCAGGATTCTTCCACGCAAAACCCAAGATAAAACTTAGGGATATCTACCATGCAATCATCTTCATCCATAACAATCATTCCGCCTGAACCCATGATTGAACCTAACTTCTGTAAATTTTCATAATCTACCGGGGTATCTAAAAGCGCCTCAGGGATTACTCCTCCTGAAGGCCCGCCGGTTTGCACCGCTTTTATGGGTTTTGCGGATAATGTCCCTCCGCAGATATCCATAACGATCTCTCTTAAAGTCACACCCATGGCAATCTCGACCAATCCTGAATTTTTAACCTTCCCGGTTACCGCAAAAACCTTTGTTCCTTTAGAAGTTTGCGTACCAATCTGGGAAAACCACTTACCGCCCTTTGAAATAATTACCGCTATATTAGCCAAGGTCTCAACATTATTTATAACCGTAGGCTTTTCCCATAATCCCTTTATTGAAGGATACGGCGGACGAGGATGAGGGGTACCTCTTTTACCTTCGATAGAAGCAATTAAAGCGGTTTCCTCGCCGCAAACAAAAGCTCCCGCACCCAACCTTATTTCTATATCTAAATTAAAAGAGCTACCGAGAATATTCTGCCCCAATAATCCATAATCATAAGCCTGTCTAATTGCCTTATTGATTCTTTCAACTGCCAAAGGATATTCTGCACGGATATAAAAATACCCCTTGGAGGCACCGATAGCAAAAGCAGCAATAATTAAACCTTCAATCACCGAATGTGGATCACCCTCTAAAATACTCCTGTCCATATAAGCACCTGGATCTCCTTCATCGGCATTACAGATAACAAATTTTTCAGTTGATGCGACCTCCCGGGCAAAATTCCACTTCATCCAGGTAGGATAACCTGCTCCGCCTCTGCCTCGTATACCGCTAATCTTTAGCTCTTCAATCAACTTCTGCGGGCCTAATTCATCAAGAGCTTTTTTTAAGGCCAGATAGCCGCCGCTAGCAATATAATCTTCAATATTCTCCGGATTAATTTTACCACAATTGCGCAAAACAATCCGGTGCTGCTTAGCTCTAGGTTTAAAAACTAAATCTTGGATAGCTTCATTTTCCTTAAAAACAGACTCGATTATTCTTTTAATGTCGGAATCTTGGACATTAGCGTAAGTAACCTTATCTGGAAGTATCTTAATCACCATCCCCTGATCATATACGCCGATATCCGCAACCCTAACCACCTGAATCTGGGTATGTAGATTAGCCTCTCGAAGATAATCAAGCAGGCGAGTATAAAACTCACGCGTCTTATCTTCTCTTTTTAAATCCGTATCTTTTACTAAAATAACTTTTGTATACATAAATTAATCCTGAATTTTTAAGTCAAGACCTCAAAAATATAATCATTGACCAGCATCTTAGAAATTACATGTTTTTCCAGTATCTTGTTCGCCACATCCTTATTTACCGCCCCATAAATTACTGACGGCAGCCCCTCAACGCTTACCTCGACCAACGGCTCAGCATAACAGGCGCCTGCACAACCGCATTTTTTTATTTCAATTTGCAGATTTCTTTTTTTAACTTCTTCAATAAAAAAATTAAAAACTTCCTCTGCCCCGGCCGCAATACCGCAGCTACTCATTCCCACCTTAATCCAATCGCTGGACTTATCAGAAGAAGCCTTGCTCATTTTTTCTAAATCACCTGGGGTTAACTTATCCATATTATATTATTCCTCTTTGATATATTTAGACAAAATATCAGCGACCTCATTCTTCTTAACCTTGCCATATACCTTATTATCAATCATTACAACTGGAGCAAGGCCACAACACCCCAAGCACCTGACTACATCCAGATGGAAAAGCCGGTCCTTGGTCGTCTGGCCTTCTTCGACGCCTAAGATATTTTTTATTTCATCCAAAATTATCGCACCACCACGTAAATAACAGGCTGTTCCCATACATAAAGAAATACGATGTTTGCCAGGAGGAGACAATTTGAAAAAATTATAAAAGGTGATCACTTCATAAATCCTAGCCAAAGGCACACCAAGCATTTTAGATAGCTGAAGCGACGCCTGACGCGGGACATAACCATAATAATTCTGCAGCTCATGCAAAATCATAATGAGGTTACCCTCTTTATATTTCCACTTTTCGATTAAATGCGAAACTTCTGGCAATAATAATGTGCTCTGTTCCATGTGTAAGATTTTGTATAATGATCTTTGCGGAATTATGTCGTTATTTTCCTATATATTCTTCGACGGTTTTAAGCAATGTATCAGGTTTTACTGGTTTTTCAAGCACTGTTTTTACGGGGAGCCAATCTTCATCAGCTTCAAAACCGAAAGGTAAATTCATAGCCTTACGTATTCCGGTAATCAAGACCACGGGAATGCCTTTGGTTAGCGCATCTGCTTTTATAGACCTGGCTACATCAAAACCCTCGCTTTTATCAGCCATCATTACATCAAGGAAAATAAGATCGGGGGACATGCTTTTTGCTTTTTTAAAACCTTCCTCTCCATCGCAAGCGGATATAACCGCATATCCTTTTGATTCCAATAAATTTGAAACGGCGCCTATAAACTCCGAATCGTCATCAATCACTAAAATTTTCTTTGCCATATATCCTCCTTTTTTTAATGCACAAATCAAGCATCTTATAGTTTTTATCCAGCGCACTCCTTGTGAGCGCAAGCGAACAAGGATAATCCTTCACGGCCCTAAAACCTTCTGCAGCGCTTCCAAAAGCACTGCCGGTTTTACGGGCTTACTTAAAACCCTACGCACATTCGGCAATTTCGCTACAATTTCTTTTTCCTTATCGGCTAAACCAGTATCAGTAAAATAACCGGTCAAAATAATTATTGGAATCAAGCGTAAGCTTTGATCGGCATTAATTTTTTCAGCAATAATCAACCCGCTCTGCACGGTATCCATGACCAAATCCAGCAGGATTACCTGCGGATTAACGCGCTCTACTTGAGCAATTGCCTTTGACTCTTTTTCTTCATAGACTACCTCATAGCCAGAAGTCTCGAGGAAATTTTTGCAGGCCTCAATAAAATCATAGTCGTTATCAATAACCAATACCTTAATAGCCATGGCCTACTTCGTAACGCCCGCAGAAGGCATCATTTTTTTCTGGATTTTCCCCTTCATCTGCATTTTACGGTAGTGCTTAAGTATTCCGGGAACTTTTTCGGGAACCATGCGTACATATATATCATCATTAACCTGCATTACCGGAGAAAGGCCACAGCACCCTAAACAGCGGGTAACATTCAAACTAAATAGCCCGTCTGCGGTAACTTGATCAACATCAATACCTAACTCCTGTCGTACTTTGGCCAAAACTCTGGCACCCCCGCCTACGTAACAAGCGGTACCCTTACAAGTATAAATACGATACACCCCTTTGGGCTTGAGAGAAAAATAATTGTAAAAAGTAGCCATTCCGTAAATATGCGCCGCAGGTACCTGAATCTTTTCTGAGATACACTCCATAGCTAATCGAGGAATATAACCGAAGATATTCTGCGTCTTATGTAATATCCCCATCAGCCCTGCCTGCTTATTATGCAGGGGTTTATTGCTCTGAATAAACTCCTTGAGCATTTTCATTTTTTTCTCAAAATCTTTATCTTGCATCTTAGGAATATTTTTTGTAGAGCGTTCCATAATGCCCCCCCCCTTAAGAAATACTTACTATCTTATCCATACAAGAAGTAATCCCATGCGGATTTTTTACATAATAGTGGGTATGCAGCAAAGCATGAGACTTTTTTCCTAAAGGCTCTCCTAGAAACTGGCTATAAATTTTTTTAATTTGCGGGTTCTCATGGGATTTTCTCACTGTTTTATGCTCATCAATACTATAGAGCCCATCTGCCCTTTTTTGGTACAAATCTTTATCCAAGGCCTCCAATGCCCCTTGTGGGTACGGTTGGCCTCCTCCTCCGATACACCCTCCGGGACAGGCCATAATCTCGATAAAGTGGTACTCTCTTTTCCCTTGCGTAATCTCAGTAAGCAACGTATGCACATTCGCCAGGCCATAAACAACTGCTACTTTGACCTCTAACCCATCAAGGTCGACTGTTGCCTCTTTAATCCCCTCAAAACCCCTGACTGCCTGAAATTCTAAATTCGCCAACTCTTTACCGGTTACCACTTCATAGGCGGTACGCAGCGCTGCCTCCATAACTCCGCCAGTAACGCCGAATATAGGAGCAGCTCCAGTTGATTCCCCAAGCGGTTCATCAAATTCTGATTTTTTAAGTACGGGTAAATTGATCCCTGCCTGCTTAATCATTTTAATCAATTCCCTAGTGGTCAATACCGCATCAACATCTTGAAAACCGCTAGAGGCCATTTCAGGCCGGCTTGCCTCAAATTTTTTGGCAGTGCAGGGCATAATACTAACGCTGTATATTTTTGCAGGATCAATACCAACTTTATTTGCATAATAGGTCTTAATAAGGGCCCCCATCATCTGCTGAGGAGATTTACAGGTTGAGATATTTTCCAAAAATTCCGGATGAAAATGTTCACAAAATTTAATCCATCCGGGGCTACAAGAAGTAATCATAGGTAGCTTAGCCTTGGTCTTAAACCTATGTACCAATTCATGCCCTTCCTCCATAATGGTCAAATCAGCGGAAAACTGGGTGTCAAAAACAACCTTAAATCCGAGTAAGCGTAATGCGGCCACGGTCTGATAAGTCATATCTGTCCCTGGTTCTAAACCAAACCCCTCGCCAATCGCCACGCGTACGGCAGGGGCAATTTGCACTACGGCAACTTTATCAGGATCACTTAAATTTTTCCACACCTGGCCGGTTGCATCTTTTTCAAGAAGCGCAGCAGTAGGGCAAAATAATGTACACTGCCCGCAATTTACACAAATACTTTCCTTAGCATCCATATTGAAGGCGGGAACTACCGTAGTTTTAAATCCACGGCCAGCGTAGGTTAAAGCATTAACCCCCTGTATCTCAGTACATACCCTGACGCACTTTCCGCACAAAACGCACTTTTCCGCATCTCTAAAAATAGAAACAGAAGAATCATCCAAGAGATATCTTTTCCTCTCCCCCTCAAGGATAAATTCCCTAATCCCCAAAGAATGCGCTAAGACCTGTAGCTCACAATTATTATTCCTCTCGCATATCTGACAATCACGGGGATGATTATCAAGAATAAGCTCAACAATATCCCTACGCGCCTGGCGTAAAGCAGGGGTATTGGTCTTAACCTTCAGGCCTTCCTCTACTGCTGTACAACAGGAAGCGGGAAAGTTCTTTACCCCTTCCACCTCAACAATACAAACCCGACAGGCACCAATACTGCTTAATTTCGGATGGTAGCAAAACCGCGGAATACGAATACCTATGGTCTCTGCTGCCTGCATAATAGTATAGGTACCTGGCACAGAAACCGCTACGCCGTCAATACTAAGCGTTACTTGCTTTTCCATATTATGCCTCGTTTTCTTTGCGGTCACACCTTAAGCAACGATTAGCCTCAGCCATGGCCTGAGTTTTAGTGTAGCCTAACTCTACTTCGCCAAAAGCCTGGAGCCTTTTTTCTAAACTCATTTTGGCCTGCGCAAGGCGAGATTTACACTTTACCTCTGCGCCGGGATCTATATAGGAAACTTCTTTTCTCTCTCCCTTAATCACAAACCTATCCTGGTGTAAATCCTCACCGTTAAAAAATCGCGCAATGGAAATTGCCGCCTTTTCACCTTGTGCAATGGAATCAATCACTGTACCGCCACCGGTTACCACATCTCCTCCGGCAAAGATATCTTTAATATTAGTTTGTAACGTTTCCGGGTCAGGCGCCAGCGTACCCCATTCAGCAAAAGAAAGCTTTTTCGCTAATTTCTCAGGTAATTCCGGCTTTCCTCCAATAGCACTAATCACAATATCAACCGGCAGCAGGAATTTTTTATCGGTAGCACACGGCTGCCTGCGTGCGCTTAAATCAAATTTTCCCGGGGTAGTACAAAAACATTCTATAGCGCACACCTTACCGTCTTCACCCTTAATTTCCGAAGGAATAAGTAAAAAATGAAACTTCACCCCTTCTTTTTGCGCCTCCTCAACTTCTTCGGGAATAGCCGGCATAGCGTCTTTAGTCCTGCGGTAGATTACATGCACCTGATCAGCGCCTAAGCGGGCGCAAGTCCTTGCCACATCCATCGCCGCATTTCCTCCTCCTACCACGACAATCTTTTTGCCGGTAAATACAATCCTAGCGTTACCCTTAGTGGCGCAGTATACGCCGTGAACCTTCTTAATTCTTTCGGAATTATAATCCTTTAAAAAAGAAAGCGAACCCATAAACCCTAACAGATCAGTACCGGGAACTTGTAAGACCGCTTCTTTCCAAGCACCCAGCGCCAGATAAAATGCTTTAAACCCCTTTTTTCTTAAATCTTCTATGGAAAAATCTCTTCCTAATCTAGAATTAGTCTTTATGAAAACTCCAGCATCCCGTATACGCAAGATATCTCGTTCTACCACTGCTTTAGGAAGCCGATATTCAGGGATTCCTGAAACAAGCATGCCGCCGGGTTTACTTTCTGATTCAAATACGGTCACCCGATACCCGCGTTTTGCTAATTGATACGCGCAGGATAAACCCGATGGACCGCCGCCGATTACTGCAACCGGCTCCTTAAGCTTACCTCCTTTGAAACTTTCCAATTTCAAATTATCTCCGGCAGAATAATCAGCAGCAAACCTTTTTAAAAGCATAATTGCCACTGATTCTTCGATTTTTCCACGACGACAATTAGATTCACACGGATGGTGGCATACTCTTCCGCAGACCGAAGGAAACGGATTACTTTTTAGAATAAGTTCAATACTCTCCTTCATTTTGCCATCATGGATGAGCCCGATAAAACCCGGAATATCAATATGCGCCGGACAGGCATGCTGACAGGGTGAAACAAAAAGTTCCGCGCACACTATAGCCGGGCAACGCCGCTCTTTTATATGCGCTTCGTATTCACTGCGGAAATAACGAATGGTAGAAAGCACCGGATTAGGAGCAGTCTGGCCCAATCCGCATAAGGCGGTCTTTTTTATGGTATTGCCTAATCGCTCTAGTTTCTCAATATCTCCAGTTTTGCCTTTGCCGGTAGTAATTCTCTCCAATATCTCCAGCATCCTCTTGGTCCCCTCACGACAAGGAGTGCATTTTCCACAAGATTCTTCCTGGATAAACTCAAGGAAAAATTTAGCAACATCAACCATGCAGTCGGTTTCATCCATTACAATCAAGCCGCCTGAGCCCATGATCGAACCCGCGCTTACTAAAGAATCATAATCAATGGGAGTATTTAAAAACTGCACCGGTAGGCACCCTCCGGAAGGGCCTCCGGTTTGCGCTACTTTAAATTTGCGGTTATTTTTTATCCCCCCTCCTATATCAAAAACAATATCCCCCAGCGTGGTCCCCATCTCTACTTCAATGAGTCCGGTATTTTTAACTTTTCCCGCTAAAGCAAAAACTTTAGTACCCTTACTTTTCTTAGTACCGATAGAAGAAAAATACTGGTAACCGTCCAAAATGATTACCGGTATATTTGCCCAAGTCTCTACATTATTAATCAGGGTCGGTTTCCCCCACAGCCCTTTTACCGGAGGATACGGTGGCCTGGTCCTGGGCATACCGCGATAGCCTTCGATAGAAAGCATGAGCGCGGTCTCCTCTCCGCAGACAAATGCCCCGGCTCCCAACACTACCTCAAGGTCAAAAGAGAAACCTGTTCCTAGAATATTCTTCCCGAGAAGATTTTTATCTCTGGCCTGCGCAATGGCAATTCTCAACCGCTCCACTGCTAAAGGATACTCTGCGCGAATATACACAACCCCCTGCGCCGCACCCACGGCAAAACCCGCGATGGCCATAGCTTCAAGGATAGAAAAAGGATCGCCCTCGATAGTGCTTCTATCCATAAATGCGCCTGGGTCTCCTTCATCAGCATTACACACTACATACTTCTCCTCTGACTGTTGCTGACGCACATATTGCCACTTAAGCCCAGTAGGAAACCCACCGCCTCCCCTTCCGCGCAAACCGGATTTAGTCACCTCATCAATCACGCGTTCAGGAGTGTATTCTGTCAATACCTTTGCCAACGCTTCATAACCCCTAACCACAAAATACTCATCAATACTCTCAGGATCAATAATCCCACAGTTGCGTAACGTCATACGCCTCTGTTTATCAAAATACGGTAAATCCCCAAACACAAAACGGCTCTTATCAGTAAGACTGTCTTTACTAGTATAGTCATAGCGGGAATTAGGCATTACGGCGCGGCGATTGTTTTTTACCAGATGGTTCCTGATAATTTTTTTTATTTTTATTTTATCAACATTAGTATATTTAAAAGGAGGCAAACCCCTAGAAAGCACCTCAACCGTCGGCTCCAAACTACACCTGCCAACACAGCCTTTTTTGGAGAGATATACATCTTTAATTTTATTTTGACTTAGCTCATTTTTAATTATTTGGAAAATCTCCTTTGATCCGGCAGCAATTTCACAGGTTGCCATGCCCACATACACCCGGGTTGAGGCGGTCCACTTCTTTAAATTTTCATAAATGGCACAAGCTTTAAGCTTCTTTAAAATTTCCATTGGAGTGCTATTCATCGCCAATTCCCCTCACTGTTTTTTCAAGGTGAAAATAAAAGTATTGCCGTGCGCCTGTTGTTCAACCCAAATAGTACCGCCGTGTTTTTCTACAATCTCTTTAGTAATAAACAGCCCCAATCCTGTTCCTTTGCGTTGTCCGACATTGGCTAGGCGCGAAAACTTCTTAAACAACAGCTCCTTCTCGCTTTCTAATATCGGCGTGCCGTCATTATAAAAGCTCACCTGCACATCCTGGCCCACCTCTTTAGCTTCAATAGTAATTACCCCGCCGCTAGAGCCATACTTAATGGCATTACTAAGTAAATTATTACTCACAATAAGCATTAGGCTATTATCTAGGCAAACTTTTAGCTCTTCGGGAACAAAATTATTAATCCTGATATTTTTCTCCAGGCTCTGGCGCTCAAAATTCTCGATTGCCGGAATAATTATGTTTTTTCTAAAAGCCACGATAGTTTTCTTAAGCTCCAACTCCTTCTTCTCGATGCGAGAAAGGTCAAGATAATTTCTTACCATATTCTCAAAATGCTCAAGGCTGCGAGCGGTAGAATCAACGGCTTTTTTCTGCGCAGGAGCAAGCGTACCCAAATAACCATCTTTTAAGGAATAAATGTTAATAATAATTGACCCCAACACGCCTTTTAACTCATGCGAGACAAAACCCACAAGATCAAGATAGCTCTTATTTAACGCCGCCAATTTTTCATTAGAAATAGTAAGCCTTGTATCCCGATCATGAATGCCCTTAACCATCTCATTGAATGACTCAGCCAAACGGTCCAGCTCTTGGATCTGGCTTTTAGTATTAACTCTATACTGTAAATTGCCGTTAGAAATTTTGGCCGTCGCCTCCAGCAGCGCAGTAGCCGGCCTGGTAATCGAGGCGGCGAGCAGATAAGAAAAAACCATTGCCAAAACTGTCACCAACACCAAAATTAATAAAAAACCTAAAAAAATTCTTTTTTCAAGGTCTTTAAACGGTTTTTCCAAAATCCCCACATAGAGTATCCCAATAGTTTCCCCTTTGATATTTTTAATAGGCTCATAGGAAGTCAAGTACCAGTCGGTAACCACAAAAGCCCTATCCAGCCAGACCTTACCTTCTTTGACTACTTTTTTATACACCGTATCTGAAACAAGGGTACCAATCGCCCTGTTTCCTCCCTGGTCTAAAACATTGGTAGCAATACGCACACCATCCAGGAATATAGTCACCGTCCCAAGCGGTTTTCCTTCGTAAAACTTATTTTCAAAAACCAGGTCACGGATTTTATCCACCAATGGGAAATCGCGATTAATAATCTTGCCACCGTAAATCACACTGTTTACCTTGCCGGCTGAATCAATGACCGGCATGGCATACCCTATGGCCATAGCTTTATCCTGCACCGCTTTTGAGATAAGATGCGACTTAGGAGTAGACCTGATTTGGATTACAGATCTTTGATAGATATCTTCCCCTATATCCATCAATTCATCCTTACCTATACTGCGTATCCCCCCAGTTGCCAGGCCGAGAAAGGCCCGCTGCACCAGTTCGCTTTTTACTCCTGCCTTATCTTGCGCATTTACTACATATAAGTAATCCAGGCCCATCTTCTGGCGCACATCTGAAAAATTGACGGTTAAGGGAATAAGATTAAAGGCAGTTTTAATCGCCTCTATCTCTCCGTAGAATACGGAGCGGGCAACTTTGAGGTCTGTACTTACTTGATTTTGAGCGCGCGCAAAAATCTCTTGTTTAATAACCCGCGCCCCTAAGATTAAAATTGGAAATGCAAAAATAAAAATAATAAAAAAAGATGAAATTAATAATTTTGTTTTAAGGGTTCGGGTCTTCACTTGCGTTCTCTAGTTTTATCTAAAACATTGACAAAATAAATCAGATTTTCCAACTCAACTTCCAAATTCACGTTATTAAGCACCTTATCTTCCGGACATTTTAACCTAATCGGGGCGAAATTAAGTACCCCCTTAATGCCAGCCAAAAACATACTGTCCGCAACAGACTGAGCAGCTATATCAGGAACAGCAATTATTCCAATACGGATATTATTCTTACGGACAAAATCATTCAACTTCTCAAAAGACAATACCGGCACTTCAGTATCATTAACATATTTTGTGGAGTCGATATCAAAACTGGCTACAATCTTTATCCCTTCCTTTTCAAAACCTTTGTATTTTAAGAGTGCCATACCTAGTTTTCCCGCCCCTACAATAATTACCTTATTAAGTTCATTTTTCCCGAGGATGTTGTTTATTTTTTCAATAAGCTCTTCAATCTTGTATCCACCTCTTTTATTACCGGAAATCCCAAAAATAGAGAAATCTTTTCTTACCTGCGAAGCGGTAACCCCAATGGCATCTGCAAGGTTATCTGAAAAAATCTTGACAAATCCCAAAGCCTGCAGTCGGTTAAGGGCGTTTTTATACTTGGATAATCTGATAACGCAATTTTTGTTTGTCTTCATATTGTTCTTTTATTCACAATAACTAACTAAATGGTAACATATCTATAGCATAAGTCAATAGTTTTTGTGATATTTTTCACTATAGAATCAATTAAAAGAATCTCTACTGCTGATATTTTTAGATACTTAAATCTGTAGGAGAGCGGCCCAATGACATCAAAAGCTCAATGCTATCATTGATCTGAGTTTCTATACTCTCACTTTCATGAGCGCGCGCAGGATAGATGTTATATAATGACCTATATTCAAGCGGAGTTACATTAAGCATCACTGAATTTGCTCCACTAAGAAGCGCCTCTCTCCTGGCATCAGGATGAAGTGTCTCCAAAGCAGTAGTAACTAGAATTTTAGCATTCGCTGCATCAATGATACGCGAAATGGCGATAACTTTAAGCACGGTTTCTACTTCCGGTGATGGATGTTTAGCCAACGGGGTTTGTGGATGCATAATAAATGGGCCAAAACTATACATCTCGGCATGCAACTCTTTAGTTAAAAGTATGTCATTTAAAAGATCTTCTTCGTTTTGTTGCGGCAATCCAATCAAGCCTCCGGTAATAACTATATAGCCTAGCTCGTAAGCTTTTTTTAAATGCGCAATGCGGCTGGAAAGATCTTTGCCTGCAGTAACCTGTTTATAAAGCTTAGGGTTAGATGTTTCAAATCGTAAAAGCAATCCACGCGCACCAGCATCGTAAAGAATCTTTAAATTATCCAGCCCGACTTCTCCAAAGCTAATAAAGATTAAGGCCGGCCAATTAGATTTTATCTTACGGATAATCTCAGCCAGCTCCTCTATACTATATCCGCTGTCCTGGCCAGACTGCAACACCAGGGCCTTAAAACCATGCTCTACTATTGCCTGCCTGGCAGCCTCAAGGATCTGATCGCCGGCTAAACGATAACGCTTAATATTTTTATTGCCCTTAGCTATACCGCAATAATTACAATTACAAGAACAGTAATTGGAGATCTCAATAATTCCATGCACACAACAAGAATTTTTATGGTGTTTCTGGCGCAGGAAATTTGCCGTTTTAAAAAGAAGCCCCAATGCTGGTTTATTTTTTTCCTTAATCAAACTGCGGAGTTCATCCGGGGAGAGTTTTCTGCCTTCAGATGCCTTATCCAATATTCTCAAGAATTCTCCAGAAACAGACCCTTGATTAAGATCAAGCCGTGAAAGCTTTAGGTCAACTTCTTGAAGCTCAAAGAAAGTCTCTTTCCAAACAGCAAGGATGCTTTTTGCTTCATCTTCCGGAATTTTCGTAATAGCATAACCGCCCTGAGCATAGATATAATCGCCGACGCTAATCTGGGCCAACTCATTATAAGCCTGTCTTTTTTCGCCGAAATAATCCACGGTTACCTGATTATTTTCTATTCTTTCAACTTTCCCCGGAATGGCATAACACATATTATCTAAAACAACCTTTCTTGAATAAATTTATCAATCTGTATTGTTAAATCCACTAATTTATTTTCCAACGCACTGCTCAAAGATTCGCCAAAGCCGAAATCTTTTATCTGTATTCCGGCAATATAAATTTTAGCTTTTACCTTTAGTTTTTGTGTTAACTTAAAAATATCCTTGAGATTTAATTCATGAGAAGAAATCGCTCCGTCATCTTTAGTAAAAGAAGCCTCATCAAGTGCAAATATTTTTAATTCTCCAGCCATAAGCCCAGCCGAAATCCCGTCGATCAATAGGGCAAGGTCATAATCCTGCAGACGGTGTATAAGGTCAAAACTTGCGCTGCCGAAATTAAGATAATCTATTGCCGGGCGCTTATAATTATTAAGGAGGGATTCCAGAATAATTACGCCTATTCCGTCATCTCTCCTTAAAGTATTGCCTAAACCTATTACCGCAATTTTTTTAGACAAAGCTTACATCCAATAAATGCGTGGCGCATGATATGCAGGGATCATATGCACGGACCAGCATTTCAAGATCAAGGGTAATCTCGTCTTGAGTTTTTTTACCCAGTAACTCCGGAACAAGCTTTCGCATATCATCCTCTAAATTACCCATATTTTGATTGGTAGGAATCACGCAGTTAGCTGCAGTGATATGAGCAAAATCATTAACTGTATATTCATGGAATAAAGATCCACGAGGCACCTCAACGCAGGCGATCCCGGTATTTGGCTTATATTTAATCTTACCGATTTGGCTTCTCTTGGGCCAAGAAGAAACAACAATCTTCTCTTCTTTTAACCCATCTTTTAAAATCTTCTTGAGTATGGCGATTGATTCCTCCAGACAATGCACCCATTCCACAAGCTGGGCGGCGGTATTGAGATACGGGTTATGGCACGGGGCCTTCAGGCCCAACTCGCTAGCTACTGTCTTTGCCTTTTTGTTCAATTTATTGAAATTATTATTAAAACGTGATAATGCTCCAACCGCATAAGACCTGCCGTTAATCTTGGATATTTTTGCCTTTGAATAATCTACGACGGATTCCATAAGAAGCTTACGGTAATTACTTACCTTGCTTTTTTGCCCGTTTACGGTCAAATCTCCGTCATACATGGCGTATTCATCATCACTAGTAAGCGACATATATTGCGTAGGTCTGGAAAACTGCGGGAATTTTAATGTCTTAATTATCTTTACCGTTTCCTCACCGTCTTTACGCGATTCAAGCATCAAGTTATACAATTTCTCCAGGCCTTCTTTTGAAGGAAGTTGGGTAAGCCCGCCGATAACATAACTTATCGGATGAATATGCCTGCCGGCAAGCACTTCTCCTGCGTAATCGCTCATCCGCTTCATACGTAAAGCCATCTCGACTACCGAACGGTGAGTTTTGACCAAAGGTAGAACGCTTTTTACCCCCAGCAAATCCGGGGCTACCAGGATATAAATGTGTAAAATATGGCTATCCAGTATTTCAGTGTAAAGCAACAATTTCCTGAGCATCACCACTTCATCCGAAGGTTTTACGCCCAAAGCATCTTCGGCTGCTTTAATACTGGCCAGAGAATGGCCGCAGGCGCAGATCCCGCAGATGCGGCTGGTTAAATGCTGAGCCTCCCAAATAGACCTACCTACCAGCATCGATTCAAAAAAACGCGGAGATTCAATTATCTGAAATTCACATTTTGCAAGCTTCCCTCCTGTTACGTCAACAACAATATTACCATGGCCCTCTACGCGAGTCAGATAATGCACATCAACTTTTAAGTTTTGAGAATCTATTTTACTTAAACTCTTGGTCATATTTCTCCCCCATAGAATCATTATATAATGTAAAGCTATTCAGGATTTCTTCTGCCTTCAAGCCGTATTTTTGCAAAATATCTTTGGCAGCATCGCTAGCCGGCTTATCTACTAATCCCCGGCAACCATAACAGCGGTTTCCGTTATTAATGCACCAGGAATTACATCCGGCGCGGGTAACCGGGCCCATACACTCCTGGTCTTTTTCATAAAGGCAGACGTTTTCGTTCATTTTACATTCCACGCAAACCGAATAATTAGGAACAATATATGGCTTACCCATAAGCAGACACTTTACCGCGCTAATGACTTCCGGGATATAAACCGGACAACCGTTAATAGCATAGTCAACCTTGACTACCTCATGTACCGGCATGGCCTTAATGCTGTTAATTATATTTGCCTTATCCCCATAAACTATTTTCTTAGCTGCTTCTAAAGAAGAACGATTTTTGATTCCATTTATCCCGCCGATAGTTGCGCAAGCGCCTAAAGTAATCAAGATTTTAGCCCTATCTCTTATCTTTTTGATCCGCAAAACATCATTATCAGTAGTAATGCTACCTTCAATAAAAGCGATATCATACTCATCTGCGGATTCAGACATAATCTCGCGGAAACTAACTATATCAACTAGTTCCATTAGCTCAAGCAATGTATTACCCATATTAGCAAATTGCAGCTGGCAGCCCTCACAATCCGTAAAATCAAAGAAAGCTACCTTGGGCTTAGACTGCTTTTTCATGACATTCTCCTTTAAATTTTTTTAAATCATTGTAGGTAAATACCGGGCCTGACTGGCAGACATAAACCCCTTCAATCTGGCAGTGGCCACATTTACCCAAACCGCAGCGCATGCGCCTCTCCAATGAGACTATAATCTGATGGTCAGGAATCTTCTTCTCCAGCAATTTAACAATAACAAATTTATACATAATCGGAGGCCCTACAACAATCCCGTATGTACGAGTCGGGTTTATATCCACTCCGGGAATTAAGGTAGTAATCAAGCCTACATTGCCCCTCCAATCCGGGTCTGCCCGGTCAACGGTACAGTTAAATTTAATCTCTGCCCTCTTCATCCATTCTTTAGTTTCCTCTTCAAATAAAAGCTCTTTGGGAGATCTACATCCGAGTAGAATCTGAACATTACCGAAATCACCGCGATTATGCATAATATACCTGATTAAAGAACGAAGAGGAACTATGCCCAAGCCTCCGGCAACAATCATTACATCGTAACCAAACATATTATCGATCGGGAATCCTTTACCAAAAGGCCCGCGTATTCCAAGCTCGTCTCCTTTGTCCAGCTTATGTAATTTATCGGTAAACACACCTACATTTCTAACGGTTAGCTCAAAATAACTCTTGTCGCTCGGGGATGAACAGACGGAAATCGGGGCCTCTCCAAAACCAAAAATAGAAACCATTACAAATTGCCCCGGAACATGCCCCAGATTAATCTTATTCTCCAGCTGGATACGAAAAAACTTTTCTTTCTCCGTAACCATTTCGGCTTCGATAATTTTAGCCTTCATCGGCAGATAAGGAGTTGTTCTCATTTTTTCTAAAAGTATTTCACGTTCAAGCATATAATCTCCTGTTTAATTTATTATTGCAGTCCTTCTTCCCTAAGCAGGGAATTAACGGTCTCAACCAAGCTGATATCAGCCATGCATGTCCGGGTACATCTTCCGCAGCCGATACAAAAAAACCGGTTAAACTTATCAACCGGATATTTAAATTTTCGATAATACCTGTGCCTTTGACGAGAGTCTCTGCCTTTGCGGAAATCCTCTCCTGCGGCAACTTTGGCAAAATCATCCATTTGGCAGGAATTCCAGATACGATACCTTGTCCCGCTATTTAAGGACAACTCCATATCATCATTCGTATCAAAACAGTAACAAGTCGGGCATACCGCGGTGCAATTACCACAGGCAACGCATCTTTTACCAATATCCTTCCATACACTAGAAGCAAATGATTTATCAAAAACATCATAAACTTTAGGCAACGACCCGATAAACTCCTCTTTAAATACCTTTTTTTTAGCCTCTCTCCTACGCTCAAGAAGATCCATATCGGCCTGGTTAGCCTCTTTAATATAACTTAATCCAGTAACCAGTTTTTCGCCTTTTTCGGAATTGATATGAACGATAAATTTTTCACCCAAATCTACCATCATTAAATCGTAACCTCCGCGGGGGACATGATTACCCATAGAAGCACAGTTTGCGTATTTATCACAGTACTTTAAACACTCTATGCCAATAATGGTCATCTTGTCTTTACGGTTAAGGTAATTCGGATCCTCCGGCGCATCCCTAAAAACCACATCCATACATTGAATTCCTGCAATATCACAGGTATGCATGCCGAAAAGAATGAAATCTTCGAATTTATCAATGGCTTTTGCGGTTTTAAAAGGCTGGAGGCTAAATTTAAATAACTTTTCTTTCTGCGGAAAATAATATTTCTTGGGCGGCAGAATGGTTGGTATATAATCAAGACAAACATCATTAACTTCTTTTACCTGACGAAAAACAAAAAGATTCTCCTTTTTGCGCGGGGCGTAGAGCTTAGCCTTATTTTTTAAATACTCCAGCCAATCGTTAAGATTTGTCTTTTTTAAGCTTACATATTTCACTTTTCTCTGTCCTCCGTTTCTCCTGCGAACTCTAATCTGATAATTTCCAGCTCCGGGCCAAAAGGTATAATATCGATTACTATCTCGATATCCTGAAATCTTGTACCGGAAACTGCATGTTGATAATGCTCAAGAAAGTGTTCTTTACTTAGACTCCCAAATTCAGATATAGAAAGATGGACCTTCTTAATCAAGCGGGAAGATAATTTCTCCTGATCCTCAAAATATTTGAGAATATTCTTTAAAAGATGGGTGTCGTGCATGAACAAAAAACATCGAGATTTATATAAGTATACCAAAAAATCTTAACAAAACAAAGAATTATTCTACCGAAATTTTTACTAAAAGGTTACCCGACACAAAAAAATACTAACGTACACTAATGTATCAAGAAAATAAGAGAAAGATACGCCACCGTAGTTGTAACTATACCCACAAATAAACCTATCTTAAGCCAACGAAAGAAACTTATCTTTACATTACGGTTTTTCTCCAAAATATCCATAGCGATAATATTGGCGGTAGAGCCGATAATAGTAATATTACCGCCATAACAAGCACCAAATAATATCGCCCACCAAAGAGGTTTAACATTAATATTTAAACTACTTAAGCTCTGAACAATTGGAATATAAGTAGCCACCACAACCGTATTATCAAGCATAGCTGAAAGGATTGAGCTGGAGTAAATAAGCACGGCTGATAATAAATTGGCAGGATTACCAAATTTTCCGATTAAACCACGCGCAATTACATCCGAAACCCCGCTGAATTTTACGACACCCGCCAGTGCAAAAAGAAATAGAAAGAATAGAACAGATGTCCACTCTACTTCCCGCTCAACATAATGGCGCATCCTATCACTACGGTAAAATAGAGCTATCCCTGCAAACACTATCGGGGTTATCATAAGAATACTATTCTCTTCTAGATTAAAAATAATTTCTATTCGATGATGAAAAAAGATACATATAAGCATAGAAACAAATATACCTATGCTAACCTTAGTCCTAATATCCGTAGATATTGTTATAAGCGATATGAAAAAGTTGTTTTCTCTCAACGGTATGAGTTTCTCAGTCATCTTTTTTATTATCTTTCTATACCAGAGTGAAAGTATTGCTAAAGTTACGATAAAAACTATGATTGTGATCGGGAAGGCATTCCTCATAAAATCTTCGAACGTTAAATTTGCACGCGCAGCAATTAAGATGCCAACGGGGTTACCTAACAACGTCCCCGAAGAACCAATATTGGTAGCTAAAACAGAGGCCATAATCAGGGGGATCGGATCAACATCAATAAGGAGGCAAATATCCAGTATTATTTTTGACATTATAATAATAGAGGCAACCTCTCCCATTAACCCTGATAAAACTCCCGATAAAAGCATAATCAGCATAAAAAGCTTTTCCCCGGTTATATTCTTTATCCTTATCAGGCGCGTAACGATCCAGTAGAAAAAACCAGCATCATTTAACATGCCTACCAGAATCATTGTACCTACCAAAAACAAAATGACATCCAAAGATGCGAATTTTATGAGGTTTTCTAAGTCAATCGAACGGGTAAGTAGCATGACTCCTGCGCCCAAAAAGACAAAACTAAGCCGCAGCTCCCAATAAAGTAGCACACCTAAGATTGAGACGCAAAAAATAGAGGCAACGACTGCCTGGTGCTGCGATAATCCCACTTTTGCTCCGCCCAAAGCAATAAGCAATGCTACGCCTATAATAATGAATATTTTTTTCACTCTAAAATAACCCTCTTTCTAAAATTAAATTAC
>CAZOSW010000001.1:12368-32783 GCA_964582765.1 uncultured Planctomycetales bacterium | reverse complement strand
AATAAGTAAAAACCTCTGTCGACTTATATAGCCAACAAAGGTTTAATTTTTTACGTTCGTGATACCTTTTAAACACAAAACGCTATCTTTCTCTAATATGTTACTATTTTAAAAACTAATGTCAAATAGAAACTTTTCTTATAAAACTGGAAAATTAGATTGATTCGTCCGCAAAACAAACGACTCTCTGAGATATTACGTCCGACATTATCTTCAAACCCTTAAGCCCTAAATCATAGACCCCCACAACTTCCTCGTATTTAGGAGACTCCGGGATGAGCTTGGTAAATAAATTATCAAAATGCTTAAATATTTTATCGTTGAACAAAACCTCTTTTCTATCAGGGAATAAAGCAAGATAAAATATATTAGTCTCGACCAAATCCTGGAAAAAATGAGTCCCAAAGGAAAGTTCCGGCATAAGGTTTCCGGCGGAGAAAGCAATCTCTGCAAGCGCAGTAACATTATTGATCTCCGCAAATTTTACCGGCACGCCTAAAGACGGCGTTGTTGTCCCCCATCTACCCGGCCCCATTAGTAAAGTAGGCAGCTCATTTTTATCTTTTATGATTATATTCAACTTTCCTATTATACGGGCAATTTCATATTTCTCCGATAAAATAAGCTTGCTATATTTTTCCGGATCGATATAAACAATCCATTTTATTTTTTGAGAAATATTGCCACCTAAGAAATACCCTTGCGATTGAAATAAGGCTGTTGTTTTATCCACCTGATCGGGCAGATTAACCTTATGCCCCAACCCCCTAGTCTGCAAAGGCCTACACTGTAGGAGATTTATCTTAAATTCATCATCCTTAGTGAAGTTTACAGTAAATTCTATCTCAACCGGATAGCGATAGGCTGTTTGAAGCGATTTTAATATCTTTTTAAAAAAATCTACCAATTTATTGCCCTTAAAAAGATTATCCAGCGTCAATATCCAGTAGTTTTTATCTGGCAAACCTTTTTCGCTCATCATCTGCATCGCTTCAGTATCTTTAACCGCTACGCGGTCAACATCTAAATATAACTTTGCGTTTATAATTTTTTCAAAAGGCACCGTCTCTATGACATTCTCTTTGGTATTTATAAGATCCACTTCATGCTGTGAATATTTCCTTAAATCATCCTTCTCGGCATATGGCCTTCTGGAAGGATCACTTAACGCTACCATTCTAGGATAATCCCCTTCCACGCGGTTAACTGCCCTAGTTCCTAACCCAAATACAACCCGCAGCATACCGGCTTCCGGACTAATCTGTTTATTCCATACATATGTATTGTAGGAAACACCTACCCCGGCTATGTCAGGAAAAAAATAATACTTATGATGCGCGCCCGAAACACGCTGCACCAGGAGAGCCATTTGTTCATCTAATCTATCTAATCCCCTTTGTTTCCTGTAGACTAAGGCATCGTTACTCATCGTGCTTGAATAAATCCTTTTAACGGCTTCAGCGAATTGAATATACCTTTGTTCCGGGCTTCCCTGATTGGCTAAAAATATGCTCTCATATTTACCGGCAAATGCGTTGCCAAAATCATCCTCTAGAAGCGAACTTGAACGGACTATGATTGGAGAGGAACCAAAATACTCTATAATCTGCTGAAAATATTCCATGATCTCTTCGGGGAATACCCCATAAAGCATTTTTTCTTTTAAAACTTGGGCGGTATTAAAATAACCTTCTTCTGTTTTATGCTGAACATGCAATTTCCACCATCGATTATGTACTATATATGAATAGAATATATCCGAGCCGATATAAAATGAATCATGGGACTCTGATAAATTCTGCCAATCCGGCAAATTATTAGAAAGGATCTTTCTGGCTAAAAGCATACCCACGGCTTTGCCGCCGATAAAACCAGTCCCAATCAATCTTGATTTAATCTCGACCAACTCCTGGAGTGAAAAATTCTGTATCGCCAATGAAAGAATCTTTTTGTTCTTAGAAATCATAATGCCGCAAAGTTTTTTGACCGTATCTTTTATCTTATCGCCAGAAGTACCCTTTTTATACAATTCCTCCGCTTCAATGAATAAGCGATCCCAATAATCAAGATTTCTTTTAGCGCTCTCTGCCCCTTTTTCACGAATATAATTAAGCAACTTCGCAGAATTAGCACTATCTGTAATAGGAATACAGCGGTCAAGCTTTTTCTGATGAGGAAGAAACATGGTCGGTGAATACCGATTCCATACCTTTAATGGGTGTATATAGCAGCTGCCGGCACAATGATATACATCCAAAAGTAATTGCGTTGTTTCCCGTATACGCGCTATTGATTTAAAAGAATGGTGGTTGCGCAATATCGAAAAATAAGTAACGGTTTTGAGTTCAAAAAGATACGGGCAGGTGACCATAAAGAAATCTCCGATCATAAGATCCGTAGCCCAAGCCAGGAGAAGGTCTGTTAGACAGTCAAATACATAATACGCACCATCGCCCTCCTGCGTAATAATATTATTTACACGGGTTGTAAATGTCTCAAAACCAGCATTGGCATTCAGCTCATATCGTTTTATATCTCGGGATGATTTAAGTAACTCCTTGTGCTGAGCAAACCTTATATAGATAACCTTTTTATTCTCTCTAAGCGCCCTATGCACGAAAGGCTTAAGTAGCTCAATATAATCATTTATATGATCGATCTGCCAGACTACATTATCCCCCGATCTTAAACCGGTAATCATCTCATCTAAACCTTTTATTCCTGTACTAATCATCGCTATGCTCCTCTAAATAAGCGGCAAATTACTTCTGCCCATTAAATACTTGTCAATAAAATAACCGGAACGCCGGCCTTCCAAAATAGCCCAAACCACCAATGACTGTCCACGCCTCATATCCCCCGCAGAAAACACTTTTTTAACCGAGGTCATATAAAATTCATTTGTTTTAACATTTCCGCGCTCATCAATCTCGACATTGATATCCTCAAGTAATCCTGAATGTTGCGGGCAGAGGAAACCAATAGCAATAATTGCTAAATCCGCAGTTATTTCAAATTCGCTCCCCGGAATCTCCTTCATCGCAGGACAAGCTTGGCCTTTGGTTTGAATAAATTCTACTTTTACGCAGGAAATTCCTTTTAAAAAACCTTCCTTCTGAATAAAACGCTTGGTCAGTACAGCCCATAGGCGCTCTGCGCCTTCTTCATGGCTGGTTGTTGTTTTTAACAACAATGGGTATGCTGGCCAGGGATAAGCTTCTGTTCTACAGTTAGGGGCCTGAGGCAAAACTTCTATTTGCGTTACGCAAGATGCCCCCTGGCGATGAGCTGTACCTACACAATCAGCTCCCGTATCCCCTCCTCCGATTACCACTACCTTCTTGCCTTTAGCATCAATTAATTTACCTGCGGGTATTATTTCTTTGGACAAGCGCTGATTTGACTGAGTTAGATATTCCATGGCAAAATAAATACCTTTGGCCTCTCTTGCCTCTACCTTGATATCTCTAGGCACACCACAACCGCCGGCAAGACAAACCGCATCGAAATCTTTTAGAATCTTCTTAGCCGAATAATCAGGGCCCACGTTAATGCCTGTTTTAAACTCAACGCCTTCTTGCTCAAATATATCAATGCGCCTGTCGATAATTTCTTTCTCAAGTTTAAAATCCGGAATTCCATAACGCAATATACCTCCGACTAGCTTAGAACGTTCAAACACAACTACACGATGACCGGCTCTATTAAGTTGGGCAGCACAAGATAATCCCGCAGGCCCCGAACCAACAACGGCCACCTGTTTTTGCGTCCTTTTCCTTACCGGCCTTGGCTTAATTAACCCGTTTCTAAAACCAAACTCTGCTATCGCCAATTCATTCTCACGGATAGTAACGGCATCATCATTTAAACCTAACACGCAGCCATATTCACAGGGTGCCGGGCACAACCTGCCTGTAACCTCAGGGAAATTATTCGTACTTTCTAACAATTCCACCGCATCTTTCCAATTGCCACTAAATACATGATCATTCCACTCCGGGATATAGTTTCCTAACGGGCATGCTGCATGGCAGAATGGAGTCGAACAGTCCATGCACCGGCTAGCCTGCTCTTGCGACTCTCGCTCGGGCAAAATCTTGGACACTTCTTTAAAGTCACAAATGCGTTCGCAAACTGCCCTATATTGGCTATTTTGTCTGGCTAATTTTAAAAACCCCTTAATATCACCCATCTATCTTTGCCCCTTCTAAAATACGCTTGTACTCAATCGGCATAACCCTGAGAAACTTCTTAAATTCTTCGTGCATATTATCAATGATTTTTTTTGCTTTTACGCTATGGGTATATTTCAAATGATTATGCAGTAAGTGATAGATTGTATCCCGGTCTTCTTCCCGAGCGCACTCTAATTCGACCATATCTTTATTGCATTTACTGCTAAAAGAGTTATCTTCATCATAAATATAAGCTATGCCTCCGGACATGCCGGCGGCGAAATTTATTCCCGCCTTACCCAACACCAGGACCCTTCCTCCGGTCATATATTCGCAACCGTGATCGCCTACGCCTTCGGCAACCGCATATAACCCGGAGTTCCTTACACAGAATCTTTCCCCGGCTAAGCCGCAAATATAGGCTTCTCCGGAAATAGCCCCATAAAAAGCAGTATTACCCATAATTATATTTTGATCCGGGCTATAGGATGAATTCTTGTCCGGATAGATTATAATTTTCCCGCCGGAAATACCTTTACCAACATAATCGTTAGCCATGCCTTCTAATTCAAAAGTTACGCCTTTAGTTAAAAATGCACCAAAGCTTTGTCCTGCGGTACCCTTAAATTTAACCGTTATAGTATCCTCCAAAAATATGCCATCCCCGTATTTTCTACAGATTTCACCGCTAAGCATTGCGCCGCAAGCCCGATTAGTATTATTTATTTCAGAAGAAATTATAACTGGCTTGTTATTTAAGATTGACTCCTGAGACAACTTTATAAGTTTCCTATCAAGAACATCGTCTAACTGGGTATTCTTTTTTGAGGTAGCTAGGCTAGTAATATCCCCACAGGGCGATGGTGCGTAAAGAATATTAGAATAATCTATGCCCTTGGCCTTAGGCGGTAGAATATCGCTATTGAATTCCAGGAGATCCACTCTCCCGATCATTTCGCTAACGCTCCTTATGCCAAGCTCTGCCATAATCAAACGCAGCTCCTCTGTAACAAAATTAAAATAATTTACTATATACTCCGGCTTTCCTCTAAACCTCTTCTGTAAAATATCATCCTGAGTCGCCACCCCGACTGAACAATTATTAAGATGGCAGTGCCTTAACATGACGCAGCCAATTACTACCAACACGGCACTACAAAAACCATACTCTTGCGCCCCTAATAAGGCAGCTATAGCAACATCGCGCCCTGTACGCATTTGCCCATCAGTTTGCAAGCAAACTCTCGAACGTAAGTTATTAAGAACCAATGCCTGGTGCGTTTCAGAAAGGCCTAATTCCCAAGGAAGCCCAGCGTGCCTTATGGAGCTTCGGGGTGAAGCACCAGTCCCTCCGTCTCCGCCAGAGACAAGAATCATATCCGCGTGCCCTTTGGCAACTCCTACGGCAACTGTGCCTACTCCGATTTCAGAAACTAACTTAACGCTAATGCGCGCATAAGGATTGACATTTTTTAAGTCAAAAATAAGCTGCGCCAGGTCTTCGATTGAATAGATATCGTGATGCGGAGGAGGGGATATCAAGGTAACTCCGGCAGTTGTATACCTAGTACGCGCAATTATCGAATTTACCTTATGCCCGGGCAATTGCCCTCCTTCTCCCGGCTTTGCTCCTTGGGCGATTTTTATCTGGATCTCGTCAGCATTAACAAGGTAGTTTGCGGTTACTCCAAACCTTCCTGAAGCAACCTGCTTTATGGCGCTTCTCCTTGAATCTCCGTTCGGTAAAGTAACAAATCTATTGGGGTCCTCCCCTCCTTCTCCGGTATTGGATTTTCCTCCTATCCGGTTCATGGCAATAGCGATAGTTTCGTGGGCAACACCGCTTATCGAACCAAAACTCATTGCCCCGGTAACAAAACGCCGCATAATATCTCTAGCAGGCTCAACCTCTTCTATCGAAACAGGCTTTACTTTTTTAAACTTAAGCAAGCTCCTTAATGTCGTAGGATTTAAAGACTGATCATTAATCAGGCGCGCAAACTTCTTATATTTATCATAATCGTTACCGCGCGCGGCGTCCTGCAAAGCGGCAATACTTTCCGGTCCCCAAAGGTGAAATTCCCCATCTTTCTTCCATTGATAAATTCCTCCACTAGGTAAAATCTCTTTATTAATATCGCTTTTCTTATAGGCCTGGCAATGTCTTTCTACGGTTTCCTTGATTATTCCCTCAAGACTGACTCCACCTATCCTTGACACAGTACCGGTAAAATATCGTTCTATAAAATTATATTCTAAACCTAAGGCCTCAAATATCTGGGCTCCGCGATAACTCCTTAAAGTAGATATCCCCATTTTTGATAGTACTTTTAATACACCATCTGTTAATGCCTTATGGTAGTTCCCTAACGCCTTCTTAGGCTCAAGGGTAATCTGTTTTCTTCTGACCAGATATTCTATCGCCTCATAAGCCAAATAGGGATTTACACAATCAGCGCCATAACCAAAGAGCAAAACAAAATGATGCACTTCTCTGGGCTCTGCGCTTTCTATAATCAATGCTACCTGCGAACGGATAGTCTTTCTTACAAGATGATGATGGATAGCGCTGATCGCTAGCAACGCCGGCAGAGCAATATTATTTTCATCAACTCCACGATCGCTAAGTATAATAAAAGCATATCCTTGTTCAATGGCGTATTCAGCTTCCGAGCAAATCCTCTCAAGTGCACGCACAAAACCATCATCTCCGCTTTTAGCGTCAAAAAAGGTATAGATAGTTTTAGCCCTAAAAGCGTTTGTGCTAATATCGCGTATTTTCTGAAGCTCTTCATCGGTTAATATGGGATTTCTTATCTGGAGCTTATGGCTATGTTCAGGAGTCTCCTTTAAGATATTCTTCTCCGGGCCGATAAAACTTTCTAAACTCATGACGTTTTTTTCCCTTATAGAATCTATCGCCGGATTAGTGACTTGCGCGAATAATTGCTTGAAATAGTTATAAAGGACTTGAGGTTTTTTTGATAAAAAAGCATGCGGGCAATCATTGCCCATAGACCCGACCGGCTCTTTGCCGTCTTCTGCCATGGGCGCCAGTATCATTTTAAAATCTTCCCGCGAATAACCAAACGCCTGAAGCTGCAATATTAAATCCTTCGTTCTCTTATTGCTAAAACCGTTACTAATAATTTTATCAAAATCAACTAAGTTTTTCGCCAACCACTCACCATAAGGCTTAAGGCTAGACACGTTTTTCTTAATACTAGAATCCTCCACTATACAGCCTGAGTCCGTATCAATAAAAAACATCTTTCCCGGCTGGAGCCTCCCGGAAACTTTAATCTTAGCCGGATCAATATCTAAAACGCCGACTTCCGATGCCATTACACAGAAATCGTCTTTAGTCACAATATAGCGGGCTGGACGAAGACCATTCCTATCAAGTGCCGCTGCGATATGCCTGCCATCTGTAAATGCAATTGCCGCCGGTCCATCCCAAGGCTCCATAAAACAAGCATGATACTTATAAAAGTCTCTAAGCTCTTTACTCATTAACTTATCATGCTCCCAGGCAGCAGGGATTAGCATCATCATAGCCTGCTGAATAGACCTGCCTGACAAAACTAACAACTCAAAGAAATTATCAAGTGCAGCTGAATCGCTTCCCCCCTCGACAATAACCGGCTTTAATTTTTCTATATTCGTACCGAATAACTCACTGGCCAACAACCGCTCTCTTGCCCTTACGCCATTAATGTTGCCGCGTAAGGTGTTAATTTCACCGTTATGGGCCAAAAATCTAAATGGCTGCGCAAGATCCCAGGTAGGAAAAGTATTTGTTGAATAACGTGAATGTACTAAACACAGAGCACTCCTGATGCTTTCTTCTTTAAGATCAAGGAAAAAATTAGCCAACTGCCCAGGCATTAACAAACCCTTATAAGAAAATGTACGGCAAGAAATATTAGTTATATAGAAATATTTCTTTTGCTCAAAATTCAAGGCGCGGATAGTATTCTCAACCTGCTTTCTAATAATATAAAGTGTCCTCTCAAAATCCAGTTCATCCGCAATCTCCTTATTTCTGCCTATAAAAATCTGCTCGAAATACGGCTGAGAGCTTTTAGCGCCTTCCCCTATGTCGGAATCATCTACGGGAATCACGCGCCAGCCCAAAAGAATCTGGCCCTGCTCTAGAACGGCCTTCTCAAATATCTCTTTGCATAATTTCCGGCTGGCTGGCTCAAGAGGCAAGAATATTAAACCGGTACCGTAAAAACCTAAATCGGGCAATGCAATTCTATTGTTTTTAGCAACCTTTCTGAAAAAATCATCCGGCATTTGGATAAGAATCCCTGCGCCATCTCCTGTCTTAGGATCGGCTCCGGTTGCGCTACGGTGAGAAAGCCTCCTTAAAACCTCCAGGCCTTGCCTTACAATTTCATTACTCCTTAGGCCTTTTATATTACAAACAAACCCCACGCCGCAGGCATCATGCTCAAACTTAGGATCGTATAGACCTTGTTTTTGCGGTAAATGTGTATATCTCATAGCTTTATTTTCCAATTGCTAACATCAATACCCAACTTCTTAATCTTTGTGCGCATAGTATTACGGTTAATACCCAGAATGCGCGCAGCCTTAAGCTGGTTTCCTTCACAACGCTCTAAAGCCTGCTCAAGTAATGGTTTCTCAATCGCCTCTAAAACTGATTTATATAATACGCCTTTCTTCTCATTAAATAAAGAGTTCTCTAGTTCAATTGCCCGATCTTTGATAAAAGCCAGATCTCTAATACAATTTTTTTTCACTACGCGGATTACATCATCCTGGCCTGTATTTAAGGATAAAGCATATCCCTCCTGCACTAACATCTTAGTCAGGGCCTCCTTTGCCTTGGCTTCATCCTCAGTGATCAATATAGTAATCATCTTTTGCTTAATTTTTATGCATGACAGCTCAAAAAAAAACGTTCACTCTTGACAAGAGATTCTGTCAAAAATGAACGCCTGCGTTCTTCTATTTTATAGGCACTACAATGTGCCTACATATACAAGTAAAAAACTGGCTATTTTGGTAACTACTATCTATTTATTTAATGAATAGCATCTCCCTATACTTAGGCAAATCCCAAGCATCATCAGAAACTACACACTCCAAAGCATCCACGTGCTTTCTGATATGCTCCATTAAAGGCTTAAGCTCGGAAAAATAAACCTTTGCCCGTTTTTCGTCGCTTACCTGCTTGGCCTTATCAAGTAATTTAATCATCTCCGTAGCATTCTTACGTACATAGTAAATTTTTGAAACTACCTCACAGAGATGCTCTTTCTTATCCTTTAATGCCGCCGCATTAACTTTTAAGTTTGCGTTTTTCTTAAGCCTGACTAATTCGTCCAAAGTTGAAGCCAGCAATTTCTCATACTTATAACCTGCCGGGACCACCGAAGCATTTACCATTTCATTTAGAGTATTAGCTTCAATCTCTAGGGTAAGATTATACATATGGATCCAGATGTGATACCGCGCAAGCAACTCTTCCCGTGAGAAAACCCTATATTTCTCAAAAAGAACGACATTTTCTTTTTTAGTCAAAGCTTCAAGCGACTCATAAGTAGAGGCGATATTCGGCAATCCGCGTTTCTTGGCCTCTTTGATCCATTCCAACGCGTAGTTATTCCCTTCGAAACGAATATCTTTAGTTTCTTTGGTAATTCTAGAGATCACCTGTAGAACACTAGCGTTAAAATCTTTCCCCGTTGAAGTAGTTTTCCTGATCTGCTCGGAAACATAATCTAAGCTTTCGGCAATAATTGTATTAATTATCGCAATAGGGGTCGAGATATTCTGCGATGAACCTACAGCACGGAATTCAAACTTAGCTCCGGTAAAGGCAAACGGTGAAGTACGATTCCTGTCAGTCGAATCTTTACTAAATTTAGGAAGGCGCCCAATCCCAAAATCCATAATATCGGATTTAGAGACTTTAGACTTAACCCCTCTCTCAATCATATTTAGAATATTGGTTAACTGTTCACCCAGAAATACACTGATAATCGCAGGCGGTGCTTCATTGGCTCCCAGGCGATGCTCGTTGCCGGCTAATGCTACAGAAGCACGTAAAAGGTCACCGTGCAGATAGACCGCTCTTAAAACAGCGGCTAAAATAGCTAAAAATTGCAGATTGTCTTCCGGAGTCTGGCCGGGATTAAGCAGGTTATTCCCCTGATTATCCGACAAAGACCAATTTAGGTGTTTTCCGCTGCCGTTTATGCCGGCAAACGGTTTCTCATGTAAAAGACAAATCATGCCATGCTTTAAAGCAACTTTTTTCATCAACTCCATCAACAACTGATTGTGATCCGCGGCAATATTTGATTCCTCAAATATCGGTGCAAATTCATACTGATGAGGGGCAACTTCATTGTGCCGGGTCATTACCGGTATGCCCAGTTTATACGCCTCTTCTGCCACTTCAAACATAAAATTAATTACACGCTCTTTAATCGTACCGAAATATTGATCTTCCAACTGTTGTCCTTTAGGACTGGGTGCCCCGATTAAGGTCCGGCCGGTCATAATTAAATCCTGGCGCAGATTATAATAATTTTTATCAATTAAGAAATATTCCTGTTCTGCTCCACAGGTCGAGAAAACTTTCTTTACTTCTTTTTTATGCCCAAACAATTTTAACAGACCTACGGCCGCTTTATTCAAAACCTCGTCAGAACGTAAGAGCGGTAACTTTTTATCCAATGCCTCGCCATGATAGGAGATGAAAATTGTCGGAATACACAAGGTTCGGCCAAGCTTGCTTTCAACAATAAAAGCGGGGCTAGAAGGATCCCAAGCAGTATATCCTCTGGCTTCAAAAGTCGCACGGATTCCGCCTGAGGGGAAACTCGAGGCATCAGGTTCACCCTGAATCAACTTATTGCCGGAAAATTTCTCAATAACTTTACCGGGCCCGGTAAGCGAAATAAAACTATCATGTTTTTCCGCGGTAAGACCGGTCAACGGCTGGAACCAATGCGTATAATATGTAGCGCCCAAACCAGTCGCCCAATCTTTCATGGCACCGGCAATCTCGTTTGCCTGGGCTAAAGATATCGTTTTGCCTTCGGAGATCCAAGTTTTAAACGCTTCAAAGGTATTTTTCGAGATATGCTTCTGCATGGTCTCCATGCTAAAAGTATTCTGCCCGAAATAAGTAGAAACTTTTTTGGGTACCTTCACCTTATCTAATTCCAAACTTTTAATTTTAAACAAGACATTCTGTCTTATGCTCATTGTTCTTCCCTCCCCTATTACATTTTATAAGGAATACTGGATTATTTTACCACAACCCAAGAAAAATAAAAGGAACATTCTCTTAACTCCAGAACGCCGCTGTTCTTTAAATACAAGTAAAAAACATGTAGTTCTGGTAACTCAAGATCCTATCCAGCATTAAACAGCGCTCTCCCCTTTTTCTTCGGTGCGTATTCTGATAACATCCTCAACCGGGTAAATAAATATCTTTCCGTCACCTATCTCTCCGGTCTTAGCGCTATCAATGATAACCTTACTGATACGCTGAAGATCTTGATCTCTAACAATGATCTCTATTTTAGTCTTTGACAGAAGCTCGACTTTATACTTCTCCCCTCTCCACTGTTGGACAACACCTTTCTGCTTACCATGGCCTTCAATCCCAGAAATCATAATCCCGGTAACACCTGCCAAACTAAGCGCATTACGAACCTGATCAACACTTTCCGGCCTGATGATGGCTTCGATTTTTTTCATTTTATCCTCCGTAATATCGAATGTTTATTCACCCTTAATGTCGATAAATGTATAAGCCGGCTTCCTGCCATAAAATTCAGGATACGCAGAATTGCCGTGCTCACCGATATCAAGGCCCTCGATTTCCTCCTTGAGAGAAACCCTTATACCCATTGCATATTTCAGGATAAGCCACAAAACAAGAGAAATTATAAAAGTAAATAGCGCAACTGCCAAAACTCCGGATAACTGCGACATTAATAGTTTTGTCCCTCCTCCGTAAAACAAACCATTACCGGTAGCTATTCCAACTATTTTATTTTGTGCAAATAGCCCTACGCAAAGCGTACCAAAAATACCATTTACTAAATGCACTGAAAGCGCGCCCACTGGATCATCAATCTTAAACTTATCGAACATAATAACAGCCAAAACTACAAGCATACCCGCAATTAAACCAATAATAAGTGAACTGGGTACACTTACAAAAGCACAGGATGCAGTAATAGCTACTAATCCGGCAAGGCAACCGTTCAAAGTCATGCCTAAATCCGGCTTACCTAATAATATCCAAGATAACAAAGTGGCACTAATAGTGGCCATTGCCGCGGCCATATTAGTAGTAATAGCCACATGGCTGATAGCCATAGGATCAGCTGACATCGTGGATCCGGGGTTAAAACCAAACCATCCAAACCAAAGCACAAAAGTCCCTAATGTTGCCATTGGCAGATTGTGTCCCGGTATAGGATTTATCCTTTTGTTTGTATATTTACCGAAACGCGGACCCAATACTAAAATCCCGGCTAAAGCTGCCCATCCTCCTACTGAATGTACAACAGTTGAACCGGCAAAATCAAACATCCCCTTAAGCTGAAGCCATCCTCCTCCCCATATCCAATGGCCTACTATAGGATAAATAAACATAGCCATGAGAAAAGAAAAAACTATAAATGATTTATACTTAATACGTTCTGCTACCGCTCCTGAAACAATAGTAGCTGCAGTTCCGCAGAAAACTAATTGAAAGAAAAATTTTGCCCACATCGGAACCCCCGTCCAGGAAAGTGCTGAGTAAACGCCCTTATAGGCTTCCCCAATTGCCGGAGAATTATCTAATCCACTGGCAAAGAAAATGCCCTTTAATCCAATTAATGGATTCCCATCTCCAAACATAAGGCCCCAGCCTAAAAGTAAGAACCCCACTGAAGATACCGCAAAAACAACAAAATTTTTAGAAAGGATATTAACACAGTTCTTCGAACGTGCAAAACCTGATTCGACCATAGCGAACCCTAAATTCATAAAGAACACCATCTTCGCGGTTATCAGAACCCATATTGTATCAATCATTATTTTCATCGTCATATCCATAAACTCCTCCTTTTTATCCTATACATAGTAGTATCTCAACAATTAAGCCTTCAGCTAAAATATAAAATTTAAATACGCCCCCCCGTATAACCTATTCTTTTGATTACCATTATTCTTATCGCTGATGTTCCCCCAAGGGACAGAATAATTGATGTTTGGTTTACAAGTTAAGTTTTTCAATAAAGGTATAGATACTCCAGCCCCAAGCGCCGCATCCCCACCTTTACCGCGATAATATTGTTTATTGTTAAAACCTACGTGGCCCGAGAAATCAAAACTCATATTATATTTTTTTATGGCAAACGGTATACTGTGAGATAAATTGAGCACCATATAGCTACCTTCGCCTCCACCATCATCTTTTTTACCAAAATCATAATAATAATAGATTGCCGGAGAAAGTAATAATTTAGTAAAAGTTACCCCGCCGTAAACTTCCCGGCTGAAACCTCTGGGAGCACCATCAGCAGGAGCAGCATCAGGGAAGTCATAATAAGTAAATCCCGTAGAAACTGCTACGATGGGAAAACTATAGGTATAATCAAATAGATAATCTGTTTCACTGGATCTTAAGTTATCTTTGTTTTGCAGATCGTGATTAAGCCATATACCTAATTTTACTCTGCCAAACTTTGATTCCGGGCTACACACATAGAAACCCGGCTGGACTACAGCATCTCCATCCAACATTATGCCTCTCCACATATATAAGGAATTAAAAGCTACATCTGCGGAGATTTCAACTCCTGAGCCTGATAAAATACCGTCCAACATCCCGTCTTCGTCTGCCTGCGCCGGGCCAAGAATTAATGCGCTTAAAAACAAAAATAAGAGCAATTTTCTTTTAAGTCTTTTCATTATTACCTCCTTATAAAAAACACAGGCGTCTTGCCCGCTTTTTAATAAACGGTCAAGACGCCTTCGTCTGGTTAAAAAAATAGCGTTCTATTTCTAGAACGCCTTTGTTTAAATCTTACACTTCAACGTGCCTTACATTACTACAAGTAAAGAATATCGAAATCTGGTAACTAAATTTTATCTAAATGTTTTTGCGACTTTGCCCTAATTTTACGTATTAACTTAATTACACTAACATGAGAAATACCCATCTGCTTACCTATATCTCTGGTAGTCATACCCTGGCTAAAATATGTAAGTAGCATTCTTTCTCTGGGACTAAAACCGTTGTTTTGAATGCTTTCTGCTAAAAGTCTATTATGCAGGCTATCCCGGCAGTCATCACAAGCCCAATTCTTACCCAAAACATCCTCTACGGTTGCCTCTTCATTTACGCTTAAAGCCGCATCGATACTGATTATATTGGAACGCTCATTTACCTTGCGGATATAATTCTTAAGGTGAAAATAGCACCCCTGTAGGATATAGCTATCTGTTTTATCGCTGAGGTTACCCTTTACAAAATTGCTCCAAAGATGGACTACTGCTTCTTGAGCCAAGTCATCATGATTAAAGTAACGGTAATGTCCATTTAATTTATAGGCTATACGCTTAATTGTTGGCAATAGCTTGCGGTATAACTCTTCAAAACTCACCATTGTCTCCTTTTGGTTAGCAGCGGATTATACTTAGCTTGTCGCAAGACAGCCCCTAATGGCTATGCTAATTTCGCTTACAATAAAAAACGTCCCTACCCTTTTTTAGGGTAAAGGACGCCTTAGTCCTGACAAATAAAAAAGCCTCCCGGCGAAATTTGCTGCCAGAAGACCTCTTAGTCTTATTGCTACAACATTGTAATCTAAATAAAGCTTATCACAATTTTTATTGTTGTCAAGAAAAAACGCCTATTTCTTATTTCTAATATCTTTAGCCAGGATAATTGCTTCGGCTACCTCACGCATGGACCTACGCATATCCATGCTTTGTTTCTGAATCAGGCGATACGCCTCTGAAGGCAGAATATTTGCATCCTGAGAAAGAATATCTTTTGCCCGCTCAATTAACTTACGCGTAGTAAGTGCTTCCTCCGCCGAACGTGCACGTAAATCCAGCTCGGCATTTTCAATAGCAATAGCTGCCTGGTTGGCTAAAGCAGTCAATAAATCCAGTTCGTGCTTAGAAAATTTATGCTTATTTGAAGTATAGCAATTAAGTACTCCGATGACTCGCCCCTTAACCGCCAAAGGCACACAGGCCAAAGAACATAAACTTTCTTTCTTAGCAATATTACGATTTAAATAACGCGCATCATTCTTGATATCCAAAATACACATTGCCTTATTATCCCTGGCGACTACGCCGGCTACACCCTCGCCAAGACGGATATTTGGTTTCTTGTTATAAGCCTCAGATATTGACTGCGTAGCTTTAACTACTAACTCTCTTTTCTCCGGGTCAAGCAGCATTAAAGAAGAAATCTTAGAATTCATAATCTCAGCAGTCACTTGTACAACTAAACGCAACAACTCCTCAAGATACATACCGGAAGTAATCAGGTTTGCAACCTTTGAGATTGCCTCAATCTGCTTAACATAAACTTGAAAATTATCTTTTTTCGCCACAGCCATTATTTTCTTCTCTCTAAAAACTTCTTTATCCTATTCAAAGCTTCCTTTAAATTATCCATACTAGAAGCGTAAGAAATTCTGATATAGCCTTCTGCGCAAGGACCAAAAGCAGTCCCCGGAACCACCGCCACTTTCTCCTCTTCCAATAATTTGCGCGAAAAATCCATAGAAGATAAACCGCTGCTTTTTATGCAGGGAAAAACATAAAAAGCTCCCTGCGGCCTCTGGCATTTTAATCCCAGAGAATTTAATTCTGTAACTACAAACTCTCTTCTTCTGCCGTATTCGCGCTTCATCTGTTCTACTGATTTTCTGCCGCTAACCAAAGCCTCAGCCGCAGCCATCTGGCTGGTAATCGGCACGCACATAATTGTATACTGATGGATCTTAGTCATTGCCGCGATAATCTCTTTTGGGCCGCAAGCAAAACCCACACGCCATCCGGTCATCGCATATGATTTGGAAAAACCGTTAAAATAAACCGTATTATTCTTTGCCTTCGGCAAAGTCGGAAAAGCAATATGCGTAAAATCATAAGTTAAATCCCCATAGACTTCATCGCTGATACAAAGTATTTTATGTTTTAATAAAACTTTATTTATATCCTCTAATTCTTTACGCCGGTATGAAACTCCAGTGGGATTAATCGGATAATTTAGAATAATGCCTTTGGTCTTTTTATCAATATGTTTTTCTAAAAGTTTAGGTGTAATTTTAAATCCCTCTTTTGAGGTATCAATATAAACCGGCCTGCCGCCTGCAAGTTCAGTAACCGGCCCATAGGACACATAACTCGGTTGAGGAACCAATACTTTATCGCCCGGATTAATTATCGCCCGCAGTATAAGATCTAACCCCTCGCTAACTCCAACGGTAATTAATATCTCCTCATCCGGGCAATACTCTAGGCCATATTTATTTTTTAAGTAACGGTGAATGCCTAAGCGTAATTTATAAAGGCCTTTATTTGAGGTATAGCTAGTAAAACCCTGCTCAAGAGAATAAATCCCCGCCTCGCGGATCTGCCAAGGAGTAACAAAATCAGGCTCTCCTACGCCTAATGATATAACCTCCTTCATTCCAAGCACCAGATCAAAGAATGCCCGGATTCCGGAAGGCTGCATTTTTTCTACAACTTTTGATATTATCATTTTTTGTCTCTAGCAACCGATACTTTTATTGTCGTGGGCCAGTCCCCTGCGGGGACAGACCCTATTGGCAATAGCAGTATTGTATATTAATAAGATATCGCTATCCTTTTGTTTTCCGATTTATGTTTTAAAATTACTCCGTCTTCTTTATATTTTTTTAGTAAAAAGTGCGTCGCTGTTCCGCGCACATTTTCCAAGCAGGAAAGCTTTTCTGCTACGAAATTAGAAACCGTATGCAGGTTTTTGCCTTCGACAACTACCAGCAGATCATAAGTTCCGCTGATTAAGTAACAGCTAGTTACCTCGGGAAATGAATAGATACGCTCTGCAATCTTATCAAAACCCAGGTCCTTCTGCGGAACGATATTTACCTCGATCAACGCCCTAACTTCAGATTCACTGTTTTTAATCAAATCCTTATTGATTACTGCCTTGTATTTTAAAATCGCGCCCTCTTTTTCATATTTCTTAATCGCCTTTTTTACATCCTCGGGTTTTTTCCTGATCATCTTAGCAATATCTTCTACGCTTGCTCGGCCGTCTTCTTCCAGAATCTCCAATATCTCATCCATTTTATTCTCCTTTAATTTAGTTTACCGATGCGGATAAATTTATTCACGAATTTGAGCCCCTTAAATCCTTTATCCAGCAAAATCCTTGCGACTGAAACGAGCAAGGATTATCCCGCTATTTCGTAATTTTCGAAATAGCGGGATCCATCCTTAGATAATGCAAATCTCTGCGCCTTTTCTTTTATGCTCTGAATTTTTTAACATTCTTTTTACTTTATTAACCTTATTACTTCCTGTAATCTGTTTTTTATTATTGCATAACCTATCTAAAATGTCATCTAATTCATTATAGGTTACCCCCATCTCGCCTTCATCAGTCTGACCCTGCCAAAGACCGGCAGTAGGAGGTTTAGTAATAATACCCTGAGGTATCCCCAATTCCTGCGCAAGTTTTCGCACTTGGCGCTTAAACAAATCCGCTATCGGAAGAATATCCACTCCGCCATCGCCATATTTCGTAAAATACCCCACTAAAAGCTCGGATTTATTTCCTGTGCCGCAAACCAAATAATTTTGCTTATTGGCAAAATAATAAAGAGTACTCATGCGCAGGCGGGGTTTAAGATTATTCCTAGCTAAATTTCCCGCAGCTGGTAACACTTTTAAGAAATTATTATATACCCCGGATAAATCTACTAACTTTGATTTTAATCCAAGCTTAGAAACAACTAACTTAGCATCCTTTAAATCCAGCGCGCTACTGTTACAAGGCATGAAAAGTAGTAGTAAGTTATTTCTGCCCACTGCCTCTTTACATAAAGCAGCAACTACAGCAGAGTCTATTCCGCCGGAAAGCCCTAAAACAATACCCTTGGCTCCGGAATCCTCAACCTTCTGTTTAATCCAGGAAACAATTTTACCGCGCATGTATAAATATTAATATTTAGGTGGATAATGGAGCCCCCCACCCGGGCTAAAGCCCGGGGTTCCCAAGGGCGGAATACTAAAGCCGCCTTTCTCCTTACCCTTAAGGGTAAGGTTCCCGAGCGGCGTAGTATGAAAGGATTATATACCAGTTAATACGGAGGGTCAAGGATATTAAATCAGCTCAGGCTAAAAAGATAGTTTAAACTTAGTTCCTAATACGTTCACATCTGTCCATTTCACGCCGCTTTTTACACATCTAAACATGTAATAAACTTCGCCTTTTAAATTTTTGATTATATTCATTGCTAAACCGGCAGTTGCTCTATTTTCACTCAACCTCTGGCCGTCATCAAAAAGAATAAAGCTTAACTGCCGAGAATATAACTAAAACGACAATAATCGTACTTAGTTTTTTTTACTAACACGTCAAATCTTTATTTTGATTTAATCGCTAGAACTTTAATAAAATCAGCGCAATCTTCTATTTTATCAGTTACCCCTTCTAAATATTCAGCCAGCTGATAAGTCAACAATAGGCTAACCGGATCAAGATTGGCGTGAATAATAGATTCAATCATTGCCTTTTTCTGATCATCAGCTTCATGCTCCAGGAGGTCAATCTCGTTGCTAAGAGATAGGGCACTTTTTAATTCATTCTTAGTAAGAACGATTATGGCTTCCTGCAGCTTGGAAATAGAACTTACAATTAAATCTGAGCCCAGAGAAATGTTCTTTAAAACACTCTCCGGAAGCTTGTTCTCGATAAAACCTAATAATCTAGCTGCCCCATTAGTCCAATCAGCTATTTTATCTAGAGTCTTAACAAAATGCATAAGATCTTCCCTGTCTGGAGGAAGAAGCATGCCTTCAGAAAGCTCATTAATCATTTTAGAGCGTAAAATATCCGCCTGATGCTCACTCTCTCTGACAGCTTCGATTGCTTGAGTCTTAGCATCCAGGTCATTTCGCACAAACGCTTTTACAGCAGCAGAAAAATATGACACTGTCTTATAGGTTTCCTCAACATGTTTTTTAGCATCCTGTAAAATCGACTGCTCCTCTGCCATGCCTAACCAGCCTAAAATATTTCTCATCTCTTTCATTTCTTGCCTCCTTGTTAAATTTTTATAAATAATTTGATTGCAGAAAAAGTTATATAACTGATTAATCCGGAAATAAAAGGTGTGGCCAGCCAACAAAGGACCATATCTCTCACAATACGAAAATTTAAAACTCTGATTCCCCTAACCATGCCCACCCCGACAATTGCCCCGACAATCGAGTGGCTGGTGGAAACCGGTATACCAAATAAAGTATACGCGTGAACATTTAAAGCACTCGCTAACTGTGCAGAAAGTGCCATAATCGGCATAAGCCGGGTAATACCTGTACCGACAGTCTCAATAATTTTATAGCCCCAGGTTATAATCCCTAAAACTATTGCTAAGCCGCCGAATATAACACTCATCTTAGGAGTCAATACTCCGGAACCTGAAATAATTCCAACTGCATTAGCTACATCATTTGCCCCCCAAGTAAAAGCAACATAACAGCCGCTTAATACAATCAGCAGTGAAATAACCGGTTTTAAATATTTACGCGGAATAATCCTATATAATGAATTTTGTAACATCTTAAAAATTAGATAGCCTAATATTGCGGCTCCCAACGGAGTAACAACCCAGCAAATAAAAATATCTTTTAATACTAACCATTTTACCGGCGCATGCACTGCAAGGCCAGCTCCGGCAACCGCTCCCACTATCGAGTGACTAGTAGAAATAGGCATCTTCCAGTAAGTGGCCAGAACTACCCAAGCACAAGCAGCAAAAGAAGCAACTACTGCTATATACAAGGAAACCGTCTTATCCAACTCATTCAACGGGACAATTCCCTTACCTATAGTTTTAGTTACATGTGCCCCTTGCAAATATGCCCCAAGAAAGCCGAAAATAACAATCAAAATAATCGCCTGACGTAAATTCAAAACCCTAGAACCTACCGCAACCCCTAAAGAATTTGC
>CAZOSW010000001.1:0-12268 GCA_964582765.1 uncultured Planctomycetales bacterium | reverse complement strand
ACCAGGCGAAACTGGCTGCCAAATTTTTCATTTACTAAAAGATTATTCCTACCAATCCATCCTAAACCCGCCAAAACACCTAACCTCCTGTGCGAAAGATGCCCGATATTTCTTTCCCAATCAATAATCTGAGTAGCAGGAATTGCCAGGGATAGAAAACCTTTTTTCTGGATTATATTGCTTAGCCTTAAAGCTATATGGTCTAAGAAAGAATTTACTATTTTATAATGATGAAAGTACAACTTAGTAGGCACAATATCTATTTCAGATAATACTGCCCCGGAAAGCATAACCCCTAAACAAATAGCTTTATCTAAATTCCGCGAAACTTTGGGCGAAATTTTAAATTCATCTCTTATCTTACTTATATCGGCAACCCCAAAAAGATCAATACCTTCCTTAAGACAAAAATTCTTTAACGTTACATAATTCTTAGTTTTATTCATTCCTAACCTCGAAACAGTTTCGCCTTACGCAGGTAAACCATTAAAAGTGATACAGCTACCGGAGTTACCCCTGAAATACGCGAAGCCTGGCCTAAATTAAGCGGCTTAAATTTTGTTAATTTTTCTCTTATCTCCCGGGATATTCCGGATAAGTTGCTATAGTTAAAATCGGAAAGTAACTTAATCTTTTCCAGGTGTTCAAAACGCTCTACGTCTTTAAGCTGCCTTTGAATAAACCCGCTATATTTTACTTCTATCTCCAGCTGCTGCCAAGCAGATTCAGGCACTCCGGATTTTAATTTATGTATTTTTTTTAAATCTTTAATCTTTATTTGCGGGCGTTTCAGTATTTTTTCCAGGGTTAACGGTTTATTAGAAAGAGTGCATTTAATCCGGGTTTTTCTTAAAAAAACTAACCCTTCCCTAATCCCTTGCGCTTTCTTTTCTATCTTACGGTAAAGGCTTAACTTTACCAGGCCTAAATCAAAACCTTTTTTTGCCAAACGTAGATCCGCGTTATCTTCGCGAATAATTAGACGATATTCTACTCTTGAGGTAAACATGCGATATGGCTCAAGCGTGCCCTTGGTGGTTAAATCATCGATCAATACTCCGATATAGCTGCTTGCCCGATCTAAAATAAAAGGTCCTTTATCTTTAATACGCAGAGCAGCATTAATCCCGGCAACCAGCCCTTGAGCAGCTGCTTCCTCATAACCTGTTGTGCCGTTAATCTGGCCGGCTAAAAATAAATTTTTAATCAGTTTCGTCTCTAAGGTAGGAAAAAGCTGGGTAGGCTCAACTACAACATGCTCGATCCCATAACCAAAACGGATAATCTCTGTTTTTTCTAATCCTACGATAGAATGTATTAGTTTTAGCTGCACATCTTCAGGCAGGCTAGTAGATACGCCATTGGGATAAATTTCTTTTACACCCAAGCCTTGCGGCTCTAAAAATACCTGATGCCGGTCTTTATCCGCAAATTTTACAATTTTATCTTCAATTGACGGACAATACCTGACGCCGGTAGCTTGAATTATACCGGCATAAAGCGGCGAACGGTCTAAATTAGCGCGGATTAATTCATGCGTATTTTTATTGGTATAAGCAATATGACAACTCATTTGTTTTTGTTTTAAGCGGCTAGTGGAGAATGAAAATGGTTTAGGGGTTAGGTCACCTTTTTGTACTATTAGGTTAGAAAAATCAATGGTATTTTTATCCAGACGCGGACAGGTTCCGGTTTTAAAACGCAATAGATTAAAACCTAGATCTTTTAAATTATCCGATAAGCCAATGGAAGCGCGTTCGTTAATGCGGCCAGCGCTATAATGCTTTAAACCGATATGTATTACTCCGTCTAAAAATGTCCCCGGACAGATAATAACGCACTTAGAACGAATCTCTCTGGTATCTGTAACCACTCCGGAAATTTTGCCGTCTTCGACAATTAGTTTTTTTACCTCTGCCTCTTTTACGGTTAAGTTTTTCTGATCTAGAATTAATTTACGCATATAGCGGCTGTATTTATGCATATCGATCTGCGCCCGCGATGATTGTACAGCTGCTCCTTTAGATGAATTAAGGACGCGAAATTGAATTGCGCAGGCATCAGCTGCTAGAGCCATCGCACCGCCTAAGGCATCAATCTCTTTTACTAACTGGCCCTTACCTACTCCGCCGATAGCCGGATTACAGCTCATCCTACCGATAGAATTGATGTCCATGGTAAACATGAGAGTATTCGCGCCTAAGCGGGCGCACGCCAAGCCTGCTTCGATGCCGGCATGGCCGGCACCAATAACAATCACATCAAAATTATTCATTTCTAAATCAGGGACGGTTCTCAAACCAAAGGAGAAGTGTCCCCTTCCTTTATGTTAGAAAACAGCTCTTTATCCGTCTATTATATTAAAAGGAGGAAGATATGCCAAGAGCAGCCAGAATAACTATTGAAAAAGCTTGTTATCATATTATCACAAGGGGTAACCAAAAACAAAACGTTTTTAAAACACCTCCGGACTACCAAAAATATCTTTTATTATTGACCCGGTATAAAAGAAGATATAAATTCAAACTGTATTGTTTCTGTTTGATGCCTAATCATATTCATTTAATCATCGAGGTAGATAATCCGGAGTATTTGAGTAAAATTATGCGTGGGCTCAACTTAAGTTATGCCTTATATTTCAATCTAAAATATAGCAAGGTGGGCCATCTTTGGCAGGATAGATTCAAAAGCAAGATCATCGAAAAAGATGCATATCTCTTAGAATGTATAAAATATATTGAAGCTAATCCAATAAGAGCATTTTTAACTTCTTATATGCATGAATATCCTTGGAGTAGCTATAATTTCAAAGAGGAAAAAATTTTAGATAATCTCTATGCCCTCTAGGGGACAGTTTTGCTTCAAGTTGAGAACCGTCCCTAGATTAACATTTAGAATAACCGCAGCCATGGCACTTAACACAGCCTTCCTCATGACGCAGGGCGCCTCCGCAATCAGGACACATTCCGACGATATTTACCTGCTCATCCAAATCTGAGGCCTGTAACTGATCGTCGTGCGAATGCTTCATGGGAATAGCTACTGATTCCGCAGCAACCATAACAGTTGGTTGCGTATTTATCAGGCGACGCTCTACAACACGGGCAATAGCATCGGCGCAAGAGAATATCCTCTGTCCCTTTTCCCAGGAAGGAGAAGGACAGCGAATATTACGCAATTGCTCAATAATAGACTTTACTTCGATATTTGCACGAAATGCTAAAGAAACAAGACGTCCGGTTGCCTCAAGCTGGCTTGCTGCACAACCGCCTGCCTTACCCATCTGGGTAAATAACTCAAACGGCTTACCATCTTCATCGATATTTATAGTTACGTAAAGATTACCGCAACCGGTCGAAACCTTAGTAGTAGTACCAATAATCACTTCAGGCCTAGGCCGCGGGGCGATTTCTTTTTTAATTTCATGAATTACCCGTACCTCTTGTTTTTCCTTAGGCTTACCGACATTTAATACCTGCTCTTCACGGCTTTTATCTCGGTAGATAGTTATACCTTTGCATTTCAAATCAAATGCTAAAACATACGATTTGCGCACTTCATCGATGGTTGCTTCATGAGGAAAATTAATCGTCTTACTTGTTGCGTTATGTACGTATTTCTGGAAAGCTGCCTGCATGCGTACGTGCCACTCCGGTGAAATATCATGGCTTGTCACAAAGACTCTACGCACATCTTCGGGGATTTCTTTAATATCTTTGATTGAAGCGCTCTCGGCGATCTTCTCCATCAACTGCCGGCTGTAAAACCCTCTCTGGTGGGCAACCTGTTCAAATAGGGGCTCTACTTCCACTAACTTATCATTATCCATTACATTGCGATAATACGATAATGCAAATAAAGGCTCAATTCCCGATGAACAGGGGCCAGCAATAATACTAATCGTTCCCGTAGGGGCAATAGTTGTCAGCGTAGCATTACGCATCTTGGTTAAACCATCTTTTTTATCATATATACTTCCCTTAAAAGCCGGAAACACACCTTTAGTTTTACCCAGCTCAAGAGATTTCTTATTTGCTGCATCTAAAATAAATGACATTACCTTCTCTGCCAAGGCTACGGCCTCTTCACTATTATATGGAATATTCAGGCGGATTAATAAACTCGCCCAGCCCATAACGCCCAGCCCTATTTTACGGGTAGCTTTAGTGGCCTTCTCAATTTCCGGAAGAGGGAATTTATTTACGTCAATTAAATTATCTAAAAAATGCACTGCTTGAGCCGTAACTTCTTTTAGCCTATTCCAATCAATCTCACAACGAGCACCCACCTTTTTACACATCTGGTCTAGGTTTATTGAGCCCAAATCACAGCTCTCATAAGGCAATAACGGCTGCTCACCGCAAGGATTAGTACTTTCGATCTTGCCCAGCTTTGGAGTAGGATTATATTGATTAATACGGTCGATAAAAATAATTCCGGGCTCTCCGTTTTTGTGCGCCTGTTTGACGATTAGGTTAAAAACATCCTTGCTATTAATCTTCTGCACCGGCTTATGCGTATGCGGATCAATTAAATCATAATCTTCACCCTTCGCCAACCTTTGCATAAACTCATCGGTGACTGCAACGGAGATATTAAAATTAGTAATATGATTATTATTTTCTTTGCAGGTAATAAACTCCATTATATCCGGATGGTCTATGCGCAGGATTCCCATGTTTGCGCCACGGCGCGTTCCTCCCTGCTTAACCGCCTCTGTTGCCGCGTCATAAACGCGCATAAATGAAATCGGCCCCGAAGCTACTCCGCCGGTAGTTTTAACTACGGCATTTTTCGGACGCAGGCGGGAAAAACTAAATCCTGTACCGCCGCCGGATTTATGAATTAGGCTTGTAGTTTTCAAAGTTTCAAAAATTGATTCCATTGAATCTTCAATTGGGAGAGTAAAGCAAGCGGAAAGCTGCCCTAATTCCTTTCCCGCATTCATTAGGCACGGAGAATTCGGTAAAAACTCTAAATTGGCCATCATTTTAAAGAATGAACCCTCTAACGCCCTTACATCCTGCTCTGTCGCTCCATATTGTTTATCCGCAGCCGCAATAGCAGAAGCAACACGGACAAACATCTGCTCAGGAGTCTCAATAAGCCTGGCATCCTCGTCTTTGCGCAGATACCTGCGCTCAAGCACCTTAATGGCATTAGGGGATAACTTTAAATCCATTTTGCACCTCGAATAATAGGAAGGTTAATTAGAAATTACTTGAAGCAATATAACAAAAGAGTTAGGCATTGTCAATAAATAAATTTACAAGATATAGTGTAGACGTTTATTATGATATACTACTGATTGTATCCGAGGCCTACCCGCCGGTAAATGGCTTACAGGACTCCCGGATAATTAACTCTGCGGGAAGCAGAATCTTCTTGAGCGCATTTTTCTTTAAAACAATCAGGCGGTTTAATTCTTTGACACTTTCTTCTGCCATACGAATTAACGGCTGGCGTACTGTAGTAAGGCCGACCGGGCCATATAGCCCTGAAGGATTATCATCAAAACCAACAATCGATAAATCATCAGGAATATTTTTGCCCAGCTCGCGTGCCACTGCCATTACCTCAAGAGCCATGGCATCAGAGGCAACAAATACCGCACTTGCCGGATCAACAGACTTAATTAATCTCTCGGCTGCGCTTCGAGCTTGCCCGCGGGAATAATCAGTTTCAAATATATAATCTTTCCTTAGTTTAATATTATTTTTCTCAAGCGCTCTCTTATAACCCTCTAAGCGCTTTGCCGCTGCTTGAGTCATTACATCGCCGGTAATATGCGCTATTTTTCTATGCCCTAATTCAATCAAATAATTAACCGCTCTTTCTGCACCTCCGGCATTATCTATAGCAATACATGAGACATCCAGATCATCCACGTAATAATTAATAACTACGCTCGGTATGCCTCTTGCCAAACTATCCTCTAACTGCGCGCGGTTCCCTATAATATCAGAAAAAATTATTCCACCTATCCCGCGCAAAGATAGCGGCGTGCGCGCATCGGTTAAATGCAAAAGCAGGTCCAGTTTTAAAGCTTCGCACATAGTACCCACGCCGCGGATAAGCTCTAAAGCATAAAAAGAATAGAACACGCCTTCATAACGAGGAATAACAAGGGCCACGACATTACTCTTGCCGGTTGCAAGGCGCTGGGCAAAAATAGACGGCTGGAATTTTAAATCTTTAATTGTGTTATTTACTTTTATACGGTTAGATTCCTTTACTGTGCCGATTTTATTGATAACCCGAGAAACAGTAGCGATAGATACACCGCTTATTTTGGCAACATCAACAATAGAGATATTCTTGGAAGGAAGTTTTTTATTACGTGTCATTATTTATTTAAATCTATTTGGGCACAAAAATATTTTATTCTTTCAAAAATCCCTTCCTGCCGGCAGGCCTTAAAAGCAGGATCCCAGGGAGGGAAAAAAACAAGTTACTTAATATTATCTCCGATTTTTAACGCAGTACTTATTTTCTTTATATCGCAGGCAGAAATATTCTCTCTCGCCTGAATCACTAAGATAGATCCAATGGCTTTTCCCGCACGGTAAACATTAAACTGATCCCCCACCTTAACCCCTGCGGAAGCACCTAAATCTATAACCACAAAGTTGTTATCTGTATTTACTGCCAGGATTTTTCCGGAAAATTCAGCTATTTCCGCTTTATCTCTTCCTGAGGAAGGAGAAGAATGCACTACTATTGCCGGCAACTCCACGGATTCTCTTCTCTTGTTTAAAATGGCTTCAGGCTTACCGCTCTTTATCGCATCTAATTCATTTTTAAGAGAATCAACCTGAGAAATTTTATCGGTCAGCATTGCCTCCATTTCACTTAAGCGTTTGTCTACAGTGGATTTTCCTTCAGTAAGATCCTGAACCTTTTTATCCAGAATTTCTTTACGGGTGTTTAAGCTCTTTAACTGACGGCTAAGGATATAATTCTCATCCTTGATTGTCTTAAAGTTGTCTTGAATGGCTACCTTATCATTTTTCTCCCGCACTACTTCCTGAGACATACTGTCTAAAATTTTCTGGTTGTAATCAAGCTGCCTTAAGAGGTCCTTCTTTTCGTTGCCTAACCTATTAATATCTATTTCTAAAATACCCTTCTCTCTCTGTAGAGATTCATTGCTAATCTGCAGGCTTCTTAATCCTTCCTGCATGCTGGATAACTGCATCTCTAAATCTGTTTTTTCCTTAAGTATTGCCCCCCAGTAAGCGTCGGTATTTTCAGGAGGAGCGGACTGTTGTTGCTGGTTGCTGGATACTTCCTGGCGCTGCCGGGATTGTTTCTTTAACCTCTCAACTAATTCATCCCTAGACCTAGTTACCAAGTCAAGCTTACTCTGTAAGTCCTTAAGTACCTGGGCACCTCTATCTCTTTCTGTTTTAAGAGAATCTATTTTGCCCTGGTTTTCTTTTAAATCATTTTCAAGCTGATTAACCTTATTTAAAAGAGTTGTATTCTCAGCCTTTAGATCACTGCTTTCCCTAAGCAGGGTCTGCTGTTGGCTGGTTGACTGTATGAAAAGAAAAAGGCATATAATAGAAAAACCTATCAGGCCAATAACAATAAATTTCATCTTTTGATCCATAATTTCCCCCTATAATTGGGCGAATACTTTTTCTAAAACTAAGCTCGCCGCACCCATGGCTACGGCATTTTCCCTTAATTGAGAATAAACTATTTTTAGGCCGCTTGTTACTTCCCTAAAAGCCCAATCTATAACTGTGCTTCTTACCTTATTTAGGAACTCTTCTCCTGATTCTTCAAAACCTCCGCCAATAACTACTGCCTGCGGATTAAGCAGGTTAACTAAATAAGCAATTTTAATTCCTAATCTTTTCGCTGCTCTTTCTAAAACTTTCAAAGCTAATTCGTTCTTTAAACGGGCGGCGTTAAAAATACTTTTTAAATCAAGGCTATCTATATTTGTTGAAGCTGTCCGGAAAAATTCAGCTGCCTTATCTTTTTCTTCTAACAGGATTGCTTTTAACTCATCAACAATCCCCAGATCCATATCCCAACGCTTAATAAAACAAGGAGAACCGCTTTCGCAGTTAAAATTATCTTGCTCCTTATAGTTATAAATACTAATCTCACCGGCATAACCCTGAGAGCCACGGTAAAGCTCTCCATTAATCATAATTCCGCATCCCACTCCGGAAAACATATAAAGGACATTTTTGTAACCTTCTAAACCAAACCAATGCTCGCCAAAGCATGCACTAGTTGCATCATTTTCTATCAAGGCCGGCAGATTAAATTCTTTTTCCATCAATCCCTTTAACGGAAGATCTACCGAAGCATATGTATAATAATGATCCATTTTTTGCGGCCAATGGATTGAGCCGTCTTTTTTATTTATTAAGCCGGCAACACCTACGCCGATACCTTTTATGTTTTCAACGTAGCCCTTAGAACGCCTTAAAATTTCACGAACAATTTCTAAGAGGCATTCGGAAACTTCTTTTACCGAAGCACCAGGGCGTGCGATTTGAGTTTTAGTAATAATATTACCGTTTAAATCAATAAGCAGGCCCACCATATTCATCAGATTTAATCCTACGCCAATAGCATATCCTGCGCGCGGATTTAAATCCAATAGTACAGGCCTGCGGCCGCCTTCAGATATGTCAAGTTCTTTCTCATAAACCAAATTACACTTGATAAAATCGTCAATATAATTAGAGATACTTACTACATTTATCCCCAACTCCTGAGAAATATCCGAGCGGCTTACCGGCCCACGTTTCCTAAGTATACCCAGTATTTCAATATTGCGTTTTTCTTTTTCGCTGAAAGTTTCTTTTTGTAAATCAAAAGATTGCATAAGATAAATTTAATTTTATTTGAAAAAAACTAAATATTTGTCTTATTTATACTACTAAAGAGGCCTTAAGTCAAGTATTTTCAGGAATTAATAAACATCCGTCATTATGAATGAGCGGTCTAGGGCTCCGGAAGGTGAAATTATAACTATATTCACTGCTTTTGTCCCGGTATCAGGATAGGCGCCTTGAAAATTATCTTCGTCTACTCCGGGACTAGCACCACCTAAGTCACCGCTCCATAAATACTGCAACTGAACCTGGTTACATCCGCTCTGCGGCATACTGACCAAAGAAGAAACTGTAAATTTCTGATTTTTTTCCAATACATAGCTAGAATCTTTTAATTCAGCCCTGCCCGACTCGATAAGCGCGTTATCTTCTTTTAAAGACAGGTCGAGAAAAGTTTTCAAGTTATAACTTATCTCTCTATTCTCTTCTATTTCTTTAAGCCTATCTTTGGCTTCTGCTGTTATTGAAGCATAATTTTCCGCGGAATTTTTTAGCAACAGATTATAATAATTTCTAGCGCCGGTCAAATCCCCTTCCCATTGCGTAAGGAGGCCCAATTGATAAAAACTATAAATTACCTGCGGGCTAAAGACAGTCTTGGCAGCAAGTATTTCAAAATATTTCTTGCCTTGAGATAAGTTTTTCAATTCATACGCATTAATCATGGCAATTTTATAAACAGCTTCATCATAATACTTACTATCCGGATAGTTTTGAATTAACTCTAAATAAAGCTCTCTTGCCTTCTTATAATCCCTGAGTTTCTCTAAATTAAATGCGCGCAAGTAGATTGTTTCCTGGTTAAAAACATTCTTCTGCCCCAGTTCTTCTATTTTTGAGTAAATCTTCTCTGCGTAGGCCATATCAAAAAAACCCTGCGGTTTATAAACAAAGAGACTGGCAATTTCAAATAGTTCCGGACTAAGCTTTTCCGGGGCAAGGGATTTTGAAATCCTTTCTATATAAATATCATAAAGGCTCTGGGCTAATTCCAGATTACCGTCTTTGTAGAAACCCGCAGCCGTCTTCTTTAATTCCGGCTCTGTCAATTTGCCTGCAACGAGTTTATTCACATAAAGTTTATAGGCTATCCTGGCGTTTTGCTTTTCTTCATAAGCTAAAAGTTTATCCGCTGTGTCCTTGATTAATTCAGGGTCACTTGCCGCTTTTGCATAGGCATCTAATTCTGTCATTAAATCAGCTGACGCCTGCTCGCTAAAAGCATCCTGCTGGTCACGATGGAACTGCCAAAGCAAAAGCATGCTTTTTAACTTTAGGGATTCGGAACTAGCAACCTGATCAATAACCTTTTTTGTATTCTCCACTATCTGATCGCGGTAAGAGTTACCGCTGGTAAAATAATCATCCCATAGTTGTTTCTCTTCCAAATACTTAAGCTGCTGATAGCGGCCAAGGGCCTTGTAGTAATCAAGGCAAGGCTGAATAAGCTTATCCTTACTTTTAAAATTATCGAGTTCCTTAATAAATTCATTGTATTGATTTTGCGCAAAATACTTTACTTTTAATCCTTCAATATCCGCGCAAGCAGGCGCATCAGAAGAAAAAACCAAGGATGGAGATGAAACCAAAATTAAAAATAATACCGCAAATCTTAAAGCTAACATACTCCCCTCCCCTAATGAGCTTTATTGTTATGTGATTTTTTTAATACCGGATTCTTCCAAAACTCCCGGATAACATAATAGGCCTTACGCGGTATACGCTTATTTAAACCCTGCCCGCCTACTTGTCCGACAGCCATGCCGCCAGACGAAGCGTTCTCCAGCTCCGGACTCAATGCGACAATACCAAACCACTCTTCATTCATGTTCATATTTTTTTCTGCGCGAATATCAAAATAATAGCTTCCGTTAGACCAGCCGCTTTCAGTATCATGCACCGGCCAAGCCTCCGGATTATCCGGATTGTGTTTCCACCATTCATCAGTCCACTCAAAAATAGCCCCCCCTATACAATTACCTTCTCCGGCTTTATTATTAGCCAGATTTTCATAAATCTGGTTCCACTGCAGCTGTAGAAAAAAAGCCTGCATATTCTGGTCTTCTTTTTTTAAATATGCATCATAACAATCGGCTCCGAACTCCGCTAAAAGTACCGGTTTATCAAAGGTCATTTTCAAGGATCTAAAAAGATTACCGAAAGTTTTCCCGCGGTAAATTATACAAGCCACAAAATCAACGTCTGAGCAAAATTTATTAGCAGAATCCAACCCTATTAACTCTCCGTTACCAAGGCCCACAGGATGATTCGGGTCTATCTTATGAATCTCTTTGGAAATATCATTTACAAAGGAATAATAAATTTGTGCGCGCATCTTTTTCTGTTTCTGCGGATCCGGTTCGAGATCAACCTCCGGGCTTGACCATGGATTTACGTGGCCTAGGCAGGAATAATTATTTTCGTTTCCTAAAATCCACCCGAGTATACCCGGCTCATCTTTATAGAGGTTAACTATCTCTAATACCTGTTTCTTTACTTTATCCTGAAATTTTTTATCGCCGTAAAAAGGGCAAGGATACTCCCAAAATCCAAGCCAGTCGCCAAGAAGTGTACGGATTCCGTATAAATTATATAAATCCCGAATTACCTGCTTTACTTCATTAGAATCTTCATGTGATTGATAAAGACGAATAGTATTAATCCCCATTTGCTTCATCAACTTACCGTCAACAATCCATGGCTTATTTGGGTCACTCCACCAATCGTATTCGTGATTTGAGCCGATGGGAATCGGATTATAGCAAACTCCTTTTACAATATACGGCTTTCCTCCGGCTACAAGGCGATAATGTTGATTTTTTAATTTCTGGATATAAACACCGGAATTTTCCTTACAGGAGGACAGAATAAATATAAACAAAAAGCTGCAGGCTACAAGCAAAAAACGCCTGTAACCTGCAGCTCTATATTGTGAATTGTTTTTATTTTCTTTAATCGAACTTAATCTCATCCAAATAGAATGTAGCGCCTTCCGGGTTGTTGTCCACATTAGTTGACCAGGCAAAACCACCGATAATATATGACATATCTTTACCTTTTAGGTCAATGGTGTATTGCGTCCATTCTTTATTCAAGATAACCGGACCGATAGTTGCGCTATCTGAATCCGAGAACTCTCCCATAATACCGCCGACTTTAAACTCTTCAATACGCTCGCCGCCTTTTGCGCCGCGCGCCCAAAAAGTAAACTTGGTGGCTTTAGAAAGATCGTAACCTGCATCAACACCACCCCAGTTGTTTGCCGGATTCTGCCAGAAAATTCCTGCCCAGCGAGCCCCTTGAGTAGCTTGTCCACTATAAGTTATCTTAACACAAGTATCCCCTAAATACGCATCTTCTTTTGAAGCGCCATCATATTTGATATCGCCATAATCACCCATCCA